>JALGVA010000006.1 GCA_029820295.1 Candidatus Zipacnadia bacterium
GCCACAACTGCGAGTCAAAGACGCAGCCGCAATCTGATCGAACCGCCGTGTACGGACCCGTACGCACGGTGGTGTGACAGGGACAGCCCGCGAGGGCCTACCTATGTCGATCATCCCGGCCCGCCGTTCGACTTCGCCCGCGTGCAGGAGGTCACCGACCATGACCCGCGTAGCGATGCTCGTGTCCGCCATCGTCCTGGCGGTCGCTGCCGCCGCCCAGCCCCTCACCGTCCCCTTGACCGAGACGCCGCCCGCCATCGACGCCGTGCTCGATGACGCGTGCTGGCAGCAGGCCGTGGTGCTCGATGACTTCACGCCTCCGGGCAGCGACGAGCCGGCGGCCGCGCCGACCGAGGCCCGGCTGTGCGCGGACGGCACCTGGCTCTACCTGAGCTTCGCCTGTCGCGAGGCGCATCCCGAGCAGATCGTGCGTGAGCAGACCGTGCACGATGGGCCGGTGAACCTCGACGACTCGGTCGAGGTGCTGATCGCGCCGGTTCCGGACCGCTCGCGCTACTACCACTTCCTGCTCTCGGCCAGCAACATCCGCGCCGAGCAGCAGGGCTGGCCGGGGCGCACGCCCTACCGGCGCTGGGACACCGGCTGGCGCTCGGCGACCGCGGTGACCGATGACGGCTGGGTGGCGGAGATCGCGCTGCCGCTGGTGGTGCTTTACGGCGGCGGGGACCAGTGGTACCTGAACCTGTGCCGCAACAAGCGCACCGAGCCCGCGCAGTGGTCGTGCGTGGCGCCGGTGAGGCGGCTGTTCAACGAGCTGGACGCCTTCCTGCCGATGGCGCCGCTGGGGGGCGGAGCGCCGGCGTTCGCGCCGCTGCTGACCGATCCGCAGGTGAGCAGCTACCGCGAGGGCGACCGCGGTTGGGGGTACGAGGTGACCGTGCACGCTCAGAACCTTACCGGCATGCCCGGCGCGCTCGAGCTGCGCGTGATCGACGAGCCCACGCGCACCGACGCATCGACGGTTACCGTGCCGGTCGAGTGGGGCGCGAAGGATGATCGCGATCTGAGCATCTTCGTGCCGGCGGCGGTGCCCTCAGACCGGGCCGTCACACTGCGGCTGGTCGATCCGGAATCCGGTGAGCTGCGCCAGTGGCTGACCGTGGAGGACACCACGCCGCTGAGCCCGCTGTCGGCGTGGCTGGACCGCTCGTACTACTCGGTCGAGGACACCGCGCGCGTGGTCTGCCAGGTGCGCGCGCCGGACGCGGAGCTGGCGGGCTGGTCGCTGACGGTCAGCGCGGCCGGGGGCGATGTCCTGGCCCGCAGCGATCAGCCGGTCGGCGGCGAGCAGATGCTGGAGCTACCTCTGGCCGACATCGCGCTCGGCGAGCACGCGCTGGCGGTGGTGCTGAGCGACGCGCAGGGCCGCGAAGTCTCGGGGCGCGCGATGACGCTGGCGCGCCTGGCGCCGCGCCCGGGCGAGGTGAAGATCGACCGCGTGCGCCAGGTGGCGCTGGTCGATGGCGAGCCGTTCTTCCCGCTCGGGTTCATGGCCACCGAGCCGCGGGATGTGCCCGACTACGCCGAGGCAGGCTTCAACATGGTCAGCTCGTTCGCGGTGCCCTACCGCGCCTCGGAAGGGGAGACCCCGAGCACCATCGCCGACGCCGCGCTGGCGAGCGGCCTGAAGTACATCGACTACCTGCCACGCTACTTCTTCACCCCCGAGGGCCGCACGCTGCGCAACGCGGGCATCGGCAAGTCCGATCCCGAGTTCCCCGCGGCCATCCAGGACTGCGCGGAGAGATGCATGCCCCCGGTCATGGAGGCGCTGCGTGACCACCCGGCGATGCTGGCCTACTACGGCATCGACGAGCCCTTCGGCGACATCGCGCGCGAGGGCTGCCGCATCCTCTACGACGCCGCACACCGCCTCGACCCGCACCATCCGGTCTACGTGCTGTTCTCAAGCTGGGTGCCCCAGGAGCCCGGCTGGGAGGACACCATGGACCTGGTGGGCATCGATCCCTACATGGTGATGGGTCACCCCGAGCCGACCGAAATCCGCCATACGCTCGCCTACCCCGCGATCACCCAGGAGCGGGCCCGGCGCTTCGCCGACGAGATGCACACCACGCTGTGGATCGTGCCTGAGAGCGAGTACTACTCCGGCTCGGTGCGCCCGCTGCTGCCCGAGGAGCAGATGTGTCAGACCTTCATGGCGCTGATCTACGGCGGGCGCGGGCTGCTTTACTTCCGCAACCCGGTCTACCACGCGCTGAGTTGGGACAACTTCCACGAGGTGACGCGGCGGGTGCGCACGCTGATGCCCGCACTGCTCACGCGCCAGCCCGCGCAGACCGTGGAGTACCTTCCGCGCGAGGCCCGGCGCTTCGAGTACCCGCCGGTGCACGCGTGTGTGCTTGTCGAGCCCGACGGCACGCCGGTGATCCTGGCCGCCAACACCGAGCCGAACGAGGCCCAGGTGCGCTTCACTCTCGATGGCCTCCCCGACGCTGCGACCGTCAGCCGCATGTTCGCTGACGAGACCGCGCCCGTGAGCGCCGAGAGCTTCGCCGACTCCATCGAGGGCTACGGCGTGCGCGCCTACCGCATCGAGGGCTTCCGGCTGCCCGACGAGACGCGACTGAGCGTGACCGTGGGCGGCGAGGCGCTGGAGAAACTGCGGGCGCCGACGCCGCCGACCATGCCCCCGCCGGAGCGCAACATGCTGACAAACGGTGAGCTGGAAGGCCCGGAGGGCTGGGAGGTCTCGCCGGGCGGGAACGCCGACAACCCGCCTGCGGAGATCGACTTCCCCGAGCGCGACAACGCCCCCGGGCGCTGCCTGCACATCGCACGCGACCACGACTACGGCAACGCGTGCATCATCAGCGACTGGATCACGCTGCAGCCGAACACGCGCTACCGCTACGGCTGCGACATCCGCGGCACCATCACCTGCGGCACCGGCCGTATCTCCATGATGATGATCGGCCGCGACGGCCACGGCGTCGCGCAGACGCCCAGCCTCACGCTGCAGGCCGGCGCCGAGCAGTGGCGGTCGCTGTCGCGCGAGGTGACCATCGGCGATGAGCCGGTCGAGCTGCGCGTGTGGCTGAGCCTCTACCGCGTGGGCGGCGAGGGCTGGTGGGACAACGTCTTCCTCGAGGAGGTGGGCGAGGCCCCCGACGCGCGCAACCTGCTGGCCAACGCGAGCTTCGAGCACGCGGTCATGCCCGGCTGGCCGGATATGTGGTGGCCGCCCCAGCGCGTCTTCCCGCGCATCGGCGAGCCGGACGCGCAGTGGACGCAGGATTTCGACGAGGCCTGGGAGGGCGAGTGCAGCCTGCGCACCAGCGGGCGCGAGGGCGAGATCGTGCGGCCCTACTCGACCACCAGGTACGGGCCGGAGGCCGTCGCGGGCGAGCCCTACACCTTCTCGATGTACATGAAGGCCGACGAGCCCGGGCGTCGCGTGACGCTGCGCGTGGGCGACACCTCGCAACGCCACGAGCTGACCACCGAGTGGGCGCGCTACCAGGTGACCGGTCGGTTCGGCGCCCAGGGGGGCCGGCCGGAGCACGTGTGGGTGAGCTGGTACTGCGAGGACCCGGGCACGTACTGGGCGGACGCGGCGCAGTGCGAGCGCGGCGAGCAGGCCACCGAGTGGACGCCGGACCTGTTCCCGGGCGCGGTCGGGCGGTAGGGCAGGGCTGGCCTACCGCAGCCCCAGCTCGTCCGCAATCGCGCGCGTCGAGCTGGTGCCGATGCGCGTCGCGCCGGCGGTGACCAGCGCCCGCGCGTCGCTGAGGGTGCGGATGCCGCCCGCGGCCTTCACGCCCACTCCTTCAGGCGCGACCTCGCGCAGCAGCGCTACGTCCTCGACCGTCGCCCCCGACGGCCCCAGCCCCGTCGAAGTCTTGAGGAAGTCCGCGCCCGCCTCGACCGCCAGCTCGGCGGCGACGCGTTTCTCATCCAGCGTCAGGTAGCACATCTCCAGAATGACCTTGACCACCGGCTGCTCCGCCGCGGCCGCGTAGGCCGCGCCCACCACGGCCGCGATGTCGTCAAGCACCGCCGTGCGGTCGCCGGACTTGAATGCAGTGATGGCCATGACCATGTCGATCTCGTCGGCGCCGTGCACGATGGCCTCGCGCGCTTCGGCGGCCTTGGTCTCGCTGGTGTTGGCGCCCAGCGGGAAGCCGGCGACCGTGCCGGTCGCCACGCCGCTGCCCGCCAGCGCCTCGGCGGCGGTGCGCACCCAGCGAGGATGCACGCACACGCCCGCCACGCCCAACTCCGCCGCCAGCGCGCAGGCCGCGAGCACGTCGTCGCGCGTGGAGTCGGGGGCGAGCACCGCGTGATCGATCATGGCGATGATGTCACGATCCTCGACCATGGCTCAGTCCTCCTCCTGCGGCTTCGGCCGGCCCTCGGCGTCGCGGCCGGGCGCCGGCACCCCGCGCAGGTCGCGGATGGCGTCGCGCGCCCGCTCATAGTTGGGGGGCGGCTCAAACAGCGCCGCGTCGGCCCCCGCGGCCGCCACGCGTTCGGCGTCGGCGCGCCCGACGATCCCGTGCGCGGAGATGACCAGCACATCGCCCGGGATGTGCTGCGCGAGCCGCTCGGTCACCGACAGGTCCGACTCGCCCGTGGCCGGATCGCGGTTGTCGATGGCGACCACGGTTGCATGGGCGGCCAGCGCGCTGTCGATCTCGAAGCCGTCGCGCACCACGATGATCGGCGTCATGCGCAGCTTGCCCGCCGCGCGCACCATCTGCTGGAGCGCATCGTCATCGACCAGGCCGACGGTCAGCGCTACCGCGTCGGCGTTGTGGTGCCACGCCTGGTAGACCTGGTACTCGTCCACGAACCAGTCCCAGGCGATGACCGGCAGCGCCATGTACCTGCGCGCCCGGCGCAACAGGTGCAGCTCCGAGCCCACCTGCGGGTCATCGGGCGCCACCGCGATGGCCGCGGCCCCCGCGCCGGCGAACTCCTGGGCCACGAAGCGAGGGTCGAACATCAGCCGTGCCGCCGCCGCTTCGGCCGGTGGCCGGCGGATCTCGGCGATCAGCCGCAGCTCCCGCCCGGCCAGCGCCGCCCGCAGGTTGCGGCGGGGCTCCACGCCCGCGAGCATCTGCTGCACCAGCTCATGCTGGGGCAGCTCGGCGCGCGCGGCCTCCACTTCACGCCGCTTGCGCTCGGCGATCCGGCGCAGGGCGTCGGTCATCGTGTCGGAGTCCTCATAACTGCGCCGGCCCGTGCACGCCCGGCCGGTCGATGATCTGCTCGAACATGAACGCCTGCCGCGTCATCAGCCACGCGGCCAGCAGCCCCCAGATGACCACCAGCCCGCCCATGAGCAACACCCACAGCCAGCGCCCGGGCTCGGTCGTGCCCTCGATGCGCCGGCGCAGCGCCACGACCACGAGCGCCGCCGCCGCGACCGTGATGCCGTATGCCGCCCACCGCCACGGGCTGGGCCGGCGCTGCATCTCCAGCGGACCGGGCACCGGCTCGACTCCGGTCGGCGTGGCCGGGGTGGGCGGCGGCTCCTCGGCGGCGTACGTCTCGGCCTACTCCTCCTCCGCCACCCGCTCAGTGGCGCGTGCCAGCGGCACCCACAGGTGCGTGGTCAGCAGCGCCGCCTCGCCCGCCAGCATCAGCAGGATTGCGAGCAGCGCCGCCCACGACAGCAGCTCCTCGCGCCGGTCTTCCTCCACGGACAGATCCCCCGGTTCAACGAACGACGTCAGCACACGAGGGCGCCTGCACTGCGGATCGGCATTCCCGGCTACTGCCCGCCGAGCTGCTGGTACATGAACGCCTGGCGCACCATGGTCCACGCGGCGAAGATGCCCACGCCGGTGGCGATGATCCCCGCCGCCATCACCCAGGTCCAGCGCATCCGCTCCTGGGTGTAGCTGTTCAGCCGCCACGCAGCGAAGCCGGCGACGCACAGCGTGAGGAAGGACATCCCGTAGGCCGCCCAGCGCCACGGCGTCGGCCCCGGAGCGGGTTCCGGCTCGGGCTCAGCTCCCTGCGCGGGAGGCGGTACCCCCTCCGGCGCGACGACCTGCGGCTCAGGCGGATAGGCGTCCGGCTCGTCTTCGAGGAGCTGGTTGGCGACGCCGGCGAGCGGCAGCCACAGGCTTCCGGCCATGAGCACGACCTGGGCCGCGAGCAGCAGCACCACCAGGACCAGCGCCGCCATGGAGAGCTGAGTGTCGAGTGCCTCATCCATGCGTCAGGCCTCCCCCGTTGCGGCTATCCCCCCGCCGAGCGCGCGCCGACCGGGGCGACTTCCTCGACCATGAGGTGCGGCACCGGGTAGAGCGCCTTGTCGTGATCCCAGTCGAGGATGGTGCGCGTGCCGGCGAGCTTGCCGATGATCTGCCCGCCGCGCTGGCTGAAGAAGGTGCGTGCCGCCTGCTGGTTGTCGGTGAAGTTGAGCACCACCGACTGCCCCGGATGGATCTCGCTGCCCGACAGGTTCTGCTCGGTCACCGCCAGCGCGCTGTACCGGTTGTTCGGGAAGGTTTCAACCCTGCGCGTACGTTTGCCCGGCACCACCGGGGACGGATAGTAGTCGTCGATGACCAGCGCCCCCCAGAACGCCATCCCCGGCGACAGGCGCGCGATGTTCATGGGCAGGACCGGGGTGACGCGCACCACCACCGAGCCGGTGACCAGCAGGAAGGTGATGACCACGGCCCAGGTCTGCTGGATCTCCGACGTCCACAGGAACCATCCGAAGAGCGCGAAGGTAACCAGCGCCAGCAGGTCAGTCAGCACCTCGGAGCCGATGCGGTACTTGGCGCTGGTGGCGACGGGCAGCGGGTTGTTGCCCTCGCGAAGCTGATCCGCGGCCGCGATGGCCTCGGGCGCGGTGTCGATGATGGCCAGAATGAGGGTAATCACGGCGAGTGTGATGAAGATGGCGCCACAGGTCCTGGTCAGGAAGTGCATCGATCATCACCCATCCTGGCGGCGTCCGCCGAGTATTGCCGGGGGCGCCCCCCCGGTAACCTGCATCAACGTGCGGTGGCCCGCGTATCAGGCCAGCGGCAGCGCCACGGGCTCGCCGGTCTCGGCCGCGCGGTACGCCCCCAGCGCGACTTCCATGGCCTTCAGCCCGTCATGGCCGGTGATGGGCACCGGCGCGCCGGTCTGGATGCAGCGCGCGAAGTCGGCGATCAGGTCGGCGTTCGCGTCATGGCCGTAGGGCTCCCACAGGTAGGTGCCGTCGGCCGGGCGCCACGCATCTACATGTTCAACGAACAGGTCGGCCCAGGCGTTCCCACCGGTGCCGATCACGGCCATGGTCACGTCGCCCCACGTCGGGTAGTTGTCCGGCCGCGACCACGAGGCATCGAGCGTCGCCACGCAGCCGCCCTCGAAGTTCATGGTCAGTACGCCCGCGTCGTCGCAGGGCAGCGACGGGTCGAAGAGCGTGTCGATCTCCGCGTAGACCTTCACGACCTCCTGCCCGAGCATGGTGCGCATCACGTCCACCACGTGCACCGTGTGATCGATGACCGTCCCGCCGCCCGCCAGCGACGGGTCGTTGAACCACCCGCCCGGGTTCTCGCCCCGGTTGGTGCCCTTGATGCACAGGATCTCGCCCAGCTCCCCCTCCTGCACCATCGTCATCAGCCGCTGCGCCGCGGGCGAGTAGCGGCACGGGAAGGCGATCATGAGCTGCACGCCCGCCTGCTCGCAGGCGTCGATCATCACCTGCGCGTCGTGCATCGAGACCGAGATCGGCTTCTCGCACAGCACATGCACGCCCGCCTGCGCCGCCGCCAGCACGTCACGCTTGTGGTGCACGTTCTCGCTGGTGACGATCGCGCCCTGGATCCCGTTCTCGGGCGCGAACAGCTCCTCGGGCGTGGCGAAGAACCGCGTCCCGTAGTGCGCGGCCTTCTCCTCGCCGCGCTGCGGGTTGTCGTCCCACACGCCCGCGATCTCGATCTCCGGCAGGCCGGCGATCGCCCCGGCGTAGAAGTCAGAGTGCAGGTGCGCGAAGCTCATGATGGCCAGGCGGGTCATCGTCCGGTACCTCCTGCGCAGCAGTTGACATCCTCGTGCCGTTCCGTGGCACGGGCACTCCTGGTCCGTGCGTCGTGCCGGCGGTGAGTGACCGTCCTGAATGGCCGACGGGCGAGGGGCCCGTCGCACGGAACGACTGCGGCAGTACGGCAGGCGGGGCACAGGTCCCCGCCCTACAACTGCACAACCTTGCCGCCGGCCTCGTTGGAGGCCAGCGCAGCGAGCGCCACCTCGACCGCCGCCAGCGCCTCGTCACCCGAGATCGCCGGCTCGCGGCCCTCGATCACACACTGCACGAAGTGCTCGTCCTCCAGCAGATAGGGCGACTTGACCGCCGGACTCTCGGGCACCTGCACCGCCGCCAGGCCCTCGGCGCCGCCGCGGATCTGCGTCTGCAGAGTCGCCATCTGCGTGCTGTCGTGGCGCAGCAGCCCCGCCGAGCCCGCGATGTCGAAGCTCGTGCGGAACTGCCCCAGGTCCGCCCAGCTCCCCTCGCAGTGCGCGATCGCGCCCGACTCGAAGCGAATCGTGGTCAGGCCGTAATCGATCGGCGGCATGCGCTCGGGCACACCGACCGAGTAGACCCGCCGCGCCGGCCCGAGCGTCCACAGCAGCCAGTCGAAGTCGTGGATGGTCATGTCGAGCGTGACGCCGCCGCTGAGTTCGTAGTTGCAGAACCACGAGTTGGGACCGCCGGGCAGCGTGTTAATGCGGCTGGTGCGCGCCACGCCCACCTGGCCGATCTCCCCGGACTGGATCAGGTCCCGCGCGAGCACGTACTCAGGGAAAAAGCGCAGCACGTGGCCGACCATGAAGGTCACGCCGGCATCGGCGACCGCCTGCAGCATCGCCTCCCCCTGCTGCATGGTGCGGCACATGGGCTTCTCGCAGAAGATGTGCTTGCCCGCCTGCGCCGCCTTGATGGTGTAATCGGCGTGGAAGGGCGTGGGCGTGGTGATGACCACCACGTCGATGTCATCGGCCCAGAGGTCGGCCTCATCGGTGGTCGCGCGCGCGTCGAGGTCGTCGGCGAGCGCCGCCGCGGCATCGGCCACGACGTCGAACACCAGCGCCACCTCGGCGTCGGGGATCGCGGCGTAGTTCTCGGCGTGGTTGCGGCCCAGGCCTCCGGCGCCGCAGATGGCGACTGTGAGCATCGCGCGGGCCCTCCCTCGGCAGCGGACCCATGCCGGCAGGCGCGCCGGCCGGGCCGCTCGTCTCGTGGCGTCGTGGGATTCATCGCCTAGCTTCCGCGCCGGGGCGCATAATCCTCCCTCGCAGAGGACACGCGCGGGCGTGGCGCGAATATGCCGCTGCGGGAGAGAGGTGGACTGAGGGTGTCCGAGTCCGCGCGGTCCGAGTTCGGCAGCGTGCGCGTCGGCCTGCACTTCGCGGAGGCGGTCACCGCCGCGGAGCTGGCCGCCTGCGGCTGCGACCACGCCGAGGTGGTCGAGCAGGTCGCGCCGCTGGTGCCCGCGCCCGACCACGAGCGCGCGCGCCGCATCGCCTCCACGCTGGCGCGCCGGGTGATGTGCGACTGCGCCGCACGCGGGGACGATGGCTGCGACGGCCCGCCCTGCACGCTGCCGGAGCTGATCGCCGCAGCGGGCCGCCGCCTGGACGCGCGGCACCTGCTGCTCTACGCGACCGCGCGCCGCGAGCGGCTCGTGATGGCCGTCGCCGAGGAGGTCTTCTACCCGCGCTTCGTGCTGGGGCGGATGCCCGCGGGCATGAGCGAGGCGGACTTCGCCGCCATCAACGCCGGCCGGCTGCTCGAGACCGACGAGGTCATCACCCACCGGCTGGTCGATGAGTACGCGCGCCGGCGCTGGCGACTCGACGACCCGACCAGCACGCAGTGCGCGCTGCGCATCCTGCGCGAGGGCGGGGCGCTGGGCGCCACCTGGATCAGCCGTGACGACGGTCGCTGCCTGGGGTACTTCCCGACCCACCGCGGCCCGGGCTGGCAGGCGTTCGTCTACGCGCTCTGGGAGGAGTTCGCATCACGGGGCAGAAGAACCGTTCCTCGCGCGCACCTGCGCATGATGGCGCTCTCGCGCCTGTTCTGCCTGCGCGGGCCGGTCGTCGATGTGCTGGCCGAGCGCGCGGCCGCGGCGGGCTTCTGCACCATCGACGGGCGCCGCTCGGGAGGGCCTATCACCGCCACCCACGACAGCTTCGAGCAGGCCGTGGGCGCCCTCGCGGACGGCTACCGCTGCGAGGCGTAGCCGACGGTCAACGCCCGCCGCGGGGTCTCGTCATCGGTGGGGCAGGCCTCCAGCCTGCCGGCGCCGTCGATCATCGGGCGGCGAGTGCCGTGCCGTACGGAGGGGCCGCAGCGAGCGAAGCGAGCTGTGAGACCTGCATGCCTGCGCGAGCAGGCGGGCAGGTCTCAGGTTCCATCCCGGCCCGCTCCTGGCCAGCGCCAGCAAGCGCCGACGGGCGGAGAAGCCCGTCGCACGGGAAGGTCGGGGCGTGGAGCGACCCGAGCGAAGCGCACACAACACGCGCCAACGGTGACTGATGACACTCGCGGAACTCATCACAATCGAGGGGCTGCAGGAGAGCTTCGAGCTGGCCGACGCCGCCGCGCTGCGCCGGCGCCTGCTGCGCGATCCCGACGAGGACGCCGTCGCCGCACTCGACGGCGTTCTGTCCGCGTACGCCGCCGATGACCCCGAGGCCGATGCCGCGCTGTCCACCGTGCTGGCCAGCCTCGCCCGCCGCGACGGCAAGGGCGACGGCTTTCTGGTTACCGGGCCCGCGGGCGCCGGCAAGAGCCACCTGCTGTGCACGCTGCTGCTGCTCGCCGGCTGCGGGCGCGCGCGCAAGAAGCTGGCCCTGGCGAAGACCGCGCTGGCCGACCATCTGCGCGCGCTGCACGAGGCCGCGCCCGTGCTGGTCGTCCCGCTGCCGCTTGAGGAGCACAGCGGGCGCGACGAGCTGCTCGAGGACATCGTCTTCGAGCGCACCGAGTGGGAGCTGCGCCGCCACCCCTACGACATCGTCGTGCCGCTCTCGCAGCACTCCTACGCCCTCGAGCTGATCGAGCGCCACGTCGCGCCGCGCTTCGAGGCCGAGCTGGACGCCTACATCGCCGAGCGCACCGGTCGCGCGCAGAGCTGGGCCGAGCTGCGCGACCGCGACGAGGAGTCGGCGGTGCGCGTGGGCCATCAGTTCGCGCAGTCGATCGGCTACCCGCTGGACTTCCGCCAGTCGCGCGTCGAGCGCATGGCGCGGTTGCTCGAGATCGCCGACGGCGAGCGCATCTCCGGCGTGCTCTACCTCATCGACGACCTGGGCCGCTTCCTCGCCAGCGTCGAGGAGAAGGCCATGCAGGGCGACCTGGTCTTCCTCGAATTCCTGGCCCATCGGGGCAAGATCGCGCCCATCTGGACCGTCGCCGCGCTCGAGGTGCCGCTGCGTGAGATCCCCGGCGTCGAGCCGCACCTGGCGCGCCGCATCTCCGACCTCTACGGCGGCGGCCTCGCTCTCAGCTCCGCGCACATGCGGCGCGTGGTCGCCGACGCCGTGCGGCCCGCGGAGGACGTGGACTGCGGCCCGGCGCTGGATGAGATGGTCGCCGCCTACGCCAACGCCTTCGAGGACGGTCCGGCGCCCGAGGAGCTGCTGGAGCACTACCCGCTCGACCCGCTGGCGGCGCAGTGCGCCGGCGAGCTGGCGGGGCGCGTGCTCGGGCGCGCCGACGGGCTGCTGACCGTGATCCGGCGCGCCGCCGAGGCCGGGATGCTCGACGAGCGCAGCCACCTGCAGCCACTGACCGTCGCCGAGGTCTTCGACGTCATGCAGCCGCAATTGCGTTCCACGCCGGACGCCGCGCCCTACCTCGCCCAGGCGCTGGAGTACTACGAGACGCACGCCGCCGAGGTCGATCCGCGCAATCCCGACCTGCTGCGCCGCACCGTGCGCGCTCTGATCGCCCTGCGGCTGGCGAACCTGTGGCCGGGCGAGGAGGAGTTGCGCGTCGCCCTGGGCCTGGCCTCGGACGGCACGCCGCTGGCCGAGCCCGAGGAGCTGCGCGGCGTGCTCGAGGCGGCGCGTTTGCACGGGCGCTTCGTCGAGGTTCGGCGTGGGCGCGATGAGAACGAGGACGTGTACTGCATCGAGGTGCACACCCCGCTGAGCGACACGCTGCGCGAGCGGCTCTCACTGGCGCGCGAGAGCATCGCGCGCGATGACCCGCGCCTGATGGAGGCAGCCGTCGCGCACTCCGGCCCGGCGCTGCCGCTCGCGGAGCTGGTTGACGGGCCCGTGCTCGAAGTACGTTGGCGCAACACCGGCCGCGGTATGTCCGCAAGCCTGGAGAGCGTGCTGCGCATCGACGAGCTGGACATCAGCCGGCGCGTGCAGGAGCTGTCCGACCCATCCAACATCGCCAGCGTGCACCTCTACGTCGGCGGGCTGATCGCGCCGGAGACTCAGCGCACGCGCTGGCGCGAGATCACCGACACCGCCATGGCCGGGCGCTGGGCCGCCTCGGTACTGTGCTGGCTGCCGCGCCCCCTGCACGAACGCGAGCTGGACGCCCTGCGCGACTGCGCCGCCTGCCGCCTGCTGCTGGGCCAGCGCGACAGCCTCGAGCAGGAGAAGGGCCTGGTGCAGCGCCTCGAGGAGGAGGAGGCGCGGCTGGGCGCGCAGGTGCGTGAGATCGTGCGCGCGGCGTACTACGAGGGCGCCGTGCTCTCGGCCTTCGGCGAGATCGTCTCGGCGGGCGAGCTGGGCGCGATGGCGGGCGACTGGACCACCGCGCTGAGCAGCATCGCGAGCTGGGCGCTCGAGCGTATCTTCCCCGAGTTCGCGCGCATCGCCCCGCGCCAGCTCCTGGCCGAGCGCGAGCAGATCGACAGCATCATCGACGACTTCGTGCGCCCGGGCGAGGTGGTGACCGACGCCGAGTCGCGCCTGGGCACGCTGATCGAGGCCTTCATGATCCCGCTGGGCGTGGCGCGCCGCGAGGGCGACGGCTACCTGCTCGACATCGCGCGCAGCGCCGCCGCCGATGAGGTCATGCAGCGCATTCGCGCCCGCGATCAGACCCCCGAGACGCGCCGCGGCCGGCCGCTGGCGTGCGCCGACCTCGCCGAGCATCTGCTCAAGTCCGAGTTGGGGCTGCCGCCCGAGCTGTTCGAGCTGCTCATCGCCTCGCTCATCCGGCGCGGCTACCTGATGGCCCTCGACGCCGAGGGGGAGCCGGTGCAGCTCGCCGACATCCCCACGCCCATCGCCCGGCACCTGCAGATGGTGGCGCGGCCGGCGCTGCTGTCATACGAGCAGTGGACCGCGCTCTCGCGCATCTGCCGCATCATGTTCGAGCAGGCGGTCGCCAACCCCGACCACGCCGCACAGGCCGCCGTCTGGGAGGCGTTGGTGCAGGCGCGGGGGCAGTGGCTGACGCGTGTGGCCGAACTACGCGAGGGCGTCGGCTCGCTGCGCGAGCGCCTCGGCCAGCCCGTGGCGGCGTGGCGCGAGTCACTCGCGGCGTTGAGCCACGTCGAGCGCTTCCTCGACCTGATCGACCCGGGCTCGTACGCGGCCGAGGGGCTCCAGCGGCTGCTCGACGGCGCCGAGCCCTACCTGGAGACCACCAACGGCGTCAGCAAGCTGCGCGATCTGCTGCGCGTCGTCGAGCTGCTCGAGCACTTCGTGCGCGACGTCGGCCCGCAGCTCGTGGCGCTGCAGAGCTATCTGACCGATGAGGACCTGTGGCTCCCCGCCGACTCAGACCTGGTCGAGCTGCGCGACCGGCTGCTGGGGATGATCTGCTCGGGCGAGCAGGCCGTGGGCGAGGAGCAGGCCTTCGTGCGGCTGGCGCAGGTGTTCTTCACGCGCTATCGGCGGCGCTACGCCGCCTGGCACAACGCCGCCTACCGCGCCTCGGCGTTCGAGCCCTACAACGCCGTGCGCGCCACGCCCGAGATGCGCGTGCTGTCGGCGCTCGATCGCCTCGACCTGCAGGTGCGCCACGACCTCAGCTACGTCAACGAGCAGATCGAGCGCGAGCTGGCCAAGCGCTGCCGGGAGATGAAGCTGGCGGAGGCGCTGGAGCTGCAGCCTGTGTGCCCGACCTGTGGCCTGCGGCTGGGCGAGGAGCTGAACCTGCGCCCCGCTTCGGAGCTGGAGGCGCTGGCGCGGCAGGGGGTCGAGGAGTACCTCGCCACGCTTAGAGAGCCGACCAACCAGCGGGCGCTGGCGGAGTACATCCGCACGCTGCCGCATCGCGGGGAGACCACCCGTCGGCTGGCGGAGCTGGTGCGGCTGCCCGAGGACACCGGCGCGCGCGGGCTGATGCCGCTGCTGGGCGATGACGTGCTCACGCACCTGCAGCGCGCCTTCGCGGGCCAGCAGGTGCGCTCGCGCAGCCTGCGCGACCTGCGCGGCCTGCTCGCCGGCCGCACCATGAGCCGCGATGAGATCCTCGAGGCCCTGCAGCAGTGGGTCAACGGCCAGGACCAGGCCGACGACGATGACCTGCTGCACATTGAACCGTAGGGCCCGACAGACGGGCGGCGCGCGCCGGGGGCCGGTGAGCGTTCTTGTTCATACAAGCTTAAATCGGCGCGCGGAACTTCCGTGCGTCAGGTTCGTTTAAGCGCATACAGCAGCTCAATCAGAGTGAATGCTCGCCGCAGGGACCCTATCATCCATCGACGCACCCTATGTGCGAGCCACCGCCCGGCATCCGTTGTCGGGCGGTCTTCTTTTGTGCGTGGGGGCGTGCGGGAGCGCGGCCAGGGGCGACGACACGGGGGCGGGGCGCTCCCGCTCCGGAAGGACGCGGCAGTTCGGAGGGCGGCTCTTCGGCGCCGCCGCGGTCGTCACTTCGCCGGCGGCTCGAGTCTGGAGGCGGTGACCGCTGAGGCCGCGGTGGCCGGCTGGGGACCGTTGCGCAGGTCGGCGAGGCGGCGGTAGAGGAGCATGGTCACCGCCATGGCGACCGCGCCCAGCGCGAAGGCCACCATGTAGCGCCCCTGCGCGCCGATGATCGTCGCCGTCGCCAGGGGCATGAAGCACATCGGCAGCACCACGAGGTAGTAGGTCGCCATGTACACCGAGCGCGTGCGCTCGGGCGCCAGGTCCAGCAGGTAGGCCATGTGGGCGGTGAACTGCCCGCTCTCGCCCGCGCCCGCGGCGGCCATCACTACCAGCAGCATCACCAGCGGCAGGTCAAACTGCAACCCCAGCACGCTCCCCAGCGCCGCCCGCGGCAGCAGCGGCAGCGACAGCACCAGCAGCAACGCCAGCACCTCCAGCGAGCCCGCCACCAACAGCAGATAGCGGTTGCCGCGCACCGCGCTGAGCCGACTCCACAGCAGGTTGGAGAGGCTGTTGCTGAGCACCTTCGCCGCCAGCGCCAGTCCGACGATCGCCTCGGTCATCCCCAGGCCGCTGAACGCGTAGGGGATGATGAAGGGCGTGAACAGGCCCATGGCGACCGCCAGCATCACGCGTGAGAGCATGAAGCGCCGGAAGTTGGGCTCGCGTCGCGCGCGCCGCCAGCCGCGCACCAGCTGCGCCGACAGCGGCAGGCTGCGCGTCTCCACCTTGTGCCGCGGCTCGTAGGCGAACCACCACGACACGAGGGCGATGGCCGCGACGATGGTGGCCGCGCCGAACAGCCGCGCGTAGTTCTCCGGGAAGCCCAGCCCGCTGTGCTCGCCCAGCAGCCACTTGACCCAGAAGCCCGCGCCGAAGGCCATCAGCCCGCCGAAGAAGTAGCGCATGGCGAAGAACGCCCCGCGCCGCTCGGGCGGAACCGAGTCGGTCACCACGCTCATGAACGGGATGAGGCCCAGCCCGCCGCCGGAGGTGTAGGCGAGGTAGCTCAGCGCCACGCCCACGAAGGCGATCGTCGGCCAGTCGGCGGCGACGTAGCGCGTTATCGCCCACACCGCGACCATCGCCGCCATGCGCACGACCGCCGAGATCTTGTAGTAGGTGTGCCGGCTCTGGCGCGTGGACATCACACTGGTGGTGAGCAGCGGCGGCCAGAACCAGCCGGCGTTGACCACGGAGACCAGCAGCCCGACGTAGAGGGGGTTGTCGCCCATCAGGGCCACGGCGAAGGCGGGCAGGATCGTGTCGGGGTCGGTGAGTGCGCGCGCCAGCAGCCAGAACGAGCCGTTGAAGACGCCCAGGCCGAAATTGCGGCGTGTGCGCTGCTCGACGGTCTCGGACATCGCTTCTCCCGCCGCAGTCGCGGCCTGCGGCTGACGACGTGAGGTCACGGACTGATCATGCGCACGCGCCCGTCGGCGGTGGCCCAGTAGATGCGCCCGAAGGCGGCGATCACGTCGGTGGTCTCCGCCTCGGCGGCGAGACGGCGCCGGATGCGCCCGCTCTCAACGTCCAGCGCGATCAGGTTCGGGCCCGCGCAGCACCACACCAGTCCGGCATGGATGACCGGCTCGGCGGCCACCGGCCCGGGCACGCGCGTGCGCCACACCTCACTCATGTCGCTGGGGTTGATGCGCGCGACATTCCCGGCGCTGTCACCCGCGACCACCACGGTGTCGGCGATGCCCGCCGGCGCGCGCACCAGGCCCTCGAAGGCGTATTCGGCCACCAGCTCGCCCTCCGGGGTGATGTTGTGCAGCTTGCCCGCATCATCGCCCACGAGGATCGTGCTCGGGCCCATGCGCGGCGCGGCGTAGATGGGCGCGTCGGTCGCCACCATCCACACGCGCGCGCCGCTCGCGCGCGCCAGGCAGTGCACCTCGCCCGCCAGCGTCGCCGCGATGACATACTCGTCGGTGACCAGCGGACCGGCCACCACGGGCGCCCCCAGGCCGGTGTGCCACATGTACCTGCCCTGCGTGGTCGCCGCGTGCACGTAGCCGTCCTCGGAGCCGAAGTAGACGTGCTCGTCGCGCGCCGCCACTGCGGGCACGGCCCCGCTCGCCGCCAGCTCCCAGGCCTGCAGCCCGGTAGCGACATCGACCGCGCGCAGGCGCACGTCGGCGCAGCCGATCAGTGCCAGCCCCTGCGCCGGCACGGCCGGCCCCAGGAAGCCGGCGGGGTGGGTGAAGTCCCGCGCCCAGCGGGTAGCCTGGCCCGACAGCTCTGGGGTGGTGCGCACCAGCCGCCCCGAACGGGCGCACACCAGCAGGAAGTCATCGCCCGCAGTCAGCCAGCAGATGTCGGCGCCGGGCACGCTGAAGCCCGCGGGCGCCGGTCGGGCGATGCGCTGCCACGCCACGGCCACCGCCACCACCGCCAGCACGCACACGGCGATGATGATCAGCCGTTGTCGCGTGACCCGCTCGCGACGCCTCTGCTGCCACCGGCTGCGGTAGTCCACTCGCTGCGCGCGGCCTCCCTGGGTGAGTGCGATGGATGCCGAAGAGGTCGGGCGACCCTCAGCCGCCCAGCGCGCGCTCGGCGGCGCGGCGGTGGCCCTCCGAGGGATGGTGCTCGGCTACATACTTCAGCGCCGCTCGGTAGGACGGGTCGGACGCCTGCGGCATCGCCTCCGCCAGCGTGCGCGCGATGATCTGCCGCACCGCCTCCGACGCCGACGCCTCGCCCACCGCCATCATGTCCTCGAAGCGGCTCGCCCGGCTGATGCGGCCCATCACGATCTTGTTGTTGCCCAGCTTCATCGCCGCCGCGCGCGCGGTGTCCTCCCACACCGAGGTGCGGGCGATGGCGATCATGGCCTCCATGGCGGGCTCGGAGGTGTTCAGCAGCTCCCCCAGGCGCTCGATGATGTGCTGGCGCACGGGGTCGCGGTCCAGCCGCGCCTCCTGCCGCGCGGCGATGCGTCGGCTCTGCGCCGCGCTCTTCGAGATCGCCTCGGCCTCCTCCAGGATGTGATCGGGGATCGCCGCCTCGCCCTCGTCGGGCGCCTCGAAGTCGCGGAAGATGCGCCCGGCGCCCAGCTCCCCACCCCCGCCGGTCGCCACCGTGCGCTTCACCTCGCGCCGCATGCACGCCCCCGCCACCAGCGGCTCGAACACCTCGGCCTTGATCAGCGCATCGGTCATGCGCCGCACCGACACCTCAGAGCCGGTCAGCATCAGGTGGCTGAGTAGTTCGAACTCCTCGTCCGCGATCAGCTCCGCGATGGTGTCAACCACCTGGCGCTCGATGTTTCCCTCCATCAGGATGCGGACCGCCGAAGCTCGTGCGATCAGGGCCTGCAGGTCCACGTCTGCCACCTCCATGTGCTCGCGGCGTGTGTCGGGTGGCGGCGGCCGCGGCCGGGTAGCCCATGGCGGTGGCGCGCACGCTCACCTCGATGATCTGCTCCTCGCCGGTGGACAGCCGCCCGATGCGGCGATCCACCTGCAGCTCCACGCGCGGCTCGGCGGCGCCGGCCGCCAGCGCGCGCTCGCGTGCGGCCCGCGACGCCTCCCGCGCCGCGTACTCCGCCGCAGCGGTCAGGCTCTCGAACTCCCGTCGCCCGCCCGGCGCGTAGACCGTGAACGCGTCGTACTCACTCGGGCGCACCGCGATGACCTCGGACGCCGATACGTGGCTC
Source organism: Candidatus Zipacnadia bacterium (assembly GCA_029820295.1). Taxonomy (GTDB): domain Bacteria; phylum Armatimonadota; class Zipacnadia; order Zipacnadales; family UBA5352; genus JALGVA01. The sequence goes on from JALGVA010000006.1 coordinate 18,521, forward strand.
ACGATCGCGCCCACCGCGTTGGCGACCTCGGCGTGTTCGGGCACCAGCACCTCGCAGCTCAGCCGCTCGGCCAGCGGGGGCAGGAAGGCGTCTGCCGGCGCACCGATGCCCACCACCGGGCGCGCGTAGTCCGGCGCGAAGCTCAGCGGGCCGTCCGGCCCCGGCGCCAGCAGCCGCTCGAGCACCGCCGCCAGCGCCGGCGACTGCGCCGCCTCCCCCTCGAGGTCTTCGCGGCCCATCTCCTCGGCGATGACCGTCAGCGCCAGCATGCGCGTGATGCGCTCCCAGGTCAGCGCGACCAGCTCGTCGGGCGCGCAACCGTAGAGGTGGGCGAAGGCCTCGACGCCCGCGCGCGCGGCCGCGACGTCCCACGCCGCGAACTCACCGGTGTAATGCAGCAGGTCGGTCGGGGTCAGCGCCGCGCGCTGGATGACCCCGCGATCCTCCATGCGTCGCGTGTTCACCAGCCGCGGCGAGGCCAGGCCCAGGCGCGCCGCCAGCGCCGCCCGGTGCGTGGGCGCGTCGCGCAGCGCGTCGAGCACGCGCCGCTCCTCGTCCGTCGGCTCGCGGTGTGCGGCCATCGGTCCGGGCAGCAGGAAGTCGAGCGACATCGCGCAGGTGCGCACGACGTCGTCGCGTCGCGGCAGCGAGGCCAGCGTCGCCGTCACGCCATCGCCCGTGGTCGCGGCCAGGTAGCACAGCGGCAGCACCCGGCGCGGCCCCACCAGCAGGTCGCGGTCAACGTTGAAGTCGATGGCGCTGTCGCCGCCCAGGCCCGAGGTGCGGATGCGCACCGCCTCGACGCTGGTCTGCCAGCCACCGACGCGCGCACCTTCGGGCGACAGCCGCGGCCGGCCCTCGACGATGATCGCCGCGTCGGTGGTGGTGCCGCCCACGTCGATGACCATCGCGCCGCCCTCGCCCGCGAGGTGCCGGGCGCCCAGCACGCTCGCGGCCGGTCCTGACAGGATGGTCTCCACCGGGCGCTGGCGCGCGGTGTCCACGTTGATGAGCGAGCCGTCGCCCTTGACCACCATCAGCGGCGCCGCGATGCCCCGCTCGCCCAGCGTGCGCCGGGCCGCGTCGAGCAGCCGGGCGATCAGCGGCAGCAGCCGCGCATTGAGCGCCGCGGTGTTTGCGCGGTTGATGAAGTTCAGGCGCCCGGACAGCTCGTGCCCGCACACCACCGGCAGGTCGCACTCGTCGGCGATGATCTCGCGGGCGCGCAGCTCATGGGCGGGGTTGCGCACGCTGCCGTAGCCGGAGACCGCGAAGGCGTCCACGCCCGCGGCCAGCAGCGCCCGCACCGCACGTCGGCAGCCCTCCTCGTCCAGGGGCGCCAGCTCCTCGCCGGCGATGCTCATGCGCCCGCCGATGATGGCGCGGTGCGGCCAGCGGATGCGCGCTTCGTCGAAGCCCTCGTGGGGCATGATGATGCAGCCGGGCTCGCCGCCGCTGTCCTCGACGATGGCGTTGGTGGCGAAGGTCGTGGACAGCGCTACCACGCTCACGCCCGCCAGCAGCGTGGAGTCGAGCCGGTCGAGCGCCGCGCTGATGCCGATGAGCGGATCGTGGTGCGTGGTCAGGGCCTTGGCCTTGCCGGCCACCGCGCCGGCGTCGAAGTCGTAGATCACGGCATCGGTGTACGTCCCGCCTGCGTCAATCCCCAGCCCCAGCCCCCCGCGCGTCCCCGGTTCGCCCTCGCCGGCCGCCAGCGCCTCCACAGATGCGGACTCGGCCACGCGCCCGCCGCTGGTCACCGCCACCAGCACCTGCTCGTCGCCGTTGAACTCCGAGCGCTCCCCGGGGTGCAGGACCAGGAATCGCCCCGGGTCCCAGCGGCCCATGACCAGGTCGCGCAGCATCGAGGTGTCGCCGGCCAGTCGCTCGCACTGCCAGCCCAGCCCGTCCGCGATGCGCTCGGCCATGCCCAGGCATTCATCCACCTGCCCGCAGCCGGTGTCGATGACCGCCACGCGCGTGTAGTTGCGCTTCCAGCTCGCCAGGAAGTTGATGATCTCGACCGCCGACGCCTCGCCGAAGCGCTCCGAGAGCTCGGCGAAGCGCGGGTGCTCGCGCGCGTCCGGCGACCAGCGCCGCAGCCGCCCGGTCTGGTCGAGCGCGAGCTTGTGGGTGTACCAGCCCGGCGTGATGTAGTACGTGCCCGGGTGGCGCCGGAACTGCCGGCGGTACTCCTCGCGCGACCCCATGAACAGCGTCAGGCAGTCGTGTGCACGCGGGAGCACCACCGCCACGCCGCGGGCGATCAGGCCCGCCGTGCCGCGGCCGCACAGCCCGTAGGCCAGTGCCACCGCATCGTAGCCCTCGGCGGCCGCAGCGTCGATGCGCTCCTGCAGGGTCTCGCGCAGCTTCGCGGGCGTCTCGTGCAGCCCGGCCTCGAGTGCTTCGAAGTCCACGTCGTGCGGCGAGTCGACGATCAATACAGAAAGCTCCGGCTCAAAGACGCCGCAGCCCAGCACTCTCAGTCTCATGGATTGACTGCTTCCACGGGAGATGCACCATATCTGCGTCGCCGGGAGTCTAACGCAAAGCAGGCGGCCGCGCAAGGCCCGCGGCGGACGACTGCGACGGCCGGCCATCAGGATCGTGAGCATTGTCCCGGAATCCCGACCGGAGTTGGAGGAATTGCGCGCCGGCGCGGGGCATACTACCGCCCGCGGGCGCCGGGAGTGCGGCGCTCAAGGTCGCTGCTGCTGGAGGAGGGCCACCGTGATATTGTCGCAGAAGTGTCAGTACGCCCTGCGCGCCATGTACGAGATCACGCTGCGCGAGGACGACTGGCCGATCAAGAGCGGAGACATCGCCGAGGCCCAGGCCATCCCGCCGCGCTTCCTCGAGAACATCCTCGCGCAGCTCAAGCAGGGCGGCTTCGTCGACTCCAAGCGCGGCAAGGAGGGCGGCTACATGCTCGCCGACCCCGACCGCGAGGTCACGGTCGGCGAGATCATCCGCTTCGTCCAGGGCCCTGTGGTGCCGGTGCACTGCATGATCGATACCGGAGCCTCCGACTGCCCCTTCGGCCAGGACTGCCCCTTCCTCAGCATGTGGGCGCGCGCGCGCGATGCCGTCGTCGAGGTCTACGACAACACCACCTTCCGCGACCTGATCCGCGAGTACACGTCGAGGTAGGCCGCGCGCGAGGCCCATGTACATCAGCAAAGCCCGCCACCAGGGCGGGCTCTGCGGTGTACCTGCACGATGGCAACTGGTGGAGGCGGCGGGAATTGAACCCGCGTCCGAGAAGGGGTGTCCGGAGCGTCTACGAGCGTAGTGCCCGCTTTGAGTAACCGGGGCGGCCCCCGAGCACCGGGTCCGCCGCGGCAAGCTCGACTCTGCTACCCCCGCGCGCTAGTCGAGCACAGGCGCGCGCTTCGGCCGATCCAATGACGTCCGGCCCCGACCTGATCGGCGGGAGGTCGGGCGGACGTCGCGACGATTAAGCCGCGAGTGCCAAATCGGTGTTGGCGTTTTTGGGGTTCCGGCGTTTCACGAGAGTCCGGAGATCTCGGCTCGCAGCCCCGACTCACCAGCTCCCCGTCGAAGCCGGTCGCCCCCACCACTTGTCAACGTGCGCACCTGCCAGTATACCAGAGGCCGCAGCCCCTGTAAACACGACCGATGGCGTCCAGGCGGCCATCTCCTGATGTACCGACGTTCCTGGGAGAACGAATGTTCGCACCAGTCCGCGATCGCTCGTTGCCGGCATGTTGACCGCCGCGCCGCAAGGGGATAGACTAAGCGCTCGTACCGCCGTGGCGACCCGACGATACGCTCTGAGGTCACGGAGGCGTCGGCTTGGATTTCGCGATTCCCGACAAGAGCCCGTTCCTGCTGCGCGACCTGCTGCTCGCCGAGGCCGCGCGCTCGGAGCGGGATGACCTGCCGCTGCTCGACGCCTCGCGGGGTGCCGCCAACTGGCAGCTCCGGCGCGTGCTCAATGCCTGGCACGCGCTGGGGCTCTATGCCGCGCAGGCCCCCGCGACCCCGCCGGATGATGGCGAGGTTGCGCTCAGGCTCGACCCGGACGGCCCGCACCGGGAGGCCTTCCGCGCCTTCGAGGAGCGCTGCGCGGTCGGCCCGGCCGGGCTGGTGGGGGGGGCGGGCTTCGTCGCGCGCGCCTGCGACTACCTCGCGGGCGAGGTTCTGCTCGACCGCAGCCCCGACCGCGTACTCTACGAGCTGGCGGAGGCCGCCGCCGGACGCATCTATCCCAGCCCGCCCACGCTGAGCTTCGTCGCGCCCATTGTCACGCGCTACCTCGCGCCGCTGCTCTTCGGCGGCGACCTCGACCTGGCGCGACAGTTCCGCGTGATCGCCTGCGAGGGTGCCACCACGGGCATCGCCCAGGTGGCGGCGACGCTGGCGGGCAACGGGCTGATCCACTCCGGCGACCGCGTGGCCATGTGGTGGCCGACCTACGAGCCGCTGCGGGATCTCGTCGAGTGCCAGCTCGGCTGCGAGGTCGTGCCCATCCGCCGCGATCCGGGCGCGGGCTGGGCGGCGGTGCCGTCGGAGCTGGAGAAGCTCGACGACCCGCGCGTGCGCCTGGCCATCACGGTGTCGCCGGGCAACCCGGTGCCCGTGGTGACCGGCCCGGGCGACCTCGATGACCTCGAACGCGCCGTCGTGCAGCGCCCGGACCTGCTGGTGCTCGCCGACTACGTGTACATGCACTTCCTCGACGAGCCCGTCGAGACCGAGATCGCGCGCCTGCCGCGCAACACCATCGGCGTGTACAGCGTCTCCAAGGACTTCGGCCTTGCCGGCATGCGCCTGGGCGTGGTGCTCATTCACCCTGAATGCGTTGCCGAGCACCTGCTGGCGGAGCGGGCGGTCGCGGCGCAGGGCGCCGACGAACGCTACTGCCGCCGGGCGCTGCAGCCGCGCGCAATGCCCCTGGGCGAGCGCATCGTCGCCGACAGCCGCGGGGTGAGCTTCACGCACATGAGCGGGCTGTCCACGCCGCTGCAGGCGCTGATCTGCCTGTGTGCGGTCTACGACCTGATCGAGCCCGAGGCGGGGCGCTACTTCTCGTGGGTGCGCGGCGAGCTGGCCGCGCGCGTGGAGGCCCTCTACCAGGGCCTGGGGCTGCCCGCACCGGCCTGGGCGGCGGGCCCGAGCAGCCGCTACAGCACCATCATCGACCTGGCCGAGGTGGCCCGCGCGCGCGGTGGCGAGGAACTTGTAAGCGCCCTCAGGGGTCAGAACCTGTGGTCGCTGATGACCTGGCTCGCACGCGAGTGGAAGGTGATCCTGACGCCCGGTGAGGGCTTCGGCGCGGGACCGTGGTCGGTGCGTGCGTGCTTCCCGTCGGTCAGCGCCGAGCAGGCGCGCGAGCTGGGCGAGCGCGTCGGGCAGGCCGTCGAGGCCTTCGCGCGGGCGAGCGGCAACGACTGATGAGAACGCGGCCGGCCGTTGTGTACCGCGGGCGAGCCGCCTGTGGGTCGTTCGGACCGTCGAGGATGTGGTGAACGACGCACCGCGACGACAGTGCCCCTTCGGGGCACCCCCGGCGGGGGCGTGGGGGGCACAACGGCAACCGCCGACAGGCGGCACCGTACCGGAGCTGCACCCCAGGCGGCACCCAGGCGTCCGCCGCTAGCCGGCGGCTGATGGCTGGTAGCTGTCCGCCGCGTCTGGTATAATCGAGTCGGCATGCGGGCGGCGGCCCGCTGTTTGACGTTCCGTGGTCGGGCCATCACGCCGCACTCCCCGGGGGCTGGTGTGTCTCTGCTCAGGCGCCTGGAGGACGCGCTCGAGACGGTCATCGACGGCGGGCTGGCGCGCGTGGCCGGCGGCGGCGTGCATCCGCTGGAGATCGCGCGCCGGCTGCAGTCCGAGATGGCCGACGGCCGGTTGCTGGGCACCGACGCTTCCTACGTGCCCAACCGCTACGTGGTCACGCTCGCCGACGTCGAGATGGACCACCTGGGCGACGTCGCCGCCGGGATCGCCGAAGAGTTGGGCCGGCACCTGGAGAGGCATGCGGCCGAGGAGGGCTGGGCGGTGGGCGATGGCGTGACGGTGCGTCTGCAGGGCGGGGGCAGGCCGGGGCGCATCGCCGTCGAGCGCGACTTCGACGAGCGCGCGCCCGGCGCGCGGCTGCTGGTGGAGGCCGGGCAGGCCGGCGGCAGCTTCGAGATCGGCGAGCGCGCGGTCATCGGCCGCGGTCCCGACTGCGAGGTGCTGCTGACCGAGCCGGCCGTCTCGCGCCGGCACGCCGAGATCGAGTGGACCTACCACGGCTACCGGCTGCGCGACCTGGGCAGCCGCAACGGGACCTTCGTAAACGCCGAGGAGGTGGACGAGGCGCTGCTGGCCGACGGCGACCTCATCGAGGTCGGGCTGGTGCAGCTCCGCTTCCACCCGATCGGCTGACCTGACGAGCCCGCGCACCCGAATCTGATCGGTCCTGAGGGATCCGTGTTGGGCCTGACCCTGGTCGTGACCATCGGCAAGTACCTCCTGCTGGCGGGCCTCTACGCCTTCGTCTTCGTGGTGTTCCGGGGCATGATGGGGCAGATCGCGGCGGAGTCCGCGCGCGCGACCGAGGGCGGCCGCCGCGGCCGACGCCGGGAGGTCGCGTCGCGCCGGGCCATCATGCCGCAGGTGACCACCCGCCCTGCGCGGCCACCGCGCGCGGCGAGCCCCCCCGCGCCTGAGCCTGCGCTCGAACGCGCGCCCCAAGCTGCTCAGCAGGCTCCGCCCGCACGCGAGGCGTCCGCCCCGGAGGCGGCACCTGAGCCGGTGGCTCCCGCCGAGACCCCTCCCGCCGCTCCGCCCGCGCCCGCGGCGCCGCACCTGCGCGTGCTGGAGAGCGACGACGAGCGCCTGAGCGCCGGGGACACGCTGCCGTTGAGCGCCGCGGTCACCATCGGCCGCAGCGATGAGAACTCGGTGCGCCTGTCCGACCGCTTCGTCTCCAGCCGCCATGCCCTGATCTGCCTGCGCGACGGCCGGCGCCTGCTGGTCGATCGCGGCTCCACCAACGGCACCTTCCTCAACGGCGAGCGCGTTGAGGAGGAGGTCGAGCTGCACGACGGCGACCGCATCGCCATGGGCAACACCGTCTTCGAGTACCACGTGGGCTGACCCGGCCCGGACGCGGGTGGGGATCGCCCGGCCGCACCGTGCGCTGCCCCGCCCCTGAGTCGTGAGGTGAATGTGATTCCGCGCAGCCAGCGGACCGAGCTTGCCCTGCTGCTCTTCGCCGCGGCCCTCGTGGGCTTCGGCGCCGCGCTGGTGTGCCTGGGCATGGGCTTTCCGGTGTGGCGGGTGACGCGTGCCCTGGCGGTGGTGGGCGCCTTCATCGCCGGTGCCATGATGCTCGACCTCGCCGACCCGCGCCGCGACCGCTGGCTGCTGCCCATCATGGCGGCCATCTCGGGTGTGGGCTTCCTGCTGCTGTGGCAGCTCGACGGCGGCTCGGCGTCGCGGCAGATCGTGTGGATGATCACCGGCGCGGGCATCATGGTCGCGGTCTACTACCTCATCGAGGACGTGCGCGACCTCGCCCGTCTGAAGTACACCAGCGGCGTGCTGGCGCTGGTGCTGGTGGGCCTGACGCTGGCCTTCGGCGTGGAGAAGGGCGGCGCGCGCCTGTGGCTGGCGATCCCGGGCGTCATCATGTTCCAGCCCACCGAGCCGGTGAAGGTGCTCATGTGCATCTTCCTGGCGGGCTACGTGGCGGACCGCCGCGAGCTGCTGCGCGAGGACACCCACCGCGTGGCCGGCTTCCAGATGCCGCGCGCGCGGCACATCGCGCCCCTGCTGCTCATGGTCATCTTCGCCCTGACCATCTTCGTGGGCCAGCGTGACCTGGGCGCCGCCGTCCTCTTCTTCGGCCTGTTCGTGGCGATGGCGTACCTCGCCACCGGCCGCAAGTCATACTCCATCCTGGCGCTGGTGCTCTTCGCCGGCGGCGCCGTCGGGGCGTACCACGCCTTCCCGCACGTCGCCGCCCGTGTGGACATGTGGCTCAACCCCTGGGCCGATCCGGAGAACCGCGGCTATCAGATCCTGCAGAGCATGTTCGCGCTCGCCGAGGGCGGCCTGGTAGGCACCGGCTTCGCCACCGGCGGCGGTGACACCATCCCGGCCGCCACCACCGATCTGATCTTCGCCGTCGGCGCCCAGCAGTTCGGGCTGCTCGGCGCCGTCGCCATCGTCGTCCTCTACGCCCTCGCCGCCCACCGCTCGTTCAGCATCGCCTGGCGTGCCACGGATAACTTCGGCGCGCTGCTGGCGGCGGCGCTGGCCGTCGTGTTCTCGCTGCAGACCCTGGTCATCCTCGGCGGCGTCACCCGGCTGATCCCGCTCACCGGCATCACGCTGCCCTTCATGAGCTACGGCGGCACCTCGGTGATCGTCAACTTCATCGCGCTGGCGCTGCTGCTCGCGATCTCCCGTGACTGCACGCCGCATCGCCCGCCGGGCGAGGTTCTCCCGCGATGAACGAGCTGGCGCGTGCTATCAGGCGAGTCGCGCTCGTGGCCGCGGTGGGCTTCGCGGTGTTGTGCGTCTACCTGAGTTGGTGGCAGGTGCTGCGCGCCCCGGCGCTGCGTGCCGACGAGCACAACTCGCGCGCCCGCGACCGCCTGCGCACCATCGAGCCCGGCGAGGTGCTTGATGCCGACGGTGAGGTGCTGCTGGGCGTGGAGCGGGGCCGCGAGGGCTGGGAGCGCACCTACCCCGCCGGACGCTACGTCGCCCACCTGACCGGGTACAACGATCGCAGCGGCCTGCAGCGCGGCCTGCGCGACGCCCTGCTGGGCGTGGGCCGCTACGAGAAGCCGTGGGCGGAGTTCATCGAGGGCCCGCTGCGCGGCAACGATGTGAAGCTGACCGTGGACCTCGATGCCCAGCAGCTCGCCACCCGTCTGCTGCGCGGCCGGCGCGGCGCGGTGGTGGCCCTGGGCGCGCAGACCGGGGCGATCCTCGCGCTGGTGAGCGCGCCCGCCTACGACCCCGCGCGCATCCTCGACAGCGAGTGGGACTACCGGCTCTTCCAGGAGGACCCGGAGCTGCCCGAGCTTGACCGCGCGCTGCAGGGCCTCTACCCGCCCGGCTCGGTGCTCAAGGTCATGACCGCCGCGATCGCCCTCGACCTCGATCGCGTCGAGCCCGACACCACCTTCGAGTGCGCCGGCAGCTACGAGATCGGCGGGGCCAAGATCACCTGTCCGCGCGCGCACGGCAAGGTCACGCTCGCCGAGGCGCTCGCGGTGTCGTGCAACACCACCTTCGCGCGCCTGGGCGAGTACGTCGGCGGGGACGAGTTCATCGACTACGTGCAGCGCTTCGAGCTGCTCGAGCCCGCGCACATCCCTCTGCCCGCGCTGCCGGGGAAGATCGGCGACCTGGGCCGTCAGAGCGACGGCGTGCTGCTCGCCGAGACCGCCTTCGGCCAGGGCGAGACGCTGGTGACGCCCTTCGCCATCGCGCGCCTGACCCAGGCGTTGGCCAACGGCGGCACCATGATCGAGCCCTACCTCGTCTCCGAGGTGACCTCGCCCGCCGGGCACGTCGTTGCGAGCGCCCGCGAGCGCGTGGCCGGGCAGCCGGTGAGCGCCGGCACCGCCGCCCAGGTGGCAGGGATGATGGTGGGCGTCGTGGAAGAGGGCACCGGGCAGGTCGCGGCGCTGCGCGGCATCGAGGTCGCGGGCAAGACCGGCTCGGCAGAGAATCCGCATGGTGAGGCGCACTCGTGGTTCACGGCCTTCGCGCCCGCCGACCGCCCGGAGGTGGTGGTCACCTGCGTGGTGGAGAACGCCGGCGCCGGCTCCGAGGCCGCCGCGCCCATCGTGCGCGAGATGCTCACGCATCTGCTGCGGCGGGCGGGCGTGAGATAGCATGCGACGAGGTGATGCCAACGTGGAGGGCACGCTGATCGCCGACAGGTACCGCGTCGATGCCCTCATCGGCGAGGGCGGCATGGCCCTGGTCTACCGCGGCACCGACACTACCCTCGACCGCCGCGTGGCCATCAAGATCCTGCGCCCCGGGCTGAGTGAGCAGCACGACGTCGTCGCGCGTTTCCGCCGCGAGGCCCACGCCGCCGCCAAGCTCAACCACCCCAACATCGTGCAGATCTACGACACCGGCGTGGACGACGGCAGGTACTACATCGTCATGGAGTACCTGCCCGAGATGAACCTCAAGGAGGTCATCAAGCGCTACGCGCCGCTGCCGCTGGACAAGGTCGTCGAGTTCGCCGTGGCGTGCTGCGAGGGGCTGGCCCACGCCCATCGCCAGGGCATCGTGCACCGCGACATCAAGCCGCACAACGTGCTCTTCACCGACGACGGCCGGGCCAAGCTGTCGGACTTCGGCATCGCCGCGGCGGCCGGCGAGGCCGGGCTGACCGAGGACGGCAAGGTCCTCGGCTCCGCGCACTACATCTCGCCCGAGCAGGCGCAGGGCGCCGCCGCCGGACCGCTGTCGGACATCTACTCCCTCGGCGTGACTCTCTACGAGGCCGTGACCGGGCGCCTGCCCTTCAACGGCGAGACCGCGGCCGACATCGCCGCCCAGCACCTGCGCGAGGCCCCGCCCTCGCCGCGCTCGGTCAACCCCGACATCCCGCCCGCCGCGGAGTTCATCATCCAGAAGGCCATGGCGCGCGATCCCCAGCGCCGCTACCGCTCCGCCGACGAGATGCTCGCCGACCTGCGCAAGCTCGAGCGCGGCCTGGACCTCGATCAGACCGGCGTGCTGCCGCCCACGCCGCCGGATGCCACCGTGGCGCTGCCGCGCGCGCCCGAGTCGGCACGGCGCCCACAGCCCACCTACGCGGAGCCCCCTGCCGCCCAGGCGGTGCGCCCGGTCACCGCTGCGCCGCGCCGGCCCCGCCAGGAGAATTCGGCAAACGCCGTCCTCGCGGGGGTCGGCGTCGGACTGCTGGCGGTGCTGGTGATCGTCGCCGTCGTCTGGCTGGTGCGCGCCGCCTTCTACCCGCACGCCACGCCGACCATGATCGAGGTGCCCAACATCAAGGGCCTCACCGAGCAGCAGGCGCGCGATGCCATCGAGGAACGCGGGCTGGTGGTGGGGCGGGTCGAGCAGCAGTTCAACGATCTGCTCCCCCAGGGCGAGGTGACCGAGCAACAGCCCGCGCCCGGGCAGATGGTGCAGTCGGGCTCGACCGTGGACATGGTCGTGAATCTGGGCAAGGAGACGGTCTCGGTCATCGACGTCGTGGGCACGCGCGTGGAGCGCGCGCAGGCGCTGCTTGAGGCCGACGGCCTCACCCTGGGCGAGGTCACCGAGTACTTCCACGAGACCGAGCCGGCGGGCATCATCTTCGAGCAGGCCCCGCGCCCGGGCACGCGCGTGGACAAAGGCACCGGTATTGATGTGTCGGTCTCCAAGGGCCCCGAGGAGCAGGCGCCGCCCGAGGAGCCCACGGAACCGGAGCCCGATGAGACTGTCGAAAACGGTGGCGAGACGCCCGGCGAGGAGCCCCAGGCCGCGGACCCGCGCGTCTTCGTCGACCAGGTCGGGGAAACCGAGGCATCGGGGTTGCGCAAGTTCCAGGTGCGCGTGATCGCCACCGGTGAAGCCCCCGACCAGCAGATCGAGGTACGCTACCGCGATGAGAGCGGCTACGAGCGCCACGAGGAGTTCTCCCTGCAGCCCGGCGACAGCCGCATCGTCGAGATCCGCACCGAGGGCACGGTGACCATCACGGTCTACCACCAGGACGGCGTCGTCTTCGAGAACACCTACCAGCTCGAGCAGGAAGAAGAGGCCGCCCCCTAGACGGGGCGATGGCCGGCGATGGGAGTGACGGAACGATGGCAGGGCAGATGAAGCTGCTGCTGGGGGCGAGCGTGCTGATCCTGGCCACGGTGCCGTGCTGGTCGGCGCCGACGGTGGCCGGAACCACGAACCTGGTGGCCGCCGAGAACGGCGGCCGCATCGCCAAGTTCTCCAGCCAGGCGGTAGACGAGAACGGACAGCCCCTGGCCGTGTGGTCGGTGACCAACCTTATCGACGGCAAGTACGTGGTCGGCTCGCACACCCCCGCGGATTCCTACGGCTGGCGCTCGCGCGGCGTCCCCGCGGCCGACCGGCCCGAGTGGATCATCTTCGAGCTGCCCGAGACCCGGCTGATCAGCCGCGTGGTCGTCGATCCCACCACCGACGACCCCGAGTTCCTCGGCCGCTGGGCCAAGAGTATCCGCGTCTCCGTTTCCACCGAGGGCGTCGATGGCCCTTACAAGACGGTGGGCTCGTACCTGGTGGTGCGGCGCGGCATCAAGCAGAGCTTCGACTTCACCCCCGTTGAGGCGCGCTGGGTCAAGCTCGACATCACCGAGAATTGGGGCTCCGACTTCGCCGTCGAGCTGGGCGAGTTCGAGGTCTACGAGGCGATCGTGGGGGACGACATGCTCGATCAGCTCATCCAGCGGTTGAGCACGCTGCTCGACGAACTCAAGCGCTACCGCGACGCCGAGCGCTACCAGCAGCACCAGGCGAGCATCGAGGCGGTGACCAGCAGGCCCGAGCCGCCCGCCGAGGAGGCCCCGGCCGCGCAGCAGTAGGCTCGCGGAAGGCGCGTCAGGAGGGGGCTGCCGCATCGTCCGGGCGCGATGTTGCGCGGGCCTCGACAAGCGGGTATGATAATCCCGGGTACCCGAACTGACTATCGACCAGGAAGGGGGCGACACCCATGGAGACCATCTGCGCCGCTGACCGAGGTGTTTACACGCCTCGCCAGGTGTCTCTGCTGGTCAACCTGAGGCTTGACAGCCGCTTCGACGCGGACACCTTTCGACGTTGGGCACATGGCTACGAGCGCGCGGGCCGCGTATACGAGCCCGTCATCCATCCCGAGTACGGTCCCGAAGCCCCGGTCCTGAGCTTCGTGGACCTCCTCGAGTTGATGTTCATTGGGGCATTGCGCCATCGGGACGTGTCACTGCCGGTCATCCGAGCAGCGGCACTGAACGCTGCCCGGCGATTCCAGACCGATCATCCCTTCGCGGTCCGCAGGTTCCGCACTGACGGCAGGGCCATCTTCGCTGATCTGGAGCGCAACGGCCCCCCTCCCATAGACCTGCCGTCCCGCCGTCTGGTTGAGGAGCTTCACAGAGCCCAGATGGTGTTCCCAGAGATGGTCGAACCCTACCTCGAGGACATTGACTGGGGGGAGGTCGAGGCGCAGGCGTACTGGCCCTTCGGCCGAGAGGCCGGCATCGTGCTGGAGCCTGGCCGCTCCTTCGGCCAGCCCATCGACGCCGATACCGGCGTCCCGACGGAGGCTCTCTACTCGTTCTTCTCGGCGGGTGACAACCCGCAAATCATCGCCGAATGGTACGAGATACCCGTGGAAACGGTTGAGAGGGCAGTCGAGTTCGAGCGCGCGCTTCGGGCGGCATGAGATTCGTCCTCGATGAGAACCTGCCACGTCAGCTCGCACGTCGCCTCGACGGCGAAGCCCGATTCCCCGTGGACCACGTGCTCGACTACCGCGAAGAGGGGAGACCAGACGAAGACCTCAAGGCGCTGGCCGCCGAGCAGGGCTTCGTTTTCGTCACGCGGGACTGGAACTTCATTCCACTTGACGTGACCCGCCAGACCTATCTGGATCAGCATGTGAGTGCCCTGATCTTCGTCGGATCACTGGGTGGGGCTTCGCTTCCGGAGCTACACGACTGGCTTCGCCGTCATTGGGCCCGGGTAGAAGACGCCTTCGCGAACGCCCGGACACCGACGGTCATTCGCGCCTACCTCGACGGGCGCCTCGCCGTTGATCCGTCCTGACCCAACGCTGACGGATACGCCCTGTTCACCTGGTCGCTCGCCGCGCCACCTCGCGCCCGGCCACGATCCCGCTGGCGCTCGCCTGCACCAACCCGCGCGTGAGTCCAGAGCCATCCCCCGCGAAGAACAGCTCCGCGCGCTCGGACTCGAGGTGCTCGCTCAGCCTCGCCGGGCGCACCGTGTACAGCTTCGCCTCCGGCGCGTAGAGCAGCGTCCGGTTGCTGCACAGCCCCTCCAGCAGCCCGTCGCTGTCGAGCGCGCGCATGAAGGCCTCGATGACCCGGCAGGACTTGGCGTTGAGCGCCAGGCGGATGTCGCCCGGCAGTGCGCGCTCCAGCGTCGGCCGGATGAAGGCGTAGCCGAGGTCGCCGGCGCGCGAGCGCCGCCGCCGCTCGAACTTCGGCCAGGTCTGCACTATCGGGTTGCGCGCCCCCAGGATGCTCGCGGTGCGGATGTAGAGCTGGGCGTACTCGTTGGGGCAATCGCACGGGTCGTCGAGGTTGATAGTGTGCAGCACCGCGAAGTTGGTGCGCCCGGTCGGGCTCTCCAGCCGCGTCTGCCCGTTGACCGCCAGCAGGTCGGGGCCGTAGCGCTCGACCAGCACCGAGCCCTGGGGGCACACGCAGAAGGTGCGGATGCGCTCGCCCTCGATCAGCCCGCGCAGCTTGAATTCCCAGGTGGCCTCGGTCAGCGCCTCGGTCACGCGCGCGTCCGTCTCCACGCGCACGCCGATGTCGATGGGGCCGTGCACGCTGTCCAGGCCCAGCCCCTCCAGCGCGCCGACCAGGAACTGGTGCCCGCTGCGCCCGGGGGCAGCCAGCAGCCACCGCGCGCACAGCTCCTCGCCGCCCTCGCAGTGCAGCAGCCAGCCACCGTCGTCCGCGGCGTCGAACGCGGTTACGCGCGTCCCCAGCAGGACCTGCACGCCCCGCTCGCTCAGGAAGTCGTACCAGCGGTCCACGATGCGCCGGCAGGTGGCGGTGCCCAGCGGGATGATGTCCGCCGGCACGTACTCCAGCCCCGCGCGGATGCAGGCGCGCTGGATCTGTTCGCTGGCCTGCGCGTCGCGGAAGCGCCCGCGCATCTGCTCGTAGCGCGCGCTCTCCTCCGGCCCGAGGAAGCCCAGGTACAGCTCGAGCACCTCCTCGAGCAGCCCCGGCATGTCCGCCACGTGTTCCGCCAGCTCTCCGCCGATCTCCGATTCGAGTACCAGCTTGCCGTCGCTGTTGGCGCCCGCGCCGCCGAAGCCCGACACACGGCTGTCGTCGTGACGCGCGCCCTTCTCGATGATCGTGATGCGCTCGGCCGGCAGCCCCTCGCGCACGGCCGTGATGGCCGCCGCGATGCCCGCCGGTCCCGCGCCGATGATGACAAACCGCCCGTTCGGGTCCACGATCCGCGTCACCTCCCGACCTGCGTTGATACGTGCGACGCGCACCGGGAAGGTTCCTCGCCGGGGCCCGTCATTGCTTCTCGGGGTTGCGCGCCAGTATGCTCGCCGTCTCGGCGCAGCCGTACATGGTGCTCGTGTACGACTTGCCGAAGCCCTGCGTGGGCGCCTGGCCCAGCAACTTGCCGAACTTCTCCGCCCACGCCCTGCGCAGGATGCGCAGGTGCTCGGGGCTCTCGCCGAAGCGCACGCCGTTGACGTGCGCCATCATCGTCACGCCCGGCTGGCTGACGCCACGCAGCGCCGTCGCCGGGCATGAGGTGTAGCGCCAGCCGCTCCACTGGTCGTGCCAGGTGTCCAGGTCCAGGAAGGTCACCGCGCGGTCGATGGCGTCAGGCAGACGTTCGTCGCCGGAGAGCTGGTAGTAGCGCGCCAGGCCGTTGATGAGCACCGCGGTGATGAAGCCCGCCATCCCGGTGTGGCGCGCGGTCTCGCAGATGCAATGGTCGGGCGCCATCGGGTAGTACAGCCAGCCGCCGCACACCGGGTCCTGTGCGGCCAGCGCGTCCTCGGCGATGGTGCGCATGGCTGCGAGGTAGCGCTCGCCCAGGTCGATCTCGTACGCGCCCGCCAGCGCCAGCATGGTCCAGCCCGCCACGCGCCCACAGTGGCTGTGCCCCATGAACGGGAACTTGCGGTCCTCAACGAGCTGCGCCAGGTTGTCGCCGATCATCAGCACGGTCTCGCGGATGAACGGGTCGCCGGTGAGGAAGTAGTGCCGCGACACGCCCTGGGTGAAGATATGCCCCAGGTTGGTCGGCCCCAGGCACAGGTAGGGGCTGGGCGGACGTCCGACGCCCTTGTCGATGAAGAGCTGCCGGATGGTCTCGATGTCGTAGAAGCCGCTGACGTGCCCCACGGTGTGCTGGTGCACCATGCCCGGCCGGTAGGGGTAGTCGGGCTCCTCGCCCTCCTCACCGCGCTTCGGGCCGCCGGTGGTCTCGCAGAAGTGGTCCCACAGGTCGTCGCAGACGTGGTGGACGGTGTCCACCTCGGTCGAGTGCCGGGCGGCCGCGTCGGCCATGTAGAAGTACTTCGGGTCACCGGTGCGCGCGAACTGGATCAGGAGCTGGTTGGTGGTGTCGTACTCGTGGTTGCCCCAATTGACCACGCGCTCGCCGAACCAGTCGCCCCAGTTCATTGCGCCGTAGTCGCGCTGCTCCTCGATGGAGCTGCAGTAGGCCTCGAAGAGCTTCTCGGCCCACTCATCGTACTCGGCCATCCCCGGCGCACCCCTGGGCATGATCTCGTCCCAGACGCCCGAGGCGATCGCCTGCTCGGGATCCGCGATGGGCAGCAGGGGTGCGTCGGCCGCCGCCCCGAGCGTCTCACCGTCGCCGCGCAGGTCCAGCCAGACCTCCCAGCGGCGCGCCTGGCCGGTGCGCAGGCGGTAGCTGGCGCCTTCGAACAGGTAGAGGTACTTCCACCACGGCTGCATGTGATCGAAGTCCTCGACCATGAAGGTGGGGAAGAGCCCCACCGCGAGGCCCTCGGCGGAGACCTCGAGGCTCTTGGGCCACTGCTGCCAGAAGTCGCGCAGCGCGACCGCAATGGTGCCCGCCTCGTCGCTGATCTCAGCCCAGCCGGGCGCGCGCCCCCCTCTGCCCTGGGCGCCCTCAAGCCGGCAGGTCTGGTCGTCGATCTGCATCAGGCCGACCGGCGTGCCTGCCGGGCCCTCCCAGCCGGGCTCGCCGCCGATGCGCGCGGTGGCCGCTCCCGAACGCGGGCGCACGTCCAGGTAGAGGCCTGCGATGCGCTGGATCACGCCCTCGTCGGCGTCCACGATGATCAGCGGCTCCAGCCGCAGCGTGCGCAGCCCCGCCCAGGCGCTGGCACGCAGGCGGAAGCTGAAGACGCGCTCGCCGGACGGGCGCACGAACTCTCCGCGCACCTGCAGCGTGGCGCGCACCGGTCCCGCGCTCTCGACCTCAGCAGCCTGTACACGTGCGGCGCACGCCACGTCGCCCTCCAGCAGCAGGCGCAGGCCGATCTCCAGCCGGTCGCCGACGGCCAGGACGCCGTCCCGGCCGGGCGCGAGCCGCACCGCGCCGCACGAGACCGCCGGCGTATCGCCCTCGGCCGCACAGGGGACATCGGGCACCGCCGGCCGGTCGCTGTCCCAGGTGAGCGTGTAGCGCGCCTCGCCCCCGGGGGGCGGGTCGGCCTCGAAGTCGAGCAGCACCCAGCGCGCCGAGCCGTCCTGCCAGCGCCCGAGCACCTGCGCCTGCAGCGGCACGACCGCCCCGTCGGCCTCCGCGAGGGCGAACACGCTGCCCTCAGGCGCAGCGCCCTGCGGCAGCGGCACGCCGCCGCCGACGGGTCTGCGCGCGGCGACCCCGGCTACGTCCTTCACCATCACGTCGAGTCCGTCCATGTCGCGACCTCCCCGTCCTGTACCCATCCTTGCGTGCGGGGTATTCGGTGCCGGCGTGGCGCGACCTGCCTTCGGTGTCGCCGTAGCGTGCCCGGGCGAGGTGACGCTGCTGTCCTGGCGCGAGTGCGGGCCGCTACGTCGGTGCCCCGGCGATGGCCAGATGGCGACGCCACCAGTTGGCGATCGGCACCGGCAGCCGCGCATTCAGCCCGGCGAAGGCCATGAAGGCGTGCAGCGCCCGCTCCGCCCGCTCGCGATCGCGCAGCAACTGCCGGCAATCCCGGCTGATGTGCAACGTGCGCCCGTGGGCCGTTGGGTGATCGGTGGTACGAACGACGGGCCGCGTGGTAACGCGGCCCCAACGGCCACGGACAGGCGCCCGGACCGTGGTGGTTCGGGCGCCTCGTGTCGGCATAGGAGCGCGCTCAGGGGGCGCCGGAGTCCTGAGGGCCCGGGAACATCTCGCACATCCGCTCGTAGACGTCGTCGGGGATCTGCGCGTCCGCGGCCTTCAGGTTGTCCTCCAACTGGCTGACCCTGGTGACGCCGCTGATGACCGAGGTCACCGCCGGGTGGCGCAGGCACCAGGCCATCGAGAGCTGCGCGGCGGTCAGGCCCAGGTCCCCGGCCATCTCCGCGAGCGTCTGCACCCTGCGCAGGTTGTCGTCGCTCCAGTACATGTCCATCATGATCTGATTCTGCGTGTCATCGGCCGCGCGCGTGCCCGCCGGCGGCGGCTGCCCGGGCTGGTACTTGCCGGTGAGGACGCCGTGCGCCAGCGGGGAGAACACCACGTTGCCCAGGCCGGTGCGCAGGCAGGTCGGGTAGACCTCCTCCTCCGGGTCGCGCCACAGCAGCGAATAGCGCGGCTGGTTGGAGACCGGCGGCCGGCAGCCCATCATCTTCGCCAGGTCCACCGCCTCCTGGATCATCGACGCCGGCCACTCCGAGACACCCCAGTAGAGGATCTTGCCCGCCCGGGCGAGGTCGTCCATGATGCGGATGGTCTCCTCGAGCGGCGTCTCCGGGTCGGGCCGATGGCACTGGTAGAGGTCGATGTAGTCGGTCTGCAGGCGCGCCAGCGACGCGTGGCACTGCTCGAAGACGTGCTTGGCCGACAGCCCGCGGTCGTTGGGGCCATCGCCCATGGGCGCCCACACCTTGGTGGCCAGCACGTAGTCGTCACGGTCGTAGTCGCGCAGGATCTTGCCCAGGGCGATCTCCGCCTGGCCGTGGTTGTAGGCGTTGGCGGTGTCGATCCAGTTGATCCCGCCATCGAAGGCCACGCGCACGCACTCGGCTGCGGTCTCGTCATCGACGTGCATGCCGATGGTCAGGTAGCTGCCGAGGCCGATGGTGCTGATCTTGACTCCCCACTTGCCCAGATTGCGGTACTCCATCGTGCATCCTCCTCTTCGTGAGCGACGGTGCGTACCTGTTTCGCCTCCGATGCGCGCGAGTCCTCTGAGGAGGCATTGCTGTGCAGTTGGGCGAAGTGAGCACCGGAAGCGTGCATCATGTGCGCAACATCGCACACGTGAGCCTTCTCCGCAGACTGCGTCCGCGTCGGCGAGGTAGTTCGCCGTTTGATTGTTAGTGAGGGAGGGCCGGTCATGTCCCAGGATCGTCTTCAGGACGGACGTGCGTATGTCGCGCGCCTGCGCCAGCAGGGGCGCAGCGACGAGCAGATCCGTGAGGGCCTCAAGGCCTCGGGGTGGGGTGAGCAGGACATCGCGGCCTTGATGGCGGACCCCGGGCCGACGCCGGCACCGGCGCCCGGGCCTGCAAGGGACCGACGGGCCGAAGCGGAGAAGGCCGGCTGGTCGCTGGAGGACAAGGTGCCGGAGGGCTACAAGCCGGCCGGCGTGCGGGAGGCGGTGCAGGCGCGGGTGGCGGCGGCGAGGCGGCCGCAGGTGAAGCGGCCGGGCGAGTTGACCTTCTTCATCGTGCTCGTGGATGTCGTCGCGATTCTGGGGGCGCTGGGTGCGGCCCTGATGGTGTTGGGGGGGATGGCGGTGACCGCCGGCGGCGCCAGATCGGGCGAAGCCCTCGCCGGCGCCATGGGCGGGGTGATGCTCGTCTTCGGCCTGTTCATTGGAGTGATCTACCTGGGCGTACTGGTAGTCGGGCACTTCCTGTGGAACGGCACCAACTGGGCCCGCATCACCATGATGGTACTCATGGTCCTGACCGTCCTGCAGTCGCTCTACGGCCTGCTCGCCGGTATCCGCGGAGCGGCAGCCGTCGGCGGGGGTGGAGCGGTAAGCGCGATCGTCTCAGTGCTCACCCTGCTGATCGCCGGCCTGTTCATCGTGGTGCTGAACAAGCAGAACGTGAAGGACTACTGCAGCTAGCGAGCCTCGGCCGGGGGGGCCGGTCGCGGTCGAGGAGCGCGCTGCCTCCGGTCACGGAGGTCCGATCTCCTGGAAGGGCGCGGGCGGCGCGCCGCACAGCTCGCGGATGCGGTTCATGAACCGCCAGAAAGGGGCGTAGTGGCAGATGGGCGGGAGGCCGTGGTCGATGCTGGGCAGGTAGCCGCCGTGGCGCAGCATCGCCGGGACCTTGCCGTCCACTTCCGCCAGCGCGGTCGCGCCCGTCGGGTCGAGCATGGCGTGCTTGTCGAGGCCGCCGCAGATGATGAACTCGGGCAGCTCCGCGCGGATGCGGTGGATGTCCGAGCCGCCGTGGGTGGGCTCGAAGGCGTGGCACATGTTGACGCCCGCGTTCCACAGGCAGTGCACAAACTCGCTCACGTCCCCGTCGCAGTCGATGTCCACCACCGCCGCGCCGATGGAGCGCGCGAAGTCGGACACCTCGCGATAGTAGGGCGCCATGAACTCCTCAAAGGCGTCCGGCGAGATGAGCATCCCCGAGCGGTAGCACATGTCCTCCCAGCCGCCGATGGCGTCGATCTGAATGCGCTGCGCGACCCATGCGGCCTGATCGAGGAACAGGTCGGTGACCGCGCGGTTCATCTCGTGGATGAGGGCGGGGTCATCGTGCATGAACCAGCAGACGCGGTCGAGGCCGAACCAGCTCCGCCAGCGCCCCCAGTAGCTCGGGCAGCTCACCAGCACCGGCTGGTCGGGCTGACTCTCGGGGATGGCGGGCCGGCCGCGGTCGGGGTGCGCCGGGTCGAGGCGCGGGCGCATCTCCTCCTCCCAGTCGCGCCTGTCCTCGAACATGTAGGTCGCGAACTGGGGCATGGTGTAGGTGCAGGCGTTGACCGCCAGCTCGCGCGTCTCGGCTTTGTACTGGCGGATGAGCACGTAGCCGTCGCCCAGGTCGATGCGCTCGACCGGGAAGTCGGGCACGAAGCCGGTGTGCAGGCCGATGGTATGGTAGCCCTCGGCGCCCCAGAACTCGACCAGCGACTCGTAGTCGCTGGGGTAGCCCTCCTCGCGCTGCCAGCGCGCCACGGTCTCGATGTGCGCGATGCCGATGCCCGGCGCGTACCAGTAGGGCACGTAGTCGGGCTGCTCGAAGTTCACGATGGCCAGGAAGCGCTCGCGAGTGGTCACGCGCGGCCCTCCAGGGTCACGACCTCGCCGGGCCCGGGCAGGAAGGCATCCGCGAAGACTTCACTCGCCGCGGCCAGCAATTCCTCGCGGGCGCCACCGCCGATATGCACCAGCGCCAGCCGCCCGACCTTCGCGTCGCGGGCGATGCGGGCCGACTGCACGACGCTTGAGTGCCCGGAGGTGCTGTCGGCGGGCGGGTCGGTCAGGCCGGTCGAGCCCTCCATGATGAGCAGGTCCACGCCACGGAAGAACTCGGCCAGCGCGGGCAGGTAGGCGGTGTCGCCGCTGATGCCGATGGTGGCGCCGGTCTGCGGGTCGAGGATGCGGTAGGCCAGCCCCTGGACCGGGTGCTGCGTGGGGGCGGTCTGCACCTCGAACTCGCCGATGGTCAGCGCCTCGCCGGGCGTCACCGCGATGACCTCGGGCGTGGTCTGCACGGCACTGAAGCGGTCCACCTGCAGGTATGCGCGCGCCAGCTCGACCACGCGCTCGATGTCCTCGGCGGGCCCGAAGATGCGCAGCTCCGCTGCGTCGCCGAGCCGGGCGCGCTGCATGCGCCGGAAGAACAACACGCTCGCCAGGCCCATGTAGTGGTCGTGATGGCAGTGTGTGATCAGCACGTCGGTGAGCTGCGTCGGGTCGTGGCCGGTGGGCAGCATCGACAGCGCCGCGCACCAGCCGCAGTCGATGAGCACGTGGCCGTTGAGCAGGAAGCAGGCGGTGTCATTGCCGGCGGGCGGAGTGCATCCCGCGGTCCCGATGAAGGTCAGCTCGGTGGGCATGGATCAGCCTCCGTGTCCAGAGATTGCGGCTCCTCGGCGCTCCTTCCCCAGCCCGCGGCGATGCGCTCGAGACAGTCGGTCGGGTCGTAGTCGGCCGGGTCAACGCCCAGGCCGAGGTCGGCGCGGATGCGCGCCAACTCGTCGAGCTGCACGGGCGAGAACGGCTCGGCGCCGCCGAGCGCGCGGATGATGGCGGCGACCTGCGCGCCCTGCTCGACCCACTCCATGCGATGGTGGGCCTCCTGCAGGTCGCGGCCCACCGCCACCGGGCCGTGATTGCGCAGCAGGAAGGCGTCGGCGGTCGCGAGCAGCGGCAGCGCGACCTCGACCACCTCGGTGGTTCCGGGGCGGGCAAAGGGCGAGCACGGAACCTTGCCCAGCGCCACCGCCATCTCGGTCAGGTAGTGCATGGGCAGCGCCTCACCACGCGCGGCGAAGGCGGTGGCATGGGGCGGGTGGGCGTGGACCACCGCCTGCACATCGCGACGCGCGCAGTAGCACGCGAGGTGCAGCATGGCCTCCGAGGAGGGCCGGCCGTCGCCGATGATGCGGCCATCGGGCGTGAGGCGCACGAGGTCCTCGGGGGCCATGAAGCCCTTGGAGACGCCGGTGGGCGTGCACAGGATGGTGCCATCGGCGAGGCGGGCGGAGATGTTGCCGTCGATGGCGGCGACCATGTTGCGCCGCCACAGGCGGCGGCCGACCTCGCAGATGGCCTCACGCAGCTCGGAGTCGGTGGGCATGGCAGATCCTCGGCCGACATGACGTCGTCGTTGCGTTCTACGGGCGCCCTCGCCCGCCCGCTCGTCCCGCCCCCGGTTTCCCGGTTGCCGGATGCCGGCCCTCACACGTCTGCGATCATCACCGGCTCGCCGGTCTGGGCGGACTTGTTCGCGGCGATGCTCACCGCCAGCGACTTCACGCCATCGGAGTAGTCGGACAGGATGCCCGAGGCATCGCCGGTGGCGACCGCGTTCACGAACCCCTCGCTCTCGCGGAAGTGCGCCGCGATCGGCTGGAAGGTCCTGGTCTCGGCGCCGGCGGAGGTGCGCAGCTCGAAGTTGGACTGGTCGAAGATCACGGTCTTCCGGTCGCCGATGACGACCAACCCGTTCTTCCAGCCCGGCGGCACGCACGAGTTGGTGATGTTGCCGATGGCGCCGCTCGCGAAGCGCAGGTTGACCGTGCCCACGTCGGGCACCGAGATGTTCTCGACATCGGTCATCACGCGCAGCGCCATCTCGGCAGAGACGCGCTCCACCTCGCCCGCGAGGTAGCGCGCCATGTCGATGATGTGCGTGGTCTGCTCCAGGATCTGACCGCCCGACTGGTCCTGCACCCGCCACCACGCCACGCCCGGCAGGCCGCCCATCCACCAGCCCAGCACCATGCCGATGGTGCCGCCGGCAAGGGCTTCGCGCGCCCATTTCGCGGTGTCGTGGTAACGCCAGTGGTAGGCCGCGCAACTGATGACGCCCGCGTCGGCGATGGCGGCCTCGATCTCGCGCGCCTTGTCCATAGTCAGCGCCAGCGGCTTCTCGACGAACAGCGCCAGCCCCGCCTGCGCCGCCAGAATCTCCTGGTCGGTGTGGGCGAATGGGGGCAGGCAGACGTACACCGCGTCCATCTCGACGCCATCATACATCGCGCGGTAATCGGCGAAGGCCTTGCCGCCGTACTGGTCGGCGGCCTTCCGGGCCTTCTCCTCCACGATGTCGCTGAAGGCGACCATCTCCGCGCCGTCGATCTTGACGAGGTTCTGCATGTGCGCGTTGGCGATGCCGCCGCAACCGACGAACCCGATCCTGACAGACATCCTCGTGTCCTCCCTCTCGATCTGTCCGGGCACGCGGGAGCGGCCCGGTCTCTGACGGTAATGCGCCGCCTAGTTCGCAGGCGGCGCGACGATACCTGCAGCGGGGCCGGGAAGCGGGAAGCGGGGATCGGGAATCGGCAATCGGCAATGGGCAATGGGCAATCGGGAACGGCGACGGCGAGGAGCCGGGCAGGCGCTACGTCGAGAGCCATCCTTCCAGCTCCCCCACGATCGCCCGCACCGCATGCTTCGCCTCATCGAAGCGCCGCGCGCGATGCAACGGGAGGACCTCATCGGCGTGGCGGACGGCGAAGCGCTGCTGGATCTGATTATCCACCACCGGCACGCGCAGTGAACGAATCTCGTCGAAGCTCAGGTTCGCTGGGCCCACGCCGTTGAGCAGGCGGTGGATCTGCGCCCAGCCGAAGCGCGTGCGCAGGAAGGCCGCCGCGAAGTCAGGCTCGATGCCCTGCAGCCGCACCAGGTCCACGAAGCAGTCGACCACGGCCGGCGTGTCCTCGTGGTAGACCGCAAGCCGGTTCTTCTCGAGCGACCCCGCGCCTGAGCGCGCGATGAGCAGATCACCAGGTTGCACGCGCGCGCGCTCGATGCCCCAGGGCGAGTCGGCCGGGACGCGCGCCAGGCCATCGAGATCGACGCCACTGGCCAGCAGCGCGCCCTGGCCGATGAGCGCCGGACCCTCGGGGGCGGCGGGCGCGCGCTGCCCGGTGACGATCGCCCCGTAGGTGATGTGCGTGATGAACTCGCCCAGCGGCGCCAGCGGCGTCGCGCACTCGGCGAGGATCGCGTCGTACGCCGGGTGCCAGTAGCCCGGGTCGAGGCGCTCGACGAGACGGTCGTCCTGGGGGCGGCGGGCGATGAACACGCTGGCGTCTCCCTGCTGGTGGTCGCGACGGCGATGGAGGATATTCGCCGGAAGGGGGCGAAGCGCCTGTGCACGGAGGATGAGGACCCGGCCGCGCGCCACGCGCGCAGGACGCTGGGGCCAGCAACCAAGGAGGGTGTGCGCGATGGCCTTCATGCCGGCGCTCGCGAAGTTCATCGACTTTCAGGATGCGCAGGAGTGTGCTCGCGTCCGCGCGATCACCAGGGAGCAGATCACGCAACACGCCAACCCGGACTTCCAGATCCGCGTGATCGAGGACGCCGCCGAGTTCTATGGCGCCTTCGCCACCGACATCGTGATGCGCATCATCCAGGCGCGCGACGAGGGGCGGCAGTGCGTGCTGATCCTGCCGGTCGGGCCGGTGCCGCAGTACGCGGTCGCCGCCGGGATCATCAACCGCCTCGGGATCGACTGCAGCCACCTCGTGACCTTCAACATGGACGAGTACGCCGACGAGAACGGGCAGACCGCGCCTGCGGACTGGGAGGGCTCGTTCGCGACCGCGATGTGGGCCAACCTGTTCGGGCGTATCGACGAGAAGCTGCGCCCGAAGCAGGAGAACATCCACTTCCCCAACAGCGACAACATCGGCGACTACTCGAAGATGATCGCCGACACCGGCGGCGCGGACTGCTGCTACGGCGGCATCGGCTGGTGCGGCCACATTGCCTTCTGGGAGTCGAGCCTGGGCAGCGAGTTCGAGACCATGGAGGAATACAAGGCGGCGACCGCGCGCATCGTCGAGTTGACGCCGATGACCATCATGCAGAACGCCCTGCACAGCTTCGGCGGCGACTGGTCGTGGGTGCCGCCCAAGGCCGCGACCATCGCGCCGGCGGACATCATGGGCGCGAAGCACCGCAGCTTCTGGCTGGACGGCATGTGCGGCCCGGCCACGCCCATGAGTTGGCAGCGCTTCATCGCTCGGCTGGTCGCGCACGGCCCGGTCAACAAGTTCGTGCCGGGCTCGATCCTGCAGGACGCGCGCACCGACTACACGCTGCTGGGCGGCGTGGCCGACAACGTCGAGATCGACATGTCGTAGCGATCGCGGCGGGCACCAACAGAATCAACAGCGGCGGAGCCGGGGAGGGCTCCGCCGCGTCGTCTACCTGGTGACCGCCCGGCGACTTCGCTGCTGCGCGCCCCATGCAGGACGCGGAGGGAACGGCAGATGGCCCGCCCGTCGCGCCGGGGGGATGGCGCGTGATCAGGGGATGCGCGTGCCCGAGTGCTTGGTGACGGTAAACTGCACGTGCCCGCGCTCGCCGGGGGCGACGCCCAGGTGCATGATCACCCGGCCGGGCTCGGTCACGTGCAGCGCCCGCGTCTCGAACTCCCAGGCGGTGTCTACCACGGCCTCAACGATCTCGATGCTCACGTGCTCGTCGCTGAGATTGCGCACCTCGATCAGATAGGTCTCGACAGTGTCGAAGCCGCTGACGCGGCCGAGGCGGTCGAACTCCATGCGCAGCTTCTCGCGCGACAGCAGTCTGCGGTCGACCAGGATATCGCGCGCGACGCCCAGGTCGATCTCGAACTCCTCGCCCGGCTCGTACTTCAGCTCCGCGGCAAGCAGCTCGTCCGGGCCATCGGCGGTGGTCAGCGCGACGGTCATCGGGCCGGCGGGCAGGGGCCGGCGGGCCAGCACGCCCGCGGTCGGCGGCTGCACGCCCAGGCGCACGCGCACCTGCTCGGGCGCGGCCTCGGAGTCGATGCGGTGAATGACGCGCGTGCCCAGCGCCATCGTGGGCACGAGGGTGGTGCGCAGCGAGGCGCCGGCGGGGAGGTCGGTGAGGGCCGTGATCGGGAAGCTGAGTTGATCGGTGGGGTCTGTGCCCGGACGGCCGAGCACGACTCGCGCGCGCACGTCGGACAGGTCGAGGCCGCTGCCGTTGGTGACGGTCACCCAGCCCTGCAGCGTGGCGTCCGCCGCTCCGGGCTCCCATGCCAGTCGCCACTGCGGTGTCCAGGCGATGCCGGCGAGCTGGTAGCTGATCGTCACCGGGGTCATGCCGGGCGCCTGGGGAGTGAGCGTCCACTGCAGCGTGGTGGCGGCGCCGGCGGGGCGCAGCACCTCCCCGACTGCAACGTCCGCCGGGGCCTGCAGGCGCACGGTGGCGACGTCAATCTTGTCGCCGGTCCAGGCGAAGGTGACAACGTTCGCGCCCTCCCCCAGCCGGATCATCGACGACTGGCGCACCAGCGCCGTGGACGCGCCGGTGTACAGCACCATCTCGGTCGCGGTGTCCATGCTCGACTGCTTGAGCACCGGCTGGCCCCACGCCGGCGCGGTCAGGAGTGCGACGATCAGCGCGAACGCGACTGTCCTGATGGTCATCTGTCCGCTCCCATCAACGAACCGCGAAGCTCCCGGTGGCGGTGAGCCCCCGGCCCTGCTCGGCGCTCACCCGCACCGTGTGCTCGCCCTTGTCCAGCCAGTCGTCGCCCGTCCACTCGAGCGTCACCGCACCGCCGGGCGGGACCAGCGCCCTCTTCGCCGCCGGGAAGCGCCTGGCCTCCAGCAGCGCACATCGCACGGTCACCCCGATCGGCTCCGAGCCGAAGCTGCGCACGACCGCCGTGACCTTCCAGGGCCGGCCGCGCTGAATGTCCGCGCCCTTCACGTGGGTGATCGTCAGCGGTAGCCCCCGCGAGGGCAGCACCTGCACGCTCAGCGGTAGCGCGGCGGACACGCCGGCGTCGGGCGCCACCGCCTCTGCGCGCAGCGCCGTCGGTCCCGGCTCGCGGAACTCGGGGCGCCAGGTGAAGCTGATCACCGCGCGCGCGCCTGCGTCGAGATGCAGCGCGTGACCGTCGGGGATCACGCGGCCCGAGGGGGCGGCGAGGCTCACCCGCACCTGATGCGCGACCGGGGCGTTGTTGCTGACCGCCAGGCTCAGCTCCAGCGCGTCCCCGGGCGCCACCGCGGGGGCGTCGGTGAGCGGCGTCAGCTCAAGCTGCCGGGGCGAGTGCCGGCCGGGGGCGAGTGTGTGCGCGACGTCGGCGGTCCAGTCGTAGGTGGCGCCCGTGGCCATCACGTTGACGACCTCGAAGCCGGCGCGGTCGAGGTCGATACCCGCGGGCGCCGGGAAGGCGGTCCGGCCGTCCTCATCGGCTGAGGCCGATGCGGCGTGCTCGACCTCGCCCCACCAGCGGCCGGTCACGCGCGCGGTCGCGACCGGCCGGCCCGCCGAGTCGACGATGCGCACGCGCGCCGCCGGTGGCGAGGAGCCGCGATCGAGGGTCAACTCGCCGATGTGCACGAGCCGGTGCGGCGTGGGCTTCTGCCGACGTACGCGCCGCAGTTGCAGGCCGCGGTCGATGCGCCAGTCGTCGTCGAAGTAGCCCGCCTCGACGTAGTAGCCCGCCTCGTAGCAGGTCACCGGCGGCTTGTTGTTGACATTGAGCACGTGCGGCAGCTCGCTCTGATCGTTGTTGAAGACCACGTAGTCGGGGTAGGCCCACGGCAGTTTCTCGAGGTCGTAGCCGAGGAGCTGGGGCTGTCCGCCCTCGGGCTTCATGAACACGCGGCGGTTGACGACCACCAGGTAGGTGGCGAAGTCGGTCAGCGGGTTGGGGTAGCCCAGCATGGCGCCGAACTGCATGCCGGCGTAGCGCCGCTCGCCTCCCAGGGGGTCGAGCACCGTGACGCCATCGTTGCGGATGCGCACGGGCAGGGCATGCAGGGCGTCGGCGCGGCGCAGCAGCGCGCTGGTGTCGAGCGCGCCGAAGAGCACCACGGTGTGTGAGACGAGGTCGGCGGGGTCGATGCGATCCTCAGGCACCGCCTCGACCGCCTGCCCGTGCACCATGAAGGCATTCCACTCGCGCGCGAACTGCTCGGCCTCCAGGCGATGGCGGGCGCACTCGGCCGGGTCACCCGCGTTCGCCCACGCGACCAGGAAGGGGCGCAGGAAGGCGTCGCCGATGGGGCCGGACAGCCCCGGGCGCTTGCGCAGCGAGGCCGACTCGACACCCGGCCTCCAGCCGACGACCCTGCCGCCGGAGTTGAGGTCTGCCTGCAGCGCCAGCGTCCGCGGCGGCCCCTCGTACGCCGCGAAGCCATCGACGAAGACGCGCACGGTCTCCTCGTCGGCGAAGGGGCTCGCGTCCAGGAAGAGGGTGAGGTCGCTGACGTTGTCGGTGGTGGCGGCGACGGCATCGGCGTCGGCATGGACCTCGAGGCCGCCGGAGATACCGTCGATGATGAAGCCGTCGATGCGCGCCCAGTAGAGCCGGGCATGGGGGAGGATCGTGGTCTCGATGGTGAAGGCGGACGGGTCCACGATGCGCCGGCGGCCCTGGAAGAAGCTGTAGATCGCGTGGTAGTCAGTGCCGCGGCCGTGGCCGAGCAGCGGGTTGAAGATGAGCCGGTAGTCGTAGGCGGCGGGATCGCGCGTGCCCAGCTCGACCAGGCGGTTGCGCAGGCGCAGGCCGTTCTCGGGCAGCACCACGGTGTCGCTACCATCGACGATGTGCCCGATCGCGCCCCACCTGCCGCGCTCGGCCCAGTAGAGCGGCGACGCGGCCTCGAGCAGAGGCCGGCGGAACTCCTCGATGTCGTGGCGCATATCCGTGCGCGCGTACCAGTGCCAGTGCCACTCGCGGAAGTCGGTCCAGCCGTCCACGCCCATGACTGCCGCGAAAACGTCGGGGTGGCGCACGCCGTGGCGCAGGGCGCCGGTGCCGCCCATGGAGCCGCCGGTCATGTACAAGCGGTCGCGGTCGAGGCCGAAGCGGGCGGCGGCATCGTTGACCACGTTGAGTGTCTCGATGTCGCCGACGCCCTCGTAGAAGTTGGGGCCGCGCGCGTTGAGGTTGATCAGCACCCAGCGGTGCTCATCGGCCCACCGGCGCTGGAAGTCGGAGAAGTTGGCGCTCACGCTCCAGCCGTAGCCGTGCCCGTGCAGCACCGCGGGGTAGCCGTCGCGTGATGGGGGAGCGCCGGCCGGGAGGTAGACACCGTAGGCCTGCGTGGAGTCGTCGATGGGCGAGCGGTACTGCACGATCCTGGCGAGGCCGTCGGCATACGCACCCGCGGCCAGGTACACGAGCAGGCCCGCGGCGGCAATCAGCACAGTCGCGCCACGCTTACTCATGGCTCTCGTCGGCCTCGTGGGTGTCCTCATCAAGCTCCAGCACCGCGTCGCGCAGGCGCATCAGCGCCGCCTCGGCGGCCTCGGCGTCGCCGGCGGGTGGCGGACCGGGCGCGAAGCGGGCGCCCACGTATTTCTCGGTAAGCAGCGCCAGCTCCTGTGCCAGCGGCGGCGCTTGGCCGGCGGCGACGCGCTGGAACTCCCAGGGAGCGGCACTGGGCGGCCGCGTGAGGCCGGCCTGGGCCAGGAGCTGCAGGGCCCGGCGGTAGGCGTGGACGACGCGATCACGAGCGGGCGCGCCCGGACGCAGCAGCCGCAGTTGGCGCCGGTACCACCGCGTGGCGGCCAGGCCGCCCAGGATCGCCGCCGCCAGCAGCATCACCAGCGCCGCGACCGGCGCGGCATGTCCGGCGATCCACGTCCCCGTCGCCACGAGCCACGCGCGCGTGGCCGCGATGACCCCGCGCGTGCCGCCCGCCGGCTCCTCCGGGGTCTCCACGTCGGGAGTCGGGTCGAAGTCCACCCAGCCGGTGTCGGGCAGGAAGACCTCGACCCAGGCATGGGCGTCCTGGTCGCGGATCTCGTAGACCTCGCGATCGGGCCGGTACTGTCCGGCGGTGAAGCCGGTGGCAAGGCGCGCGGGGATGCCCAGCGACCGCACCATCACCGCCATCGCGGTAGCATAGTGGTTGCAGAACCCGCGGCGGCTGGTGAACAGGAAGTGATCGACGTAGTCGCGGCCCTCGGGCACCCACGGGGCGTCGAGGTCGTAGGTGAAGTTGTTCGGGTCGCGCAGGTAGTTCTCGATGGCGATGGCCTGCGTGGTCGGGATGGCTGCGTTGCCGTCGGTGACGATGCGCCGGGCGAGACGCCTGACGCGCGCCGGGAGGGTCTCGGGCAGTTGCAGCGCGTAGGCCATGTCCGCGGGGGAGGGCGGCTCGGCGCCCGGCGGGGCGGTGACGGCGGCGGGCATGGCCACGCGGGCGGTGTACGTGTCGCCGGGCAGCACGTGGCCCGTGAACGAGAGCATCCCGGAGCGATCAACGCGCAGCGACGGCACACCCACGTCGATCTCCTGCGGGAAGTACGGAACCGGCAGCAGGCCCAGGAACCCGCAGGCGCTGGTGATCTCGACGTCAACGACGTCGGTGACCGCCGGCGCCGTGCCCATCTCGGTCAGCGGGGGCATGCGCCACACGTCGTCGCCGCGCGGCACGCGCCGCCAACTGCGCTCGCTCTGTCGCCACTGATTCCCCTCGTAGATATCGTAAACCGCAGTGCGCGGCTTGACCGGCGTCTCGCAGCGGACGATCAGCATGAGGCGGTCCTGAGGCGCGGGGGCGGGCCCGCCGAGCCCGAGCGTCGGCTCCGCCGCCCACGGCATGGCCTCCTCGACGATGATCAGCCGTGCCAGACGCCAGGCGAGCTGCCGGCGCAGCGAGCGCGCCAGCTCGTTGGTCGGCTGGTAGCGCGCCGCCAGGGCGGCGATGATCACCGCGGCGACCGCGGCCGCCAGCAGCAGGCTGAGCAACGAGTTGATCGTCGGGCGCCAGGAGGTGCTGCGCACGCGCCGTGCGGGGATGCGCTCATCGATGCCGTCCAGCCGCGCGACGGAGTGCTCGGCGGCGAGCAGAACGAGTGTGCCTCCGATGACCAGCGCGGTGCCGAAGATGGCCACCGCGCCGGGGGCCGCGGTCAGCACCAGCAGCAGCCCCGAGATCGCGGGCAGGGCCGTCTGCGTGAGGTCGCGCACGGTGCGCAGGGCGAAGGCGCGGTAGGCCATGATCCAGTAGAAGATGGAGACGAGGGTGCGGTAGCTCACCACCAGGCTGCGCATGTCCTCGCCGCCGGTGAACACGCCCATGCGCAAGTGGATGATACCCAGGACGAGCGCGACGAGGAAGGTGAGTTGGTTGAGCCAGAATCGGGGCATGGTGCTGAAGTGCAGCCGCCACACCACCGGGAAGGCGGCGACCACCACCACCGCCAGCTCCACCAGCAGCAGCGTGCTGTCCACGAGGGCGGTCGCCGCAAGCAGCGCTCCGGCCATCATCAGCCAGCACGCGATCATCAGCCCCAGCCAGCGGCGCCGCTCGGCGGGCGTGTCCTCCGGGGGCGTGTGCGGGAAGGGCGTAAATCGGTGACGGCGAGCAAACTCGCCGAAGCGCTGCAGGGCGGAGGTGGCACCTGCCATCACAGCACCTCCGCCGCGGCGCTGCGCGCCGGAGCCGTGGCCATGGTGAGCGCCTCGATGATGTCCGCGCCCGAACGCAGCGGTGCCACGGCGATGCCCGCGGCCATCGCCGCCTCGGAGACCCGTCGGGGCACCACCGCGAAGTGCTCGGGCACATCCTCGAGGTCGCCCTCCACCACCAGCAGCGTGAGCGATTCCACGTGCGCGGCGCCCGATGAGAGCACGCGCGCGAGCGCGTCCTCGGCCGCCGTCGTGATGACGAAGACAGTGGCGCCCCGCGGCACGGCCCGAAGCCGGCGGGAGAGTGTGCCGGCGAAGCTGTGCGGGGACAGGGCGCGCGCCTCGGCGAGCGCGACCATGATGCGGTGCAGGTGCGGCTGACCCGAGCCCGGACGCGCGACCTCGGTGGGCAGGCCATCGCCCACCACGGCCACCGAGCGCTGCTCGGCCAGCCCCGCGCGCGCGATCGATGCGGCGGCGGAGACCGCGGTCTCCAGCGTGCTCATCGGCCCCACGCCGTAGTGCCCGCTTGCGGCCAGGTCGAGCTGCACGGAGATCAGGTCGTGGCGCAGCGGCTCGTACTCCTTGACGGCCAGCTCGCCCACGTGCGCGCTGACCTTCCAGTGCACGTGGCGCAGATCGTCGCCCGGGGTGTGCTCCCGGATGCCGCGGAACTCGCCCTGATCGCGGCGCGCCTGGCGTCCGCGGGCACTGCGGCGGCCGTAGCCGACCTCCCACGCCGCCACCCGCGGCAGGTCCCAGGTGCGCGGGAAGACCACCAGCTCGAAGGGCTCGCCCTGCCGCCGGCTGCGCTCGAACATCCCGATCGGGTCCGAATCGATCAGCGCCGGCGGCGACAGCCGGTACCGACCACGCATCGGAGGCACTATCTCCATGTCTATGTCCAGTTCAGCCGCCGGCGGCATGGGCGGCAGCAGCACGCGGTGCGCGACGCGCACGTCCGCCACGGTAAGGTTCTCCGCCGCCAGCTCGACCGCCGCCGAGTTCACCGTGATGCCTCCACGCGAGCGCACGTGCACGCGCGGGCGGATAGGCGCGCCGGCGTTGGCGCGCCCGTGCGGCGGGATCATCGTCAGCTCCAGCCGCGACAGCGAGAGCTGGGCGAGCAGGTAGGCTACCAGCATCACGGCGATGCACACGCCGGCGAGGACGTACATGGCCGTGGCGTCGTTCATCGCGCCCACGGCCCAGAAGACTACGGTGGCGAAGAGGAAGATTCTGAAGTTGCGACTCATCACGCAGGCCTCATGGCCGGTCTGGTGATCAGGAGGGGACCGGCACGCTGTCCAGCAACTCCGCGATCACCTGCGCGCCGGTCACGCCGCTCACGCGCGCCTCAGGGCGCGGGATGACGCGGTGGGCCAGCGCAGCGCGCGCGATCGACTTGATGTCGTCGGGCCCGACGAAGTCACGGCCGTCGATGGTGGCCAGCGCCTGGGCGCAGCGCACCAGTGCCAGGCTGCCGCGCGGCCCGGCCCCCAGGTAGAGCTGGTCGGACGCGCGCGTTCCCTCAATGAGATCGAGCACATAGTCGTACACGTCGTCGGCGACGTGGCAGGCCGCGACCGTCGCCTGCACCGCCGCCACCTCCTCGGCGGTGGCTACCGGCTCGAGCGTCTGCACCGGATGCCCCTGGAGCTGGTCGCGCACGATCTGCTTTTCCTCGCTGCGCTCGGGGTAGCCGATCGAGAAGCGCAGCAGGAAGCGGTCGAGCTGAGATTCGGGCAGCGGGTAGACGCCCTCGTACTCGATAGGGTTCTCGGTGGCGATGACCATGAAGGGCTGCGGCAGGCGGTGGGTCACGCCGTCGGCGGTGACCTGCCGCTCCTCCATCGCTTCGAGCAGGCTCGACTGCGTGCGCGGCGAGGCGCGGTTGATCTCGTCGGCGAGCACGATGTTGGCGAAGATCGGCCCGCGCCGGAAGACGAACTCGCCCTGCTTCTGATCGTAGATGGACACGCCGGTCACGTCGGTGGGCAGCAGGTCGGGCGTGAACTGAATGCGGCGGAACTCGCCACCGATGGAGGCGGCCAGTGAGCGCGCCAGCATGGTCTTGCCCACGCCGGGCACGTCCTCGAGCAGCACGTGCCCGCGGGCGATCATGGCCACGAGCACGCGCTCGACCGCCTCGCGCTTGCCGATGATCACGCGCTCCACGTTGTCCGCGATGCGCCGGCAGGTCTCGGCGGCCTCAGAGACCGCCATGGTCATCTCGGTCATGGCATCACCAGCGACGGGCTGCGAGCAACGGGCCACGAGCAGAGGACAGCGGCAAGGACGAACGGCCGCGGTGCACGCCGGCAGGGTGGGCCGGGGGGCGCCGTTCATGGAGAGGCGGGACCCCGCTCCCGCCTGTCCATGACGACTGACCGCCGCGGTACAGGCGTGTGCCGTCGGCCGTGCGCATCCCACCTACCCCTCCGCGGCGGCGATGTACTCGCGCAGCGCCTGCGCGTCATGGGGCAGCACGACCTCGGCCTCGAGCGCCCGGATCCACTCGCCCGACAGCGAGCCGTCGTAGTCGATGGTCGCCAGCAGCTTGATGGCCTCATCGTGGGGGATGTCACCCTCGCCCATCAGCGCCAGCGTCCAGCCGTTGGGGCTGCCGTCGTCGGGCCGAGTGCCGTCGTGGATGTGGCAGTGGCGCACGTAGTCCTTCACGTTGTTGAACGCGGTCTCCATGCTCTCCCCGAAGCGGTAGGGGTGCATGATGTCCCAGTTGATGGCCACGTTCGGATGGTCGGCGGTGCGCACGACCTCGACCGCGTCCGCGGAGTTGCAGTACGCATCGTGCGTCTCGATGCACAGGTAGACGCCCCGCTCGGCCGCATATTCAGCGCACTCGTGCAGCGACTGTGCCACGAGCTTCTTCGCGTCGGCGAAGTCCATGCCCGTGGGCGTGGGGCCGCCGAAGACGCGGATGTTCTGCGCGCCCAGGTCCGCGCACAGGTCGCAGTACTGCTTCGTGAGGTCAATCGACTCGCGCAGCTCGTGGTCGCTGTCGAGGGCGTAACGCCGTGAAGTGGCGATGGTGGTGAGCAGCACGCCGCAGTCGGCGAACTGCTGCTTGATGGCCGCGCGCTGCTTCTTGGTGGTGTCGAGTTCAACGCCGTGGGCGTGATCGGCCTCGCAGCGGGGCTCGATGGCGTCGTAGCCGTAGCGGATGGCGGCGGCGAGGTGCTCTTCGAGGGTCCACTCGGGCGCTACGAAGGTCATGAAGCTGATCTTCATCATCGGTCGGCTCACCTTTTCTCGCGTCGTGCTGGCGCGTCGGCCCGCGGCGGCCTGGACACCCAGGGATCATCGGCCACGAGGTAGCGCAGCATCAGCTCGTCGCCGCAGCCCGCGCCCAGCCCGATGCGCGTGGTGACCACGACCTCGTCGGGCGGGTCGAGCGCCGGCGCGACGAACAGCGGCCCGCGCGTGACGTCCCCGCGGTTGTGCTCCAGACTCACACCGAAGGCCTCCACCAGTTTCGCCGGACCGCTGCACAGGTCCTCCCGGCGCTCGCGTCCGCGGCGCCGCCGCATCTGCTCGATGCCCGCCAGCGGCTCGGCCGCACGCAGCAGCACGGCCTCGGCGATGCCCGCGGGCGCGGTCACCAGGTTCATGCACAGGTGCATCCCGTAGATCAGGTAGACGTAGATCGTGCCGGGCGGGCCGAACATGGGGTCATTGCGCTCCGTGCGGCCGCGCGCGGCGTGGCAGCCGGCGTCACCCTCGGCCAGGTAGGCCTCGGTCTCAACGATGCGCCCGGCCAGCGTGCCCTCATCGGTGCGGTGCACCAGCACGCAGCCCAGCAGCGCCCGTGCCACCTCCGGCGTGGGCCGGAGGTAGAAGTCGCGGGGCAGGGGAGTGAGCCCGGCAAGTTGCGTGTTTGTGTTGCGGCTCATGCGGGTATCCCAGTACTGCGAAGTGGCCGATAGAGGAGAGCGGAAGGAAGGCGGCATCGGGCCGCAGTTCGCCGACGGGATGGTGTTCCCTCCCAGTCTTCCCTGTCGGCGAAACGCAGGGCGGCGCCCATCATCCAGCGAGGTGGGCGCCGCCCATTGTACGTGGCCGCCACTGAGAGCCAGGTGAGCATCGCTTCCGGCGCTCTCTGTGACGCGCGCGCCGGGTTCAGAGCCGGCGCGCAGGTCCGCGGGCACGGGCGGTGAACTCCTCCCCTGACAGCGACCGCCTACGCCCGGGAGGCCAGCGCCCATGTCCAGCTCCCGCCAGACCGACATCGCAGTCATCGAGACCGAGATTACCTACGAGCCGCAGCGCGCCCGCACGCCGCTCAAGTTCGGCGGCGTGGTGGTCGAGAGCGTGCCCTTCTGCCGCATCCGTGTGAAGGTGCAGAACGGCATGCACGAGGTCGCCGAGGGCTGGGGCGGCATCTTCGTCATGGACCAGTGGGGCTGGCCCGACCCGTCCATTAGCCATGAGGACAAGCAGCGCGTCATGCAGCGCACCATCGGCGACTTCGTTGACCTCGCGAGCGCCCACCCGGGGCCGTACCATCCCATCGAGTTGTTCATGGACCTGGAGGACGAGCTGGCGCGCATCAGCCGCGAGGCGTGTCGCGCCGAGGGCGTCGATGCCGAGCAGCCCTTCCTGAACGCCCTGGTGTGCGCATCGCCGATGGACGCGGCCATCCACGACGCCTACGGCAACGTCAACGGCATCGACAGCTATCGCGGCTACGGGCCCGACTTCATGGACGACCTCAGCCGCTGGCTGGGGCCCGAGTTCGCGGGCGAGTACCCCGAGCAGTACATCCGCGACGCCTACCTGCCCAGGGTGCCGATCTTCCACCTGGTCGGCGGGCTCGACAAGCTCACCCGCGACGAACTCGACGACAGCGACCCCGACGACGGTCTGCCCAACTGCCTCGCCGACTGGATCGCCTACGAGGGCATGTACTGCCTCAAAGTCAAGCTGCGCGGCAACGATCTCGAGTGGGACATCGAGCGCACGCTGGCGGTGCACGACATCGGGCGCGAGGAGCTGGACCGTCTGGGCATCGCCGAGATGCACCTGACCGCCGACACCAACGAGATGTGCGACAGCCCCGACTACATCGTGGAGTATCTCCACCGCATCCGCGAGCGCTCGTCCGAGTGCTTCGAGCGCATCCTCTACATCGAGCAGCCCACCGGGCGCGACCTGGACGTGCACGATCACGACATGCGCGCCATCGCCGCGCTCAAGCCGGTGATCGCCGACGAGAGCCTGACCACCATCGAGAGCTTCGACCGCGCGATCGAGCTGGGCTGGTCGGGCGTGGCCATGAAGACCTGCAAGGGCCACTCATCGGACATGCTGTTCGCGGCCAAGGCGGGCAAGCTGGGCATCCCCTACGCGGTGCAGGACCTGACCAATCCATCGCTGGCGCTCATCCACTCGGTGGGGCTGGGCGCGCGACTGTACACGATCATGGGTGTGGAGGCCAACTCGCGCCAGTTCTTCCCCGACTCCACCACCGAGGCCGAGAAGCGCGTCCATGCGGGCATCTTCAGCCTCACCCGCGGCCAGGCCGACACCTCCAGCCTACGCGGCACCGGGCTGGGCTATCAGATGGGGCGGATCCTGGGCGAGTAAGATCGGGGGCCGGCAACCGGGGGGACGGCGGACGGCCGGGATCGTCAACTGTCGGACGGGCTGGGGAGCCCGCCCCTGCGTGCGACGGCGTTGTCGCGCCCTGCGCCTGCAGGCCCTGGCGGTTGCCGTCGTCGTGGTCGTGCGGAGGAGGGGCGTGCCGGAGACCACTTCACGGTCTCACGCCGCCCGCCGTTGTCGTCGCCGTCGAAAGCACCGACCTCGCCTGGCGGGGCCGCCAGATCGTTCCCGTCCGCCTGCGGCTACCAGTACCAATTCAGTTCCTCGGTGCGCAGCGCCACCATCAGCGCCGTCTGCGCCTGCCGGGCGAGCGTTGCCGCATCGGCGCCCTGCGCCTCGGCATCCTCCGGGTAGACCGTCAGGATAACCTGGTCACGGGCCCCAACCGCCGGGTTGCCGTCGTGGTCGCCGACCTCGAGTTCATAGCGCTGCAGGCCGTTCTCGAGCAGCGGCGTGAGCCGCGCGGCGATGGCCTCAGCGCGGGCCAGCGGGGTCTCGTCCTCAGGCCCGGGCGCCATCACGCGGAAGATCTCGTCGCCCCACAGTACGACGCGCGCGACGGTCTGACCGTCCACCTCGACCTCCTCGGCCTTGGGCCACTCCCATCGCGTGGTCGCGCGCGGGTTCATGTCCACGCCCGCCTCAAAGAGCTGCTCAGCCAAGGCCTGCACCCGCTTGTCCGGGTCCGGGTGTGTCGGGAACACAGGGTCCGCCTGGGCCTCTCGGCGCCACTGCGCGGCCAGCCGCCCCATGAAGGTCAGTAGGCCGACCGGGTTGTAGGAGGTCTTGAGCAGGTAGTCGACCGCGTGCCGATCGGCCGCCGCCTCGAGGTCCACCGAGTAACCGCCGAGCACGCCGCGGCGGATGTACTCGCCGGCGATGAGCACGGTGGAGATGGTGTCGCTGCTGGCGCCGAGCAGGATGGCGGCGATGGTGGCCGCCACCGAGCCGGTGAAGTAGTCCTTGTTGCGCTCGGCCTGGAACAGGGCGTCGTACGTGCAGTTGTGCGCGATCTCGTGGGCGAGCACGCCGGCCAGCTCGTGGTCCGACTGCACGTCCTCGAGTAGCCCCCTGGTGACGTAGATGATGCCGCCGGGAAGGCTGAAGGCGTTGACCTCCTCAGTGTCGAGCAGGCGGACATCATAGGCTACGTCCGGCCGGCCACTGGCTGCCGCGATCTCCCCGACCATGGCGTCGAGCTTGGCCTGGGCCTCCTCGTCCTCATAGCGCGTGTACTCGGCCTCGACCTGCGCCGCCGCCTCGGCGCCGATGCGCCGCTCGTACTCGGCAGGGAACGGCGGCTCATCGTCCGCGGCCGTGACGAACGGCGCGGCGGTGAGCAGCAGCAGACACGCCAGTGCGACGGTCATGGTCCTCAAGGCAATCATCACACTCATGTAGACGCGCGCCGCCCGCGCTTTGTTTCGCCGGGGCGGCGCAGCGGCGGCATTCGCACAGCCCCGGCTACCGGGGTGCCAGCTCTATGTCCAGCCACAGGCTCTCCCCGGCCTTGATCTGCTGGCCCTGACGGGTCACAGGGTTGTGCCCGTTTGCAGTCGCGACAACGGTGTACCGCCCCGGCGGGTACCACCCGAGTTCATAGACGCCGGTGGGGGTCTGCGAGCGTGCCACGCCGACGGGCGTGCCGCCCTCCTTGACGAGCACCAGCGTGGCGTTGGGGATGGGCTCGCCCGCGGCGTTGCGCACGAAGCCGACGATGCGCCCGAGACGGTTGAAGTCCTCGGAGCCGAACTTCACGAGCGCGAAGCTCACCGAGACCTGTCCCGAGAGCGCGACCCGCTTCGCCTGAGGCGCATAGAGCTTCTTCGCGACCACCACGAACGCTCTCTCGGCATCCGGGGTGTGCGCGCTCCATGTGCCGTTCGGCAACGTGATGCCGCCGGCGGTAATCGTGTTGCCCATGACCACCGCGACCACGGCCTTGTTGATGGCGGCACCGCCGGCGGCGTCGGTGACCGTGACGGTCACCTGTGCCGCCTGCGCTCCTACCGGGGCGAAGGCCAGTGCGGCCAGCGCGGCCAGCGCGGCCGCAACCAGGACGCTGCTCGTGCTTCTCATGGTCACATCACCTTGCCTCCACGTCAAAGACTCCCGTGGCTGTTGGCGCTCACGCGGCCTACAGCTCGAAGACTCGTTCCGGGTCCGGGTTGAGCCGGACGGTCTCACCCGCGCCGACCGTGCGCTGCAGGTCCCGGCTCTCGACCGCGACCTCGCCCTGGACGACGCTGAGCTGCGCGGTCTCCTCGTCGGCGCGCGAACTCACGTCGAAAACCGCGCCTTCGGCGCTCATCTCACCCCACGGCGTGGCGACGGTGAACGGGCCGGTCGCGTCGCTCAGGTCGGCGTTGAGATCTCCCTTGAACAGGTCCACCGAATCGCGCCCGATGCGCACCACCGCCTCATCGCTGAGCGTGATGCGCGCCCCGCCCGCGAACCGCAGGCAAATGGCGGAGCCGCCCAGCCCCCAGGCCACGCTCTGCTCCTGCAGCTCCTCGCCGGTGTGACCGGGCTGCGCGGTCTTCTGATTGGGTTCGAAGACGTGGATAGCGTCACCGCCGCTGATAACCACCGCGGGCGCGACTAACGGTGCCGGCCCCGGCCGCTGCCCATCGTGCGTGCCCAGCCGCGACAGGCCGAAGAGCACGAGCCCGGCGGCGAGCAGTAGCGCTGCGGCGGCGGGCAGCCAGGCCGCCCACGCAGGACGCACCGCGGGGGCCTCAGCCAGCCGTGCGCGCACGCGCGCGGCCAACCGCGGCGGTGGCTCGGCGGCGGCCAGGCCCTCGCGCAGGGCCGCGTCGATACGCGTCAGCTCATAGAGCGCCCGGCGGCAGCGCGTGCAGCGCGTGAGGTGACCGTCGAGGCGTGACGCGTCGTCGTCGGCGAGTTCGCCGTCGAGGCGCAGATGGATCAATCTTCGGGCTTGTTGGCAGTCAAGGTCCGGCATGATCGTCCCCCGCGGCTCCCATGAGGATCTCGCGCAGCTTCTCCCGACCGCGGTGCAGCCGCACGCGCACCGCTCCCGGGCTGATGTCCAGCGCCTGTGCGACATCCGCCACCGACGCGTCCTCAAGGTAGAAGAGCGTCAGCGGGACTCGGTAGGTCTCGTCGAGGCGGCGCAAGGCCGCCACCGCCTGGTCCGCCAGCGGGGAGGACTCGGGGTCCTCGGGCGCAGGCGGGTCCAGCGGGCCGGCGTCGAGTGAGAGTTGCCGCCCTGAGCGCAGCGAGCGCCGCCGGAGCAGTTGCAGGCACACGTTCGACGCGATACCGCGCAGCCACGGGCCGAAGGTGCGCCGCGCATCGTAGCGCGGCAGGCTCTGATACGCGCGCACGAAGGTCTCCTGAGCGGCATCCTCCGCGTCCGCGCGGTCGCTGAGCATCGACCAGCACAGGCGGAACACGGGCCTCTGGTGGCGCTCAATCAACCGGTCGAAGGCCGGCGTCTCACCCTTGCGCGCACGTACGGCGAGTTCGCTGTCGCTCACGTGCGCGTCATCCGGCGCGGCGGCGAGCCGGCCGGCGTGAGAGTCCATGCGCCACCCTCCAGCAGTAGTTCGCGTAGTTGCACCCGGGCGTTACAGGTAGCGCCGTGCATTATACATCGAACACGACCGTGACTTCGAGGCCCTCAGCACTCTCGCGCACCTCGATGCCGTGGTAGGTCACGGCCTTGATGTGATGCTGCATCTCCTCGCGGACCGCCGCCAGCGGCACCACCCCGACGCGGCAGCGGGCGCGGCCCGCGGCCGCGTCGAGCACCCTGGCCGCCACGGGTGCCAGGCCCTCGAGGTCGACAAGGAGCAGCACCTCGCGCAGGCAGTCGACCAGCAACTCCTCGGCCGATGCGCCCTCGCCCACCACCTCGGTCTCGCGCTCGGGCGGAGGGATATCCGCGAGCATCAGGTCGATCATGCCCAGCGCCGCCTGCTCGATGAGCGCGCGCAGATCCGGCGCAAACGCCTGCACCGCCAGGTCCGCCGTGTGCCCGATGATCTGGTAGCGCGCCTCAGCCATGCGCTCCGACACCCTCTTCACGGCTGTGTTCGCCCGCGACCGCGAGGGACCTGCCGGATGCGGCAGCGGCGTGGGGCGCGGGATGGCCCCCCGGGCCGATTGACTTTCGCCGGAGGGTACCCTATTGTGTTGGCGTGCGACGGCGCACCGTGGGGACCGTGTCGAACACGACCGCAAAGCAGGTTGGGAGCTTGCCCCTCAGACGCCTGATCC
Organism: Candidatus Zipacnadia bacterium; assembly: GCA_029820295.1. Taxonomy (GTDB): domain Bacteria; phylum Armatimonadota; class Zipacnadia; order Zipacnadales; family UBA5352; genus JALGVA01. The sequence continues at coordinate 60,322 of JALGVA010000006.1, forward strand.
CGCTCGTCCTGGTCGTCCTGTCGTGCCTGGTGGCGGGCTGTCGCTCGTCGGATGAGGCGACCCTGGCTGCCGCCCTGGCCGATGACCCGGTGCAGACCGCGCCCGCGGCGGCGCCCCCGCCACCGCGCAGCTTCACCATGGTCGCGGTGGGCGACGTGATGCTCGACCGCGGGGTGTGGCGCGCGATACAGCGCTCCGGGTACGAGAGCATCTTCAACCGCGTGCGCGAGGACTTGCGCGCCGCCGACATCACCTTCGCGAACCTGGAGTGCCCGCTGTCCACGGTCGGGCCCCACGCCCCGAGCGAGCACTGCATCTTCCGCGCCGATCCCAGCGCCGTAGACGTGCTCCTCGACGGCGGCATCGACGTCGTGGCGCTGGCGAACAACCACACGCTCAACTCCGGCGCCGAGGCGATGCTGCAGACCATCGAGCATCTGGGCGAGGCGGGGGTAGCGTACTGCGGGGCGGCGGCTGAGCGTGAACGCTCGTGGGAGCCATGCCTGTTCGACATGGACGGGCTGGTAATCGGCTTCGTGGGCTGCACCGACCTGAGCTTCGAGCACGGGAGCTGGGCCAGGGTCGATTCCGAGATGACCGAGTTCGCCGAGCATGTGCGCGCGGCGAGGGAACAATGTGACCTGCTCGCGTTGTCCATACACTGGGGGAACGAGTACCAGAAGGTGCCGACACAGCGCCAGCGCGACGTGGCGCACGCCGCCATCGACGCCGGGGCGGACCTGATCATCGGCCATCACCCGCACACGCTGCAGGGCGTGGGATCGTACCGGGGCGCGCCCATCCTGTACAGTTGCGGCAACTTCGTCTTCGACCAGCGTGAAGGCGAGCGCATGGAGAGCGCGATCTTCCGACTGCGATGGACCGAGGGCGAGGGGTGGGAGATCCGCATGGTGCCCGTGTGGATTCCGCGCTCGCGCTGCGGGCCGATCTACCCCGAGAGCGCGCGGGCGGCGAAGATCATCAACCGCCTGGCCACGCTGTCCGCGGACCTGGGCGTGCCGGTGACGGTGACAGACAACGAGGGCCTGGTCACCATCCCCGTCGAGGATGTTGGCGAGGCCGAGACGGAGCCTGCCCCTGAGCGGGCTCGCGAAGACGCCCAGCCGGCGGCCGCGGAGCAGACCGGCTGAGAACCGGCCGGCGCGCCGCGCCGATCGAGGGAGACGATATCATGCAGCTTCATCGACGCACCCGAGTCGCCATGATCGCACTGCTCCTGATCGCCACGGCCGTGCTGGCCGGCGCCCAGGATGACGCCAATCCGGTGCTGGCCACCGTCAACGGCCAGCCGATCGACGCCGAGTCTTTCCGCGAGGAGCTGCTGCACCGCTGGGGCGACATCGCGCTGGCGACGCTCATCCAGCAACTGGCCATCGAGCAGGCGGCGGCCGAGGCCGGGATCACGGTCACCGACGCCGAGGTCGAGCAGCGTGTCGAGGAGTTCCAGCGCAAGTGCGACGCCAACGCGCCCACCACTGGTGAGAGCTTCTCGCTGTGGCTGGCACGGCAGAAGCTCACGCCCTACGGCTTCCGCCAGTGGATGCGCGGCGAGATGCTGCTGGAGAAGATGGTCGAGGACGAGGCCGTGGTCAGCGACGAGGACGTGCGCCGGGTGTTCGACGCCTCACAGCAGCAACTGCGGCGGCCCGAGCGCATGCGCATCAGCCACATCTGCGTGACCACACTCGACGAGGCCGAGACCATCCGGGCGGAGATCATCGGGGGCAAGGCCTTCGAGGATGCCGCCCGCGAGTACTCAATTGACCCGTACACCAAGGACGAGGGCGGCAACTTCGGGCTGATCACGCGGGGCGAGAACCCGTTCCAGCAGGCCGCGTTCGGGCTGACCGCCGATGGTGAAATCTCCGACCCGGTGCAGACGCAGATGGGCTGGCACCTGATCCGGCGCGACGAGTACCTGCCCGCCTCCGTTCCCGAGTTCGACGAGGTCAAGGACGAGATCCGCGAGCAGCTTGAGCGGCAGAGGCTGCTGACGCTGATGAACCGCAGGCGCAACGAGATCATGCAGGATGCGCGCGTGGTGCGCGAGATGGACCCGGACGAACTCGCGGCGCAGTAGCGACGCCGCCGGGGCAGGGAGGCAGCGCCATGGAGCCGACACTGCGGGCCGCCACGCTCGACGACATGCCACGGCTGCAGCAGATCGTGCGCGAGGTGTGGGCCATCGGCTCGGACTTCACGCTCGAGGAGAAGTACGGGTCGGTGGGCGATGAGGCGTGGGACCGCTGGCTGGTACCGAAGGTGATGTCACGGTTGTGGGACGAGATCGGCACCACGCTGGTGGCCGAGGTGGGCGGAGAGATCGCGGGCTTCATCAGCTACGCCATCGACCGTGCGCGCCGGGTGGGGACGATCCACTACAACGCGGTCGCTCCGGCCTTCCAGGGACACGGGGTGGGCACGATGCAGGTGGAGCGGGTGCTGGAGATCTTCCGCGAGCAGGGCATGCGCATCGCGTGCGTGGGCACGGGCCTCAATGAGGGGCACGCCCCGGCGCGGCGGATGTACGAGAAGGCGGGCTTTGAGCCGGTGATCGAGTACCGCATGTACGCGCGCGAGCTGGACTGAGGTGCAGACGGCGGGGAGGCCCATGCGGCGCGGCGTCTGCCGCCCCGCCCTCCTGTACTACCGGACGAGGCGAGCGGCCTCGGGGAAGTGGTCGCGCACGACGGTGAGCGTCTGCTCGGCGTTGCGGCGCAGCATGGCGACGACGTCAGGCAGGTTCAGTCCCGGGCCCTGCAACGAGAGCAGTCCGGGGTGGGTGGTGAGCAGCTCCAGGTCGGTGCTGGCGGCCGTCTGGCGCGCATTGCGCAGCAGGTCCACCAGGTTCCCCCAGGCGTCGGTACCCACGTAGCTCCGGGGGGAGGCAAGCAGGTCGATCATGTACGCCTCTGCGGGCAGCCCCGCCCAGGCCATGGCGATGGCGCGCTGCAGGCAGGGCACGCAGCCACCGCACGGACGGTTCGCGCGCCCGGCCGCCCAGCACGACACGGTGGCCTGGATCTCCTCCGGCGACAGGACCGGCGCGAGCACATCGCGGACGAGGTCGGACTTGGTCTCGTAGACGAACGGGTTGCTGATGCGCGCGCGCAGGCCCAGAGCGGCGGCGATGGCGTTGAAGCACTCGAGGGCCGCCGGGTGCGTGGACTGCGTGGACATGCTGCCGGCGCGCGCGGCCGAGAGCGGCACGCCCGTGGTCATGGGGCCGTTCTCGCACATGAAGACCTCGTCGACACCCGCGCCCTCGGCGGTCACCGCGGCCAGCGCCATGAACAGCAGCGAGCGCAGGCGCCGCGAGGGCTCGCGCTCCTCCGGCGGCGGGAAGGGCAGGGCATCGGCGCCGCGCGCATCGGGCGCGATCGTGGCCTCGCACATGACGCCGGCGGCGGGCCAGTGGCGCTCGATGGTGGCGACGACGGCATTCTGAGCCGCGCGCGTCGTGGGGTTGCCGGAGCGGTGCATGACGTAGGCGGGCCGCCGGCCCCCCTGCTGGAGCAGGACAGCGCCCGCCAGTGAGTCGAGGCCGCCGGAGAGCATCGACACGCAGTCGGCCTCGGAGCCCGCGAGCGGCGACGCGGCGTGAGTGACGTCGGGGCACTGCGCGGCCGGGTAGAAGGTCAGCGCGATTCTGTCGCGGGTGAGCAGATGGGTGAGCCGGCCCAGGTCGGTGCTGACGGCGTCCCAGCTCTGCACGTCGCGCACCGGGATGGTCAGCTCGATGTCGCGGGACCAGGCCTCACGCTCGCCGCGGCGCACGGCGATGTCGGCGGCGTACAGGGCGATCGCCACGCCCAGGAAGTCGCAGGCGGCGTCGCGCGCGGGGGAGGCCGCGACCTCGGCCAGGCAGGGCACACCGACGCGTACGTTGGCGCGCTCAGAACTCCAGTCGAGCAGCAGCTCGGCGGCTCCGACCTGTGGGCAGCGCCGGCCCGCGCGCTCGTGGGGCTCACTGGCGACAGCGAGGCGAACCGGCATCGCCTACCCCCCCTCCGCTCCGAGCCATGCCAGGCCCTGGTCGATCGCGGCCGCCATGACCGGCTGCAGCAGCGCGACACGTTCAGCCGGGGCCACGGTGAGGGTGAATGCGAGCGCATCCTTGTAGCCGTCGAGGGTGAGCGCCTGCCGGGCCTCGCGGCAGTGCGCGGCCACGGCGTCCTGCAGGCGGTTGGCGTGGCTCACCGTGGGCAGACCCTCACAGCCGACGAAGTCCGCGACGTCCCGGGCGACGAAGTGCCGGAAGGTGCGGTCCAGCTCGTGGCCGACGAAGAGCGCCGCCACGTCGTGCAGCCGCCCCTCGCGCGGGAAGCGGGCGAAGTTGTCCTCAGCGACCGACAACGGCACCTCCATGATGCCCGCGCCGTCGCTGTGCAGCGTGGCGATGGCCAGTGCCGCGGTGCCGACGGCCTCGAGCGCCAGGTCGCCGAAGCGGGACGCGAAGCCCTCGTCGGCGATAATGCGCTCGGCGCGGTCGTGCAGGCCAGCGGCCATCTGCACCGCGACGGGCTCGCGTCCGGCGCCCAGATGGTCGAGGGTGGCGGCCAGACCGCGCTCGGCCACGAGCTGCGCGCCCTCCATCAGCGTGCCCAGACAGGTGATCGGCGCCGGCGCGCTCATGCCGGCGCGGGTGTCGGGGTCGAGGGCGGCCACGATGCGCGCGACCACCTCGCGCGGTGATGGGGCGGGCTGCGCGTACAGCTCGCGCACCCGACGCCACTCTTGCGTCTCGGGTGATCTGTGCCAGGTTGAAGTGCCCATGAATCACGCCATGATCACGAGGATGGTCGGCACCGGACACTAAGCGGCCGGCCCGTCCCCGCCGGGTCGACCGCGCCTGTCGTTACACGATTGTTACCCCGGTACGCTCGGGTTCATTCGCCCACCCGCCCTGCTCGTCCTCCAAAGTCGATGACGCTTGGGTCCATGGACTCCTCCCAGGTCATCGGGTGGGGCCGTGAGCCGACGCACGCGCACATCGCGGAGCGTCGCAGTATCGGTCTCCCCCGGGTTGTGCTCGAGCAGCAGGCCGACCAGCTTCTCCTCGAGCTCGAAGTCCTCGTCCTCCATGTCCCGCCTGATCACCGGCTTCCCGCCCAGCAGCACGCGCGCCGTCGAGCCGAAGACCTGCACCGCGATGCCGGTGTCCGCCTCGACCTTGACCGGGATGTTGCGTGAGCCCTCGAAGCGGTTGCCGTCCACGCCCAGTAGGCCCACCGGATAGTTGATGCCGGCCCAGTTCGCCCCCTGAGTGAACCCGACGTTCGGCCGCGGGAAGCCGAAGACTAGGCCCGCATAGGCATCCTCGGCATCAGGCGGGAAGTGGACGTCGGCGGTCAGCTCGAAGTTGCCCGGGACGTTCCCGGGGAAGACCAGCCATGCGCCGGACTCGTCCTCGGCGGTCGCGGTCGCCGTCCCGTCCTCGGTACGCCAGTTCCCGGACAGCACCTGGCAGTCCGACACGCTCGCCTCCGACAGCAGGTCGAACCACCCGTCGCCCTCCAGCGCCTGCTCCAGCTCCAGGCCGCGGATCGCGCGGCTGGCGTAGCGTTGCGCGGCGTCGTCGTCAGAGCGTGCCAGCCTGCGTCCGCGCGCAGCGTGCTCACATCGTTCACGGTTGCCCCTGCCTGGCAGCCGCGCAGGTTGGCGGCCGCGCGACTGGCCACCCAGGCGAGCACCGGCGAGTAGTCGGGCTCGCCCGCCTGGTCGAGCCGACACAGGGCGGTGATGTGCGGCTCGGTCTTGCGCCACTCCTCCTGGGCCTGGGCCTCCGCGCGTCTGGCCTCGTCCAGGGCGTCCTGGCGGGCGCGCAGGAGGGGAGCGCCAACGAAGACGGCAAGCGCGGCGAGAGCCAGCACTGCCAGGATCAGTATCAGCGACGTGAGGCGACTCATCGGGACCGCCCCCTCAGAAGAACATCCGAGGGTCGCTCTGCCGGGCCAGTTCCGGATCGCGCGTCGGATACCTGCCTCCCCGATGCCCGCCTGTGGGCACGTTCGGCGGCCCGCGTCCGCCGCTGCCAGGAGCATCGGTTTTGGGTTGTGCAAGTTTTTTGGTCGTTGAGGCAGGTACTCGTGTATAGGTTTGCGAACATTCTCATGTGGACACTGATCGAGCGGAGCAATGGCAGCTT
>JALGVA010000089.1 GCA_029820295.1 Candidatus Zipacnadia bacterium
CTCCGCCGGAAGCTCCTCGCTGCCGGAGACGGTGACGATCAGGCGGCGAGGATCGCCGGCGCCCTCCTCGCCGGCCAGGAACTCGGGCCACCAGGCGATGGGCGTTGACTGGCTGAGCGCGCCCGTCATGGAGACCTCACCCGCGCCGGGCGGCACCGGCAGCGAGACCACCGCCGCCTGCGCGGGGACGTCGGGGTTCAGGCGCGAGAGCGTCAGGTCGTTGAGCATCTCCGGACCGGGAAGCCGCATGGCCATCCTCCAGTGCGACGGGTGCGTGACATCACGTCGGCGCGCAGGTTCGCCGCCCGCCGCCGGGGACCTTGCGGCGCGCCGGGCACAGGCAGGGAGTCGCGCGCCCGGCGGCGAATCGACAATCCCTACCACGCTTCTCGGGAAGAGCTGGTGGACTGCTGTACAGCGCCCGGGGCGCCCGTGGACGGAGGATCGCGTCAATGCCCGACTTCTCACCGGCCTTCTGTGAGGCGGAGTACACCGATTCGCTGATCGCCTGCATCCAGCAGCTCGCCGAGCGCGGCGCGCCCTGCCTGGCGCTGGGCCAGACCGTGTTCTGGGACGAGCTGCTCAAGGCGATGATCCCGGCGGCGGCACACCGGCATGCGCCGGGGCTGCGCATGGTCGCGGGCGCGCATGACACCGACTACTTCAGCAAGCTCCCCGACGACGGCAGGGCCAATGGTGGCTTTTCGTTGCAGCCGCGCGACGACGACCGCACCAGCCAGATGTGGGCGGCGGTGGCGGAGACCTCTGCGGTGCTGGGCTGCGAGTACCCGGTGCTGCGCTCGGTGCTGCGGGCGGCGGGTATCCCGCTGCAGCGCCTGGCGCGGCGCCATCCGCGGGGCCCACGCCAGTTCTACCATGAGGCCACGGCCGCATGGGGCTGGCGCGGCGTGGCCAATCACAGCCTCGAGCGCACCGTCGCCTGCGACATCAGCGCGCTCGGCGTCTCCCCGACCGTGCGCGAGCTGATGGACTGGGCGGCGGAGAACAGCCGCGAGGTGCTCCTCGACGAGCGCTCGCGCGAGACCGCGGCGGAACTGATCCGCCTGGTCGAGAACCTCATTGAGCTATGCCGCTCGCAGGCGGGCGAGCGCACGCTGACCGACCTGTACCTGTGCCTGCTCGGCGGCTTCTACCATGTGCTGCTGGGCGACCTCGTCGATGAGGTCGAGGTCACCGCCTCGACGGAGCTGTTCCTGTTTACGCCCGAGACCTTCGAGCGTCCGCGCTTCGATGTGGTGGATATCTTCCTCAACCCGGCCACGCGCGACATCGCGCGCGAGGCCTACAACACCGTCATGGGGCACAGCGGCATCTACACCCTCGACCAGTTCGGCGAGGGCGCGATCCCCTTCGACATCGTGATCTGCGGGCGTGGGCGCGGCACCATCCGCGTGCTGGGTGACCGCGCCATCTTCAACCTGCCCGAAGGCCCGGTCGAGGCGCCGGCGGACGGCGAGATTACCGACCGCGCGGCGCTGCTGGAGGCCGCCGGGGACAAGTTCGGCTGCATGCTGCGACTGGTGGGCAAGGCGGTCGTGCTGCCGACCATGCTCAGCCGCGAGTTCACCATGGTGCTGCTGGAACACGCCTCAGCCTACCTGCCCCAGACCCATCGGTTCATTCGCATACTGCGGCGGGCGGGCATCGAGCTGGAGTTGAACCCGATCGCACGCCTGCACGTCGAGACCTGGGACGCCATGTCGGTGGCCCAGGCCCGGCTCTACCTGCCGCACCACCTGGAGCGCTTCTTCGACGAGCGCGAGCTGACGACGCGGCAGTTCGCATCCCAATGGCGGCAGGCGGTGGCGCGGGCGCGGGTGGTCATCGAGCGACTCGGGGAGGCGCGCGCGCCCGAAGAGATGCTCGCACAGCTCACGGCGGCGGGCGACCATGTCGAGGAGTTGACGCGCGAGTTCGAGGGAGTCGCGCGGGCGAGGCGCGAATCTGGCGAGCGGATCGAGGCGTTGCGGGAGCAGTCGCAGGCGCTCTGGATCGAGATCAAGCAGCTCCTGCGCGCCGCCGATGAGGCCCACGAGCCGCCGCCCGCGGACGAGTTGAGCGCGCTGCGAGCGCGACGCCAGGAGATCGTGACACGCATCCTGGCGCTGACGCACGCCGACGAGCACCGACGGCTGCAGGATCGCTACCACGAGCTGCTGCTGGACATCCAGTACCGCAAGCTGCACGTGCTGGCCGATGCCCATCGGACGATGAGCCTGGAGCATTCGAACTACCGCCCGCCGTGGTGGTGGTTCCTGGCGATCGATCCCACGGGCGAGTGGCTGCGGCGGCTGGCGGAGACCGCGACGATGCGACTCGAGCCGTTCGGCATGATGGTGTGACGCGCAACCGCGGGAGGAGATGACGGGATGCAGGCGATGAAGGACGGGCCGTATGAGGTCGTGACGCTGTTCGATGGAACCAGCTTCGATGGCTGGACGCACAAGGACGGGTCGGCGGTGACGTGGGCCCTGGAGGACGGCGCCATGACGGTGGCGCCCGGCGGCGGAAACATCATCAGCAAGGAGACCTACCGCGACTGCTTCCTGCACGTGGAGTTCCGCTGCCCGGACATGCCCGAGGCCACCGGCCAGCACAAGGGCAACTCGGGCGTGTATGTGCAGGGGCGCTACGAGGTCCAGGTGCTGGACAGCTACGGCTGGGAGGTGCCGGGGCTGGGCGACTGCGGCGCGATCTACAACCAGCATGCGCCCCTGGTGAACGCCTGCAGGCCGCCGATGCAGTGGCAGAGTTACGACATCGTCTTCCGCGCACCGCGCTTCGACGAGGCCGGGGAGATGATCGCCGACGCGCGCATGACGGTCTTCCTCAACGGTGTGCTCATCCACAACAACATCGAGATGCACGGGATCACCGGCGGCCCGCTGGACGAGAACGTGACCGAGCCCGGCCCACTGATGCTGCAGGACCACCGCGACGCGGTCTCCTACCGCAACATCTGGCTGGTGCACCTGCCCGAAGAGGCGTCGGCGGAGTACGAGCCGAGGTAGCGGCCAGCTACCAGCTACCAGCAACGGCCAACGGCAGCGGCTCACGGTACGGGCCCCGGGGGGCCCGCCGCGTCACGCCATCGCCCCGCGCAGGGCGGCCAGCTCATCCGCGGTCAGTGTGCGCTCGCCGGCGGCGGCGTTCATGCGCGCCTGCTCAGGCGACTTGCAGCCGGGGATCGCCACCGGCGCCGCCGGATGCGAAATCACGTAGCGCAGCGCAGCGGTCACCATCTCCTCGCCGGGCTCGACGATCTGCTTGAGTCGCTCGACGCGCTCGATCTCGCGCTCGAACTCATCGCGCTGGGCGCCGCCGGGGTTCCAGCCCGCGCGCACCGTGTCGGCGAACTCGCTGTCCAGGTCGTACTTGCCCGCCAGCAGCCCGCGGCGCAGCGGCCCGCGCACCAGCACCGCGATGCCGTGCTCCGCGCAGTAAGGCAGCAGCGCCTCCTCCGGCGCCATGTTCAGCAGCGAGTAGTCGACCTCGACCACGCTGCAGTTCCCGTCCGCATTGAAGCGCTGCAGCACCTCCAGGCTGTTGGTCGAGATGCCGTAGGCCCGAATGCGCCCCTCGGCCCGGAGCCACTCGAAGGCCTCGAGGAAGATGGTGGGGTCCTCGATGTCCCCCACGTGGCAGAGCATCACGTCGATCCAGTCGGTGCGCAGGCGATGCAGCGAGGCGTGGCAGCACAGCCGGATCATGTCCACGGAGGTATGCGGCACCGCCTGGCCGGTACGCTCGCCCCAGTGGCCGATCTTCGAGACCACATAGACCTGATGGCGGATACCTGCGAGCGCGACGCCGAGGCGCTCCTCGCTCAGGCCGTTGGGGATGCCGTAGGACTCGGCGGTGTCGAACAGGTTCATGCCCGCATCGAAGGCCGCGCGCACCGTCGCCCACGCGGTCACGTCATCGATCTCGCCCCACTGGTTGCCGATGTTCCACGTGCCCATGCCGATGGCCGAGACGTCCCAGCCCAGCTCGCCGAACGGTCGATAAAGCATCTGAGCACCTCCACGCGCCGCAACTCGTTCTCTGGGGCAGGTTCCCACGAGGCCGCGGGAGTTCCTCCTCGCGCCTGACCGCCTCCGGCTCCCTGTGGCACCAACGACCGGGCCGGGATGGAACCTGAACCCCGCTCGCCGACGGGCTCGCGAGGCTCACCCGGTCCCGCCCACGGGCGGGACCGGGCGGCCCCTCCGCACGACAAACGACATCCTCGCAACCGCGCGCGGACCCCTCCGCGCGGCAAACGAGGTTCCGGCAGCGGCCTGCGAACCTGCGGCACGATCTGCGCAATGCACAGATCACCGATGGAGGGAATGCCCCGCACGTCGCGAATCCCCGGGCCGGTGGACAGGTCGAGCGATCACGAGACGAAGGAGAGCGCACATGAGGGTGCTGATCATCGGCGGAAGCCGGTTCCTGGGCCGCGAGATCACGCTGCGGCTGGTCGCGCGCGGCGACGACGTGACGCTGGTCAATCGCGGCCGGACCGAGGCGGAGCTGCCCGCGGGCGTCGAACGCCTGATCGCGGACATCGACGAGGACGGCGCACTGCGGGCCGCGACCGAGGGCCGGACGTTCGACGCCGCGGTGCACATGATCGCCATGAACGGGCGCCGGGCGGAGGTGGTGATCGATGCCATCGGCGACCGCATCGGCCAGTACGTGCAATGCGGCTCCACCGGCGTGTTCATGCCACTGCGCTACGTCCCCGCCGACGAGGAGCATCCGGTCGACCCGCCCCCGGATGAGTGGGGCGGCTTCAACGGCAAGGCGGCCTCGGACCGGGCGGCCCGGGAGCGCTGCGCCGCCCACGGGCTGCCGCTGACCATCCTGCGCCCGACCGCGATCATCGGCCCGGGCGACGAGCTGCTCGACTATTGGGGCGGGCGCGACCCGCGCCTGCTGCAACGCGTGCTCGACGGCGAGCCGATCATCCTTCCGGAGCGCGGTGAGGGGCTGGTGCAGTTCGGCGATGTGCGCGACCTCGCCGAGGCCTTCGTGCTGGCCATCGGCCGGCCGGAGAAGGCCGGCGAGTACAACATCTCTTCGCGCTACGCCATCACGCACAACTACCTCGCCGAACTGATCTTCGACGCGCTGGACGTGCCGCCGAGAGTGGAGCACCAGCCCGCGGAGGAGATCATCGCGCGCTACGAGGAGACCGGGATGGTCAGCAAGCGCGGCATGCGCTTCTACGCCGCGCATATGTGCTTCACAATCGAGAAGGCGCGTCGCGAGCTGGGCTACGAGCCGCAGTTCACCGCCGAGCAGTCGGTGCCCGACACCATCGGCTGGATGCTCGACCAGGGCCTGATCGGGCGGCGGTAGCCGGAAGGACATCACCGACCGCCTGACCAATAGGAGTGCGAGACAATCACACGAGAGCAGAGGTGGAGGACTTGGACATTCCGCGAGTCACGCTCAATACGGGCGCGCAGATGCCGCAGTTCGGCCTGGGGACGTGGAAGCTCACCGGGGAGGACTGCGTGCGGGCCGTGCCCGTGGCGCTGGAGATGGGCTACGATCACATCGACACCGCCGACGTGTACGGTAACCACCGGGAGATCGCCCCGGCGCTGCGCGACGTGGACCGCGACAGCATCTGGATCACCTCCAAGGTCAACCGCGGCAGCCTCCGCTACGACGACGTGCTCGCCACCTGCGAGAAGAACCTGGGCGAGCTGGAGGTCGACTACCTCGACCTCTATCTGATCCACTGGCCCGATCCGGAGGCGCCCATGGAGGAGACCTTCCGGGCGCTGGCGCGGCTGGTGGATGAGGGCATGACCCGCAACATCGGCGTGAGCAACTTCATGGTCGAGCACCTCACCGAGGCGCTCGCTGTGGCCGAGGCGCCGATCGTCAACAACCAGATCAAGTTCAACCCCGCGCACCAGCCGTGGGATGTGGTCGAGCTGTGCCGCGAGCACGACATCGCGGTCACAGCCTATTCGCCGCTGATGCACGGTGACGCGCCCGAGAACGCGACGCTGCAGGCGATCGCTGAGGAGATGGGGCGCACGCCCGCCCAGGTGGCCCTGCGCTGGCTGCTGCAGCAGGACATGATCGTGATCCCGAAGGCGACCAGCGAGGAGCATCTGCGCGAGAACATGGACATCTTCGACTGGGAACTCACGCCCCAACTGGACCAGCGCATCCGTGCACTGGCATGAGCGCGGCTTGCAGCCAGCAAGAAACATCTGCGAGCGGAAGGTGAGTGCCCGCGGTCTGTGGAATGGGTCGGCCTGATGGCAGGTGTTCAGGTCCGGTGAACGCACCCGTACGACAATGCGTGGCCGGACGTTGTCTTGCCGCCGCGGGGTGAATGCCATGCCGACACCGTCGGCTCGTACGCTGTGTCTGGCGGCCCTTGTCGCCGCCCTCCCGGCGAGCGCCGACTACTACTTCTACGGCGTCGCCGACGATGATTTCTGCGGCGACAACGACACGCTGTGGACGGCGCTCGAACCGTACCCCGAGTGGGACGCATCGCGGGCCGTACTGCGGGACAACTGGAACGCCGATGATAACGTTCGCGGAGACGGGCGCGACTCGCTCTACGACGACCTCGAGTGGTACGCCGATAACCTCACCGGTGGCGATGTCTTCCTGTTCTCGTACTGGGGCCACGGCGGCTGGAACGGGTCGGACAGCTACTACCCCGACGAGGGCTCGACGGCACGTCCTCAGGAGAACGACCCCAGCCCCACGAACTCGGCGCCCTACCAGTACGACGAGTACTTCGGCTACAGCGGCTCCACCTACTCCATGTGGGACGACGACCTGACCAACACGCTCGCGGACTTCGATGAGTTCGTCGAGGTCATCGTCATCTCCGGCGCCTGCCACTCGGGCGGCTGGGTGGGCGGCAGTCACGACCTTGACACGAGCACGCCCGCCACCAACGATGCCCTCTACGCGATGCTCGCAGCCCCGGAGCAGGGAACGAGCATCGGCGTCAAGGAATCCGGTGAGACCTACTACGAGCTACTGCTGTGCACCGCCCTATCCAACACGGTGTCGGCGTACATGCGCATGTCCGATTGGTACGCCGCGGCGATGGAGTACGGCGCGACGCACACGTATACCTTCACGATGACCTGGGACAGCTCCCCCCAGGAGTACTACTTCTGGCCCGACGAGGACTGGGCACCCACGGCCTACGAGGCCACCTACCAGGAGGACCACTGGGGATGGCAGGAGACCTACCTCCAGCTTCGGCCAGAGGATCACTCCTGGCTCTCCGCCGAAGTAGACTTCTACATGTGCACGCCGGAGCCGGCGACCGCCGGCCTGCTGGTGATCGGCCTGCTTGGTCTGCGCGGCTTCATACGCCGCCGGCGGGCCTGAGGACACAGCAGGAGAAGACGCGAACTCGCGCGGGGCGCGTGCACAAAGACGCACCCCGCGTTGCCGTCGCTCTGCCGCAGCAGGAAGGGCCGGCGGCACGCCTCAGCGAATCCCTCCCCTGCAGCGTTCCGCACACGGCCGGATGAGAGGATGGACGCAGATGAGCGAGGAGCCGCGACCGAACATCCTGTACATCATGAGCGACGATCATGCGGCGCACGCGATGAGCTGCTACGGCAGCGTCATCAACGAGACGCCGCAGATGGACCGCATCGCCGACGAGGGCATGCGGCTGGACAACTGCTTCTGCACCAACTCCATCTGCACGCCCTCGCGCGCGTCGATCCTCACCGGCAAGTACTCGCACCTCAACGGCGTGCCCACGCTGCGCGAGAGCATGGACCAGCGGCAGATGACCGCGCCCAAGCTGCTGCAGGCCGCGGGCTACCAGACCGCGATCTTCGGCAAGTGGCACCTCGGCCACGGCGGCATCCACGATCCGCAGGGCTTTGACCGCTGGTGCGTGCTGCCCGGCCAGGGGCTCTACCACGACCCGAAGATGTTCGACCAGGGCGAGGAGAGGGTGTTCGAGGGCTACGCCACCGACATCATCACCGAGATGTCGCTGGACTGGCTGGAGCGGCGCGACGCCGACCGGCCGTTCTTCCTGATGACCCACCACAAGGCGCCCCACCGGCCGTGGGAGCCCGACGACAGGCACGCCGACATGTACGAAGAGATCGACATCCCCGAGCCGGCGAACCTGTTCGATGACTACTCCCATCGGGGCACTGCCGCGCGCGAGGCGAAGATGCGCATCGGCCGCGACTTCAACGAGCGTGACCTCAAGGTCGAGCCCCCCGCGGGGCTGAGCGAGGAGGAGTTCATCCGCTGGTCCTATCAGCGCTACATCAAGGACTACCTGCGCTGCGTGGCCTCGGTGGACGACAACATCGGCCGCATGCTCGACTGGCTCGACGACGCGGGGCTGGCCCAGGACACCGTGGTCATCTACACCTCCGACCAGGGCTTCTTCCTGGGCGACCACGGCTGGTACGACAAGCGCTTCATGTACGAGGAGTCACTGCGCATGCCCTTCGTCGTGCGCTACCCGCGCGAGATCGCGGCCGGGTCGGTGAACGATGATCTGATCCTGAACATCGACTTCCCGGCGCTGTTCCTGGACTACGCGGGCCTCGAGACGCCGCGCCAGATGCAGGGGGTCAGCTTCCGCGACAACCTGCGCGGCCAGACGCCCGCCGACTGGCGCGAGAGCTTCTACTACCGCTACTACATGCACATCGACGGCGGCCACAGCGTGTGGGCGCACTACGGTCTACGCACGGCGCGCTACAAGCTGATCTTCTACTACGAGGAGGAGCCCGGGCCGCAGGAGTGGGAGCTGTTCGACCTGCAGGAGGACCCGATGGAGATGCACTCGGTCTACGACGACCCGGCCTATGCGGGCGTTGTCGCCGAGCTGAAGGAGGAGCTGGCGCGCCTGCGCTCGGAGGTGGGCGACCAGGAGAATCCGTGGCCGGAAGACTGGTAGGGCGGTGAGCGGCATCTCAGGCCCCTGCCGTGTCGAAGTCCTGTGCCGTCGCCGTTAACCGCGGGACAGGCATCCCGCGGGCCAATGCCGTTGGCGGCGCCACCGTTCGCATCCCGCAACAACCACGGCAACGGCCGGGCGGCAACAACAGACGGCAACAGCACCGCCCGCGGCTCTGAAGAGCCGCCCTCCGAACGGGATGCGCCGCAGAGCGAGCTGCGGCGACGACGCCCCATGCCCCTTGCCCGGAGCTACCCTTTTGCCAGCGCCACCTTGAGGACGTCCTCGACGGTGTCGGCGTAGACGAACTCGAGGCCCTCGGTGTGCTCCTCGGAGATCTCCTCCACCTGCGCACGGTTGCGCTCGGGCAGGATGATGGTCTTCAGGCCGGCGGCCTTCGCCGCCAGCACCTTCTCCTTGACGCCGCCGATGGGCAGCACCTTGCCGCGCAGTGTGATCTCACCGGTCATGCCCACGTCGGGGCGCACCCGGCGCCCACTCAGCAGTGAGGCGATGGCGGTTGCCATGGCCACGCCCGCGGAGGGCCCGTCCTTGGGCACCGCGCCGGCGGGCACGTGCAGGTGGATGTCGGTGTGCTCGTAGAACTCCGGATCGATGCCCAGCTCCTCGGCGTGGGCGCGCACCCAGCTCAGCGCGGCGCGCGCGGACTCCTTCATGATGTCGCCGAGCTGCCCGGTGAGGATGAGCTGGTTGCTGCCGGGCATCTGCGTGGCCTCGATGAACAGGATATCGCCCCCCGCCTGGGTCCACGCCAGCCCGCACGCCACACCCGGCTGACCGGTGCGCTCGGCGACCTCCGAGTAGAACAGCCGCGGGCCGAGCAGTTCCGCGAGGTTGCGGATGGTCACGCGCGGGGGCTCCTCGCCCTCGGTGACCTTGCGCGCGATCTTGCGCGCCAGCGCCCCGATCTGCCGCTCGAGGTTGCGCACCCCGGCCTCACGTGTGTAGCCCTCGATGATGGTGTCCAGCGCGGCGTCGGAGATGGCGAACTGCTCGCGGGTGAGGCCGTGCTCCTCGCGCTGGCGCGGCACGAGGTAGCGCTTCGCGATGTGCAGCTTCTCGCGGCGCGTGTAGCCCGGCAGCCGGATGACCTCCATGCGATCCAGCAGCGGCGCCGGGATGGTCTCCAGCACGTTGGCGGTGGTGATGAACATGACGCTGGAGAGGTCGTAGGGCACCTCGAGGTAGTGGTCCGAGAAGGTGTCGTTCTGCGCCGGGTCGAGCACCTCGAGCAGCGCTGACGACGGGTCGCCGCGGAAGTCGCTGCCCAGCTTGTCGATCTCGTCGAGCATGAAGACGGGGTTGTTGACACCCACACGGCGCAGGCCCTGGATGATACGGCCGGGCAGCGCGCCGACGTAAGTGCGGCGGTGTCCGCGGATCTCGGCCTCATCGCGCACGCCGCCGAGGGAGATGCGGTGGAACTCGCGGCCGGTGGCACGCGCAATCGACTGCCCCAGCGAGGTCTTGCCCACGCCCGGCGGGCCCACGAAGCACAGGATGGGGCCCTTGGCCTCGGGCCGGAGCTTGCGCACCGCCAGGTACTCGATGATGCGCTCCTTCACGTCCTCGAGGTCGTAGTGGTCCTCGTCGAGCACCTTCTGGGCCTCGCTGATGTCGATCTTGGTTTCGGAGCCCTCGAGCCAGGGCACATCGAGCAGCCACTCGACGTAGGTTCGGGCGACGTTGTACTCGGCTGCGGCCGGATTCATGTTCTCCAGCCGCTCCAGCTCGCGCTCGGCCGCCTCGCGCGCCTCGTCGGTCATCTTCGCCTCGCCGAGGCGCTCGCGCAGCTCGGCCAGGTCCGGGCGCTCCTCCTCGGCCTCACCCAGCTCCTCCTGGATGGCCTTGAGCTGCTGGCGCAGGAAGTATTCGCGCTGCGCCTGGGTCAGCTCGGCGCGGGCGTCCTGCTGCATGCGCTGGGTCAGCTCGTACTGCTCGATCTCGCGGGTGCACAGCGTGGTGACGTAGCGCAGGCGTTCGTTGACGTCCACGGTCTCGAGCACGCGCTGGCGCTCCTCGATGCCCAGGTCGAGCAGCGACGCGACCATGTCGGCGACCGCGCCGGGGGGCTCGGTGTTGAGCGCCTGAACGTAGACCTCCTCGGGCAGGTGTGGGGCCATCTCCACCAGCCGGCGCAGCAGGTCGAGCAGCGCCTGGGTGCGCGCCTGGGTGGTCTCGTCGGGCTCGGTGCGCTCCTCCACGGGCTCGATGCGCGCGCGCAGGTAGGGCTGGAGCTGGGTCCACTCGACCGGGCGCATGCGGGTGAGGCCGCGCACCAGCAGGCGCCGGTGTCCGTTGGGGAGCTGCAGCATCTGCTGGATGATCGCCACCAGCCCCAGGTCGAACAGGCCTTCGGGGCCGGGGCGGTCGGCGTCGGGGTCGCGCTGGGCGACCAGGCCGATCAGGCGGTTGCCGCTGAGCGCCTCATCGAGCAGGCCCATGTCCAGCGGGTTGGTGACGGTCAGGGGCGCCAGCATGCCCGGGTAGACAATGCCGTTGAGCAGACGCACCACGGGGACCTGTTCGGGCAGCGGCGGGCGGCCCGGCTTCTCGTCCGTTGTCGGCATATTGGCGTCCATCGAGCGCAGCTCCTGTTCCACGGCAGACGGGCGGTGAGACGTTCAGCGGGGGGTCAGCGGATAGGCACATGGCGCGGCTCGCCCGGGCCGGACGGGCGGATGGGCAGGCGCACGACGAGGAAGCCGCGGTCGTAGGTGGCCTCGGTGGCTTCGACCACCACGGGACGGGGGAGCTGCACGACGCGCAGGAACTCCCCACACTCGATCTCGACGTTGAAGTATCGGCGAGGCTGCTCGCCGGCGGGGTCCTCGCGGCTGCCCGCGATGGTGAGCCGTCCGCTGCCCTCGTCGATCGACAGGTTGATCTGCTCGGCGGCCATGCCGGCGATCTCCACGCGCACTACAATGGCGTCGGCGACCTCGTAGATGTCGGTGGGCGGCTGGAAGCCCTGCTCGGACCTCTCGGGCTGCATGCCGCCGCGGGCGCGCGGGTCCGCGTTGGTCACGAAGTTCACCAGCAGTCTGCGGCCAGACCAGTTCATGATGGTTCGGCCAACCCTCCGTCAGTTGCTGTGCGACCGATCCGAGCCCCCGATATGTGCGCTCGGCGGCGCCTCCGTCGGCGCCGCCGAGAGAGGCGATCCTGGACGCGCTTACTCCACCGTGACGGTCTTGGCCAGGTTGCGCGGCTGGTCAATCTCGCGGCCGAGCATGTCGGCGATGTGGTAGGCCAGGATCTGCAGCGGGATGGCGACCGTGATAGGTGTGAGCAGCTCCGGGCAGGGGGGCACCCACAGCACATCGTCGGCCTGGCGCGGGATCTCGGTGTCGCCGTCGAAGGCCACGCCGATGACCGGGCCCGAGCGCGCCTTGATCTCCTGGATATTGCCGATCATCTTGTCGTAGACATCGCCCTTGACCGCAATGGCGACGGTGAACAGGGACCGCTCGACGAGGGCGATGGGGCCGTGCTTCATCTCGCCCGCGGAGTAGCCCTCGGCGTGGACGTAGGAGATCTCCTTGAGCTTGAGCGCGCCCTCCATGGCCGAGGGCAGGTTGACGCCGCGGCCCAGGTAGAGGGAGTTGTGCGAGTCGTAGTATCTGGCCGCGACCGCCTTCACCTCATCCTCGCGGTCGAGCAGCGTCTGCGCCTGCTCGGGCAGGCTCAGCATGGCGCGGCGCAGCTCGATCAGCTCGTGCTCGCTGGCGGCGCCGCGCACGTCGGCGAAGTGGGCGGCGATCAGGGCGATGGTCAGGATCTGCAGCGTGTAGGCCTTGGTCGAGGCCACGCCGATCTCCGGGCCGGCCTGGATGTAGACCACGCCGTCGGACTCGCGCGCGATGGAGCTGTCCACCACGTTGACCACGGAGACGACGCTGGCGCCCTTCTCCTTGAGTTCGCGCAGGGCCACCAGGGTGTCGGCGGTCTCGCCCGACTGGCTGACTACAATGGCGAGGGTGTCCTCGAGCACCACCGGGTCGCGCGCGCGCAGCTCGGCGGCGAGGTCGCACTCGGCGGGGATGCGCGCGAGCTTCTCCATGAGGAAGCGCCCGACCAGCCCGGCGTGGAAGGCGGTGCCGCAGGCGGTGAAGACTACCTTGCGGAGCCGCTTGATCTCCTCCTCGGTCATGTTCAGGCCCTCGAGGGTGATGCTCTTCTCGGCATCGGTGAGGCGGCCGAGCAGGCACTCGCGCATGGCGCGGGGCTGCTCGTGGATCTCCTTGTGCATGAAGTGCTTGTGCCCGCCCTTCTGCGCGGCCTCGGCGGGCCAGGGGATAGTGTAGGGCTCGTGGTGGACGGGCTTTCCCTCGAAGTCGGTCAGCTCGATGCCGTCGCGGGTGATGACCGCCATCTCGTCATCCTCGATGACGTAGACCTGGTCGGTCCATTCGCGCACGGCGCCCATGTCGGAGGCGATGAAGTTCTCGCCCGCGCCGATGCCGACCACCAGGGGGGAGAAGCGGCGGGCGGCGACCATCTGACCGGGGTGGTCGGCGCTGACGATGCCGACGGCGAAGGCGCCCTCGAGGTCGCGGGCGGCACGCCTGAAGGCGGCTGCGAGGTCGCCCTCGTAGTATCTGGCGACAAGGTGGACGATGACCTCGGTGTCGGTCTCGGAGACGAACTCGAAGCCCTCCTGCTTGAGTTCATCGCGCAGTTCGGCGTAGTTCTCGATGATGCCGTTGTGCACCAACGCGATGCGGCCATCGTTGGACACATGCGGGTGCGAGTTGATCTTGGACGGCTTGCCATGGGTGGCCCAGCGGGTGTGACCGATGCCCAGCGTGCCCTCCAGCGGGGTCTCCTCAAGGGCCTCGGAGAGGTTACGCAGCTTGCCGACCACCTTCACAACCTCAAGCTTCCCGTCCTCGACCACGGCGATCCCCGCCGAGTCATAGCCACGGTACTCCAGGCGCTTCAGTCCAGCCACACAGACGTCCGTGGCCTTGCGGGTGCCGACATATCCCACGATGCCGCACATTGCCAGTTCTCCTTTTCGGAAAGCATGACGAGACTATGGGCCGGGCCGTTCCGGCGCCGGCGTCGTTGGCGTGTCACCGCTGTCAGTGGCGGGCGGCGGCGTGCCGCCGTCCTCCGAGGGTTCGGCCCCGCCGTCGGCGGGCTCCTCGCCATCAGTTGGCCCCTGTGGCTGATTCCCCGACTCCCCCCCGATGTCCTCCTCGGCCGGGCTCTCATCGCCTCCCGCGGCCGGCTCGCCGCCGGTCGCGGGGCCGCCCCCGCCGCCGGTCGCGGGTGCGGCGGTAGAGCGCGTGGTGATCGTGACCTCGACCGCCGCCGGCCCCAGCACCGACAGCCCGGCCGGGACGTTGAGCGGCACCGAGTAGGTTTTCGAGCCACGCAGGCCGGAGATATCGAGCGGGATGGTGGAGACCGAGTCCACCGCGGCCAGCCCCCCCTCACCGGTCACCGTGACCACCACCGGCGTGGTGCTGACCCCGACCACGCGCCACCCCGACGGCGGGCTGCCCAGCACCGGCCGCACCGGCACGGTCTTCACCCGCACCTGGCGCACCGTCACCCGGACCCGCACCCGTTCGGGCTGGAAGCTGACGCCGTTGACGATCACGTCGCGGCTGTCGCGTGCCTCCACGTCGGCCTCGAACTCGCTGCTGGTGTTGAGGCCCGAGGTGTCCACCACCACCACTACCCGCGCCACGCGGCTGACGATGCTGGTCGCGCCGATCACGTTCACCTCGTCGGGCTCCACCGTGACCGCGTCGATGATGAAGCCACCGGCGGGCTCGCCGCGTCGCACATACTGCACCGGGCGCGCGCGCTGGATGACCTTGTCGAGCTGCACGGTCGCCGTCATCGGATAGCCGGGCAGCACGCTCAGGGCGTAGGGCAGGCGCGCGATGCGCAGCGGCACCTCATTCTCGCCCACCCGGGCGTTGCGCAGGTTCGCTTCGAGGACGGCCCGGGAGGGATCGGTGTTCCCGAAGGCGCTCTCCCGCCCGCGCACGCGCAGCTCGACCGTCTCGGGGCTGATGCTGATGACCGCCAGGCCCTCGGGCGTGTTGATGGGCCTGACCGGCACCGTGATCGCCTGGGTGGTGGTCGGGTCCTCACTGCCCAGCACGTAGAACCACAAGATGATGGCGATGATCAGCGAGAGCGCCTTCAACGGCCAGTTGACCAGCACTGCGTCGAGCATGCCGCGTGTACCTCACCGACCAGAACTGCGCTACCTGCGCCAGAACAGCAGTCGCTGCCGATCGTCGGGGGCCTCGAAGAGCTGGTTGAGGCGCTCGGCGAGCTGGGTGCGCTCGAGATCGGGGCTGAGATGCCCGTCCACCGCGATGGAGACCGCGCCGGTCTCCTCGGAAACCACGACCGCCACGGCGTCGGTGCGCTCGGAGAGTCCGAGGGCGGCGCGGTGGCGCATGCCGGTGGCGACCGAGAGGCCGGGCTGCTCGGAGTGCGGCAGCACGCAACCCGCGGCGATGATCTGGTCGTCGCGAATGACCACGGCCCCGTCGTGCAGGGGCGTGTTCGGGTAGAAGATGGTGACCAGCATGTCCACCGACACGCGCGCGCCGAGCGTCTTGCCGGTGCGCGTGATGTCCATCAGGCCGCTCTCGCGCTGCAGCACCATGAGCGCGCCGATGCGCCGCCCCGACAGCTCCTCCGCCGCATCCACGATCTCATTGATCACTCGCTGCTTGGTGCCGGTCTCTACCCGGCCGATGTTGATGCCCAGGACACCGCCGCGCCCCAGGCGCTCGAGGGCCATGCGCAGCTCAGGCTGGAAGATGACCACCAGGGCGATGACACCGGGCAGCACCAGTTGGCCGAGGATCCAGTTGAGGGTCGGCAACCACGAGGTGGCCCACAGCAGCACCAGCACCACCAGGAGGCCGCGGATGACCGAACCGCCGCGGGTGCCCTGCAGCAGCAGCAGGCCCCGGTAGATGATGTAGGCCACGACCAGGATGTCGAGAACCGCCCGCGCGGCGTCGAGAATCCCGATGTTGAGCACGGTGACCGTTAGCTGTTCCCAGACTCCGACGCCCATGGAGTTCGTCCTGCGGGTGCGATCGTCGTTGGCCACGCGGGGGGCGATGAAGCCCCAGAAATATAGCACAGGCCCGGTGGCAGCGTCAACACGCCTGGCGGCGGCCCGCGCCACGGCCACGGGCCTTGTTTTCCGGCCGGCGAAGGGGTATGATTCGGGTGCTGCAGAGGCGACGGAAGGGAGCGCCAACATGGATCGCGCCGAGACAGTCCCGTGCTTGATATTCGCCGAAGGCGGGGTGCACAACACGGCCGCGACGCTGCAGGTTGCGGCCGAACGCGCCGCGGTCCTCGGCATCGACACCATGATCGTGGCCACCAGCACCGGTCAGACGGCCGTGAGCGCCGCCGAGGTCTTCGACGGCGACATCATCGCGGTGACGCTCGCCGCCGGCCACTGGGAGCGGTACTGCCCGCCCGATCCGAGGCTGATCACGCAGGCCGAGGCCGCGGGGGTGCGCGTGCTGACGGCCACGCACGCGCTGCTGGGGGCCATTGACGCCGCGGTGCAGGGCATCGGCGGCGTGACCGCGGCCGAGATCATGGCGCGCACCTACTACACCATCAGCCAGGGCGCCAAGGTGGCCGTCGAGTGTGCGCTGATGGCCGCCGACGCGGGGCTCCTGGACATGGAGCGCGAGGTCATCAGCATCGCGGGCAGCGGCGGCGGGGCCGACACCGCCCTGGTGATCGCGCCGGCGTTCACCAACACCTGCTTCGACCTGCGCATCCGCGAGGTGCTGGCCAAGCCGCGCTGAGCCGCACCCGCAAGGGACGTGACCGCGACGTGCTCGAGAAGATACTTGTCTACGACGCGCCCGACGCGATGGGGCTGGACGTGCGCGTCGTCGCCCGGCACCTGGGCGATCTGCTGCCGCAGGCGGAGGTGGAGACGCGCACCGACTTCTTCACCTGGCACCTGGGCCAGTTCGACCCGGAGCAGGTGGAGGTGCTGACCGACGAGGTGGCCGCGCGGCTCGAGGAGCGCGAGGTGCACAACCTGGTCGCGCCCGCCCGGCGCGATGAGCTGGAGCCGGTCACGCCCGAGAGCCGCGACCTGGGCGTGGTCTACGTCGCCGATCAGCTCCAGGACGTCATGCGCGTGTTGCTCAAGCACGAGGAGCGCGGGCCGAGCTTCCTGCACCTGGCGTACATCACGCAGTGCCTGGGGCACTGGGAGGCGGGAGAGGTCTACCTGCGCCTGCAGATCATCCAGCACGGCGAGCCCACGATCATCTCGACCACGGGCTTCGTGGAGGCGCCGGCGCTGCCGCGTGAGTACGCTTTCCGGCGCGCGCATCTGCTGAGCTTCGGCATGGAGGAGGCGGCCGAAGAGCTGGACGAGCGCTTCGCGGGCGCGGCGCTGGTGCATGGAGATGCGCGCATCGACCGCGTGGCCGCGGGCTATGCCCTGCAGGCGGTCTTCCGGCAGATGTTCGGGGAAGTGGCCTGCGACACGCCCACCTGCCCGCTGCACCCGGCTGCGACGCACGATGAGCTGGCGCGCGCGCACCTGGACGAGGATTCGCGGCTATGCGACCGCCATGCGCGCATGCTCATCACGGCGCGCGGGGGCGCCGCAGACGCCGACTGAGGGGGAACTCGTGGCCGCGCGCGCGCGTCATTAATGGCTGTACGCACAGCGCGGGCCGCTCACAGACGAGGAGTGCGGAGAGCAAGGATGAAGAGACGCCCCAGCCGCATCCTGCGGGTCTTCCGCGTCTTCAACGCCCTCATCATCATGGGCTCGTTCGGGGTCGCCGGCTTCATGTACGGCGCCTACGACAGCGTCAGGTCGGTGCTGCCCGAGGACACCGACCTGACCGCCTACCGGCCGCTGGGCACCACGGAGATCTACTCGACCGAGCGACACCAGGACGGCACGGTCGGGCACACGCTGCTGGCGCGCATCGCCAAGGAGGACCGCACGCCGGTGCCCCTGTCGCGCATCCCCGTCAGCCTGCGCCAGGCCACGGTGGCCATCGAGGACGAGCGCTTCTTCGAGCACCGCGGCATCGACCCCCGGGGCATCCTGCGCGCGGCGGTAGCCAACCTGCAGAGCGGGGCGATCCGCCAGGGCGGCAGCACCATCACCCAGCAGCTCGTGAAGAACGTGTGGCTGTCGCAGGAACGCACCATCGACCGCAAGCTCAAGGAGATCATGCTCGCCCTGCAGTTCGAGACCAAGTTCTCGAAGGACGAGATCCTGGAGATGTACCTCAACGAGGTCTACTACGGCCATGGCGCCTACGGCGTGCAGGCGGCCGCGAAGACCTTCTTCGACAAGGACGTCTCGGAGCTGACGCTGGGCGAGGCGGCGCTGCTGGCGGGGCTGCCGCGCCGGCCGATTCACTACTCGCCGTACAACTACCCGATGGCGTGCAAGCAGCGCCGACGCGTGGTGCTGGCCAAGATGGTCGAGAACGACTACATCACCCCCCAGCAGGCGGCCGACGCGGACAACGAGCAGATCCAGAGCAACCTGGCGCCGCTGCGCGAGGAAGGCGTGGCGGTGCTGCGCGCCCCCTACTTCACGAACCTGGTGATCCGCGAGCTGTGCAATGACCCGCGCTACGGCGCCGACGCGGTCTACAAGGGCGGGCTGCGCGTCTACACCACGCTGGACATGCGCATCCAGGAGATCGCCGAGCGCGAGCTGACCGAGCAGATCGAGCGGCTGCGCGGCCGGGGCATCTGGCCCGCGCCGGTCGGCCAGGGCGCGCTGGCGATGGTGGGCGTGAACACGGGCGACGTGCTGGCCATGGTCGGCGGCGTGGGCGAGTGGGAGGAGACGCAGTTCAACCGCGCACACCCAGGCGGGCCGCCCTACGGCCGCCAGCCGGGGTCGTCGTTCAAGCCCTACCTCTACGCCTGTGCCTTCGAGTCGGGCTACAGCCCGAGTTCGGTGTTCAGCGGCGGTCCGCTGACCATCGGCAACTGGAGTCCGAAGAACTACTCCTCAGGGCAGGGCGGCAACTACACGATCAAGCGCGCCATCGGGCTGTCGGTGAACCTGGTGGCGGTGCGCGTGATCCGGGCCGTGGGCATTCAGAAGACCGTGCGCTACGCGGCGCGCATCCTGAACCTGCCCGAATCGCGCTTCGCGCCCTACCCGTCGCTGGCGCTGGGCGTGTCGGAGCTGTCGCCGCTGGAGCACGCGCTGGGCTACTGCACCTTCGCCTCCGGCGGCCTGCGCCCGACCCGGCGGCTGTACTACGAGATCCGCGACTACACCGGCGAGCTGATCGAGCGTCGTGACCCTGAGCAGGTGCGCGTGCTCTCCCGGCCCGCCGCCATCAGCATGATCGAGTGCCTGCGCTACACCGTGACCTCCGGCACCGGGCGCAACGCCAACATCCCGGGCGTGGCCGCCTGCGGCAAGACCGGCACGACGCAGGACAGCCGCGACGCGTGGTGGGTGGGCTTCACGCCCGACCTGTGCTGCGCGGTGTGGGTGGGCAATGACAACAACAAGCCGATGCGCGGGGCGTCGGGTGGCGGCTTCGCGGCGCCGGTGTGGCGCGAGGTGGTGCGCGCGGCCATCGACATCCTCGGCTGCAACGGCTCCTACCCCGAGGGCAGCGGCGTCACCGCCAGCCGCCGGGGCGAGACCACCAGGGAAGAGGACGAGAAGGAGGATGAGGAGGAGCTGCCGCCCACGACGACGACCGGCGGTGGACGCATCACGGTGTGCACGGTCTCGGGCGGCGTCGCGGGTCCCTACTGCCCCGACACCGTCGAGCGCGTGCTGGCGCCGGGCGAGAGCCCGCCCGGACCGTGCACGATCCATCGGCCCCCGCGGCGCGAGGCGGGCGACACGCGGCCTGAGTCGTCGGGCCGCCCCACGCCCGGCTCGAGCGGCGGCGGAGGCACGGTGACGGTGACCATCTGCACGCAGTCGGGGCAGCCCGCCGGCCCGTACTGCCCGGATACCGTCGAGCGCACCTTCCCGGCCGGGGCAGCGCCCACTGGGCAGTGTCAGATACATGGCGGTGGCGGCGGCTCTTCGCCGGCGCCACGCCCCGAGCCGCCGCGTCCGGAGCCGCCGCGTCCGGAGCCTGAGCCCGCACCGGAACCCGCGCCCGCACCGGAACCCGCGCCCGCACCGGAAC
>JALGVA010000246.1 GCA_029820295.1 Candidatus Zipacnadia bacterium
CGAGCCCGATCTGAATGACCCCGAGGGCGATCGGCTGTTCGTGGACGCCGTGGCCGACGCGGGCAACGTCGTGCTTGCGGCCTATCGCGCGGTCAAGATGGAGTACTCCTCCAGCCGCGAGCCGGTCGTATGGGGCTGGGCGGCGCCGGGCCCGCCCCTGTCGCTGGGGGGCATCCAGGTCGAGGGCCTGGTGACGCCCTTCCCGGAGCTGGCGGAGGCGGCGGCGGCCATCGGCTACGTGGACATTGTACCCGACGCCGACGGCGTCCATCGGCGCGTGGAGCCCCTGCGCCGCGCCTCCAACCACCGCGTCTACCCGCACATCAGCACCGCGACCGCGATGGTCGCCACCGGGGCCTCGCCCGAGCAGGCGATGTCGGGCATCCCCGACGGTGCCGTTGAGGTCGGCGGACCGCGTTGCCCGCTGGACCCCGAGGGCGCGATGCTCATCGATTACTGCGGGCCCACGGGTACGATTGATCGTGTGGGCGCGTGGGAGGTGCTGGAAGGGCTGGTCGATCCGTCACGCTTCCGCGACCGCATCGTGTTCGTGGGCGCCACCGCCGCCGGCCTCTACGACATGCGCGCCGCCCCCTACCGCTCTACCGGCCGCGAGTTCTTCGGCGTCGAGACCAACGCGAACGTCGTCAACTCGCTGCTGCACACCGGCGCTCGGGTTGACGCTACCGGGAGCCTGGCCTGGGCGCTGTTCGCGCTCGTCCTGGGCCTCGCCGTCGGCTGGGTGGCGTGGAGCGGCGGCGAGACCCTCGGCCCGCTCCTGGGCGCGCTCATCCTGGTCGCGGTCGCATTGCCGTCGTTCTTCGTGACCTTCACCTTCCTGCGGAGCGTCATCCCCTACGGTGCGATCCTGCTCGCCGGCGCCATCCCGCTGCTGGTCGCCATCCCCCAACGTCTGGGGCGCGACAAGCGCATGGTGCGTCGGCAGTTCTCCGCCTACGTCTCGCCGGATGTGCTGCGCCAGCTCACCGACGAGCCCGAGCTGGTGGCGCAGGGCGTCAAGCGCAACGTGACGCTGTTGTTCGCCGATGTGCGGGGCTCGACTACGCTCTCTGAGCGCATCGCGCCCGAGGTGTGGGTGGCCCAGCTCAACGAGTACCTCACCGCCATGAGCCTCGCCATCTTCGCGTACGACGGCTACCTCGACAAGTTCATGGGCGACGGCATCATGGCCATCTGGAACGCCTTCGGCAACCAGCCCGACCACGCCGAGCTGGCGATACAGGTTTCGCTGGACATGCTGCGCCGGCTGGAGATCCTGAATCGCTACTGGGAGGAGTGCGAGGACCGCACTCCCCTGCGCATCGGCATCGCGATTCACAGTGGAGAGGCGGTCATCGGCAACGTGGGCAGTGATGAGCGCATGCAGTACACGGCCATCGGCGACTCGGTGAACACCGCCTCGCGCATCGAGGGCATGACCAAGGAGTACGGCCTGCAGTTCCTGGCCAGCGAGACCGCGGCGGCGGCCATGCCGCCCGGCCTGGCGGAGCTGGTGGAGGTGGGCGAGGCGCAGGTGCGTGGTCGGGCGCAGCCGATCCGCGTGTTCGCGCTCGCCGGCGAGTACCCTGGCGCCGCCGCGCCGGCCGATGATGCCGTCCCTGCCGCCGACGACACGTGACAGGAGTGAGCGGCTCATGCTTCCGTGGTTTCGTAAGAAGAAGAAGGGCCCGCAGACCGACGAGGAGATCCTGGCCGAGGCCTTCGCGGACGTGCGCAAGCAGCAGGACCGGCGTGCGACCCGCAAGCGCCGCGAGCTGCTGTGGCGCAAGTACGCCGACCCGCGCATCCTCGGCGTCATCGGCCTGATCTTCGTGGTGGTCATCGCCGACGGAGTGCGCCGCGAGAACATGGAGTTCTACGCCACCGTGACCGAAGCCACCGGCGCGGGGCAGGTGCGCAGGGCGCGTGGAGCGACGGTCGAGCCGCTGGCGGCGGACATGCGCATCGAGGACGGCGGCGAGGTGCAGACCGGCCCGCAGTGCCGCGCCACGCTCGCCTTCCCCGACGGCAGCGTGATCACTCTCGCGCCCGGGTCGCACCTGAAGGTCGAGCTGCTCGAGTACAGCCGCGGTGGCATGTGGCGCGGGCGTTCGTTCACGCTCAGCATGGGCCACATGTGGGCGCGCATCTCGCCCAAGTTCGGCGCGCAGTCGCGCTGCCGCGTACACACGCCCTCCTCCGTGGCCGCGGTGCGCGGGACGCGCTTCTACGTGGGCTACGACCCGTCCGTTGAGGGTACGCGGGTCTCGTGCGCGGATGGCATGGTGCAGGTCGATGGCTTCCGCGGCCGGTCCGCGGCCCTCGGCCAGGGGGCGAGCACGTCGGTCACCTACGGCAACGCGCCGGTGGGCCGGCAGCCTCTCGACGTACAGACGCGCAGCAGCTTCGCTCAGCCCGCGCTCAACCGGGAGATCAAGCCCGACTCGTGGCTCAAGCGCATGGAGCTGCAGCTCACCAGCGCCCTCGACCTGCCGCTGTCGATGCTCGGCATCGGCAAGTCGAGCTGGGCCATCGGCGCCGCCGACTTCGCCCGCCGCACGGCCGCGATGGAGGCGCTGCGCGTCATTCAGACCAGCATCGAGGGGTACTCGGGCTACCCGGAGTTCGTGGACCCGTTCACGCTGGCCGAACTCGACTTCCGGCCCGAGGACGCGCTCAGGATCCTCAAGAACTTCGACGGGAGCGCGATTGAGAAGTACGAGCGCGTGGGGCAGGGCTTCGTGATCTGGGCGCGTGCGCGCGACAACGCGCGCACGCCCTTCAAGCTCACCAGCTACGGCGTGCAGCAGGTCAGCGAGGACGAGTTCCCGGGTACGTAGCGGACACGATCACGAGGGGCGCGAGCCGGGTATCTCGCGCCCCTCGCAGGACGGGGGCGTTGTGCGCCGCATCGCGTCCTGACGGCCGCCGGGGTCGGGAGCGCTTCCCAGTACCCTCGTGGCCGAGTCCGGCCACCCTCGCCGGTGTCTATGGCCGACGGACCCCAAGTGGTGGCCCGGGACTGCACGCAATCCTCTGTGCACCGGTCGGGTCCGCGCCGTGGCGGACCGGTCCGTCGGTCCTTCCACAGGTCAGATCGGCACCCCGACACACGAACTTGACCGCTTCACCGGATCGTCATCGTACTGTTACACGAAGGTGCGCCCGACCCGCGCGCGAAAGGGTCATGCGGCGCACTCACCGCCACCGAAGGAGTCCCGACCATGATCCGCGCCACGCTCATGCTCAGCGCGCTCACCGCCGCCTGCTGCCAGGCGCAGGTCGCGGAGCGCCCGACGATCCTCGCGGAGAGCTTCGAGACCGATAGCCCGGGCTGGAAGCTCGTCCTCAACCGTGGCGCCGAGGCGGAGTTGGCCCCGTGCGATGAGGGGGTGCTGGGCGCGCGCAGCGTCCAGGTGACGCCCCGCCTGCTGTGTGCTCCCGATGATCGCGAGGGCTCGACCAACATCCACGTGCGCTACGAGGAGATCGAGCTGCGCGCGGGCGTGCGCTACGTCATGTCGGCGTGGATGCGCAGTTCCGGCGACCGGCTGGTGAGGCTGCGCGTGCGCCGTAACAGCGTCGAGGAGTCCGTGAGCGGCGGCCGCATGGCGCTGGGGCCGCAGTGGCGGCGCTGCGAGTTCGCGTTCACGCTGCCGATCGACTATCCCGACGGTGTTCCGCAGATCCTGCTGGGAGAGAGCCTGCTGCCGGTGTGGATTGACGCGGTCACCATCGCCGAGGCGCCGGCCGAGGACCTCGCGCCCGCCGACTATGTGACCTTCGCCGATGATGTCGCAGTCGCGAAGGCATCGCTGGTACGCTTCGCCACCGACTTCGACGACGAGGCGAACACGTGGCAACTCCGGCTCAACCGCGGCGCGCAGGCGCAGATGGCGCTCGAGGACGGCTGCCTGCGCATAGCGCCCTCGGCCCTGTGTGCCCCCACCAACCAGGCCTACGCGACCAATGTGCACATCCACGCGCCTGCGGTGTCGCTGCGCGCCGGGCAGGAGTATGTGTTCTCAGTGCGGCTGCGCAGCGATGGCCCGCGCGTCGCGAGCCTGCGTCTGCGCGGCGCCGATGGCGGTGGCGCCCTGAGCGGGCCGGAGTTCGAGGTGAGGGAACAGTGGCAGCGCTACGAGTGGCGCTTCACGCCCGAGCAGGACCTGCCCGCCGTGGTGCCACAGGTGCTCGCCGGCTACGACCTGCGCCCGCTGTGGGTCGATGACGTGGTGCTGGCGGAGGCCGGCGTGGGCGACGAGCCACCCGAGGGCTGCATCGCGCGCGGCGGCCTGTGGCTGCGGCCGGAGGTACAGGTGTCGCCCTTCGAGGCGTCCGGGTCGCTGGCCGGCCTGGTGGCGCTGGCCGCGGACCTGCCCGCGTCGGTGCGGATGCACCTGGCGGTGGACATGTTCGGCGCGCCGGACCTGCGCCTTGTCCTCGGCGACGAGGGCCCGTCGCTGGCCGTGACCATCGCCGGAGACGCGATCATTGTCGGCGAGGAGCGCCATGCGATCGCCCCCGAGGGCTGGCGCGCCGGCGAGGCGCTGACCTTGACCGTCGAACGCCTCGACGGTCGGCGAGGAGCGCCATGCGATCGCCCCCGAGGGCTGGCGCGCCGGCGAGGCGCTGACCTTGACCGTCGAACGCCTCGACGACCGCGCGAGCCTCACCATCGGCGAGACGCTGCAGGTGGCGCTGCCGGTCGCCGACTTCACGCGTGCATGGCTGGGCACGACCGCGCCGGGCCAGGCCGTGCGCGTACTCGCCGCGCAGGGATACGAGATGCTGCCCGCACAGCGCGCCGACGGCGCGACCGAACGGGAGGAGTACCGCGACCCGGTGACCGGCCGGCACATCGTCCGGCTCACACACTCGCCCTTCAACGACAAGCACGCCTACTACGACATCTCGCCGTGGAGCCCTGACGGCTCGCTCATCGCCTTCAGCTCGGCGCTGCCGGGTGAGCG
>JALGVA010000247.1 GCA_029820295.1 Candidatus Zipacnadia bacterium
CAGGATGACCAGCCGGTAGCGCCGCAGGTCCGACAGGCCCCAGCGATCGGCGCGCATCTCGGGGTGTTGGAGGATCAGCGCGTCGAAGGGGATGTGCGCCTCCATGAGGGTGCGGCCGATGCCGGAGACGTCGTTGAAGTGCGGCGCGTGCACGTTGCCGCGATACTCCGCGTACATCTGCGTGGGGATCGAGTAGGTGATGGCGACCTGCGCGTGGCGCGTGCGGCCCTCGCCGGTGAAAAGCGCGCGATGGTCGTGGCGGAACTGCCAGAACCGGCGCAGCACCTCGAGCTGCGGCTCCTCGAAGCCGATCTGCTGGGCGAAGAGCACGCCGCCACCGGCGCAGCTCTCCGCGTACTCGTGTTCGAGCAGCTCCGGGGCCTCCTGGCGCAGCTTGGTCATGCACAGGAGCGGCTTGCCCGGCGCCGAGGCCAGCCCCAGCACGAAGCGCATCACCCCGTGCGCGTTGGCCCAGTGGTACTTGAACATGTCGTACTGCGACAGCCCCGCGCTCTCGAACCACGCCTGGTCCACGAACTCGCTGATCAGCAGCGGGTAGGAGTTCATGCCCAGGAATCCGCCCGCCTGGTTGCCGTGGCAGTCAAACTCAACGCCGAGGCGCTCGGCGATGACCTTGTTGTCGAGCACATAGCGCATAAGGTTGTGCGCGTGTGACATGTAGAGGAACTTCTGGTACTCGCGCAGCACCCGGTCGTCGCAGATCGCGGCCACGCCGTCGTGGGTGATCTCGTTCCACGCGAGGTCGGGGCTCAGCATGGGGAACTCGTCGAGGTGATCGCGCACGTAGTCGCGGACGTGGTCGTACTGCGCGCGGAACTCGGGCAGCAGGTCGTGGCGCGCGAGGTAGTCCATGAACTTGAGGTTGCACCAGTCGCAGTACTTGCCGCGCTCGCCCGCGCCGATACGCTGCACCGGGCCGCCGATGTTGTCCTGGCTGATGGCGGCGCCGATGAGCGGGCTGGCGAGCCAGTCGTAGTTGATGACCGACGACCAGCGCGGCGCGTTGTTGCACACGATGTAAGCGTTGAAGTCCTGGCTGGCGGCCCAGCTCTCGACCGACAGGTTGTAGTGCTGGCTCATCACCAGCTCGCCGCCCGGGTCGCGGGCGATGCCGTTGTCGGCGAAGAGGGGCAAGGCATCGCTCTCGTGGAAGTGGATAGTCTCCTGGTATTCGTTGTAGCCGTAGACCTCGCAGGGCACGCCGCGGTGCTTGAGGTACTCGTGCGAGGCGTAGTCGCCGGAGCGGTCGAGGTAGTCGCACAGGATCCAGTTCTGGTCGAACCACTCGCCGGGCACGCGGGCGGGCCCGCCGCGGCCCTCGCCGTAGCCGGCGTTGACCATGAAGCGGTGC
Organism: Candidatus Zipacnadia bacterium; assembly: GCA_029820295.1. Taxonomy (GTDB): domain Bacteria; phylum Armatimonadota; class Zipacnadia; order Zipacnadales; family UBA5352; genus JALGVA01. The sequence goes on from JALGVA010000247.1 coordinate 1,373, forward strand.
CACGAGATCGGGTGCCGGTCGGGGTAGTCGAAGGCGCGCAGCTCCGCGCCGCAGTCGGGCAGGATAAGCTGCGGCTGCTCATCGGCGACCGGCAGCTCGATGGCGAACGCACATGGTGCGAGGACGAGCAGCGCGAGGGCGGTGAGTGCGACCGCGGCTCGGGGTGCGGGAACGGTCAGCGCGAACGCAGCGGCGTACGGACGCATGGCGGAGGCCCCCTTGCCTCGGGATGAGACGCGGGGCCATCTTCGCTCGCGGGAGTGCGGGGACCTGCCGGCGCCGCGTGCCATCGCCGTGCGCCGTTCGGAGCGGCGCATGTTCACATGCGCCGGCCGTTGCCGTTGTCCTTGTGCGGGCCTCTCCCCCGCCCGACTGCGTCGGGCACCCCCTCTCCGTCCCGGAGAGGGGACTACAGCAGCCCCGCCTCCATGCGCGGTGTGCGGCCTGTTGTGGCCCCCTCCGGAACGGAGGGGGAAAGCGCTTGCAGCGCAAGCGCAGGGGGAGGCCCGCAGGCACGACGACGCCCGCCCCCTACCGCTCCACCCGCCAGACGATGTCGCTGTCGTCCCACGAGCGGCCCTCTTCGCGGAAGTCGTGGCCCCCGTCGTCATCGAGGTCCGGGCCGAGCGACCACAGCACGAAGCCCTCGCCTTCGCGCCGGTAGCGGAAGGCCTCGCCGGAGAAGATGTCGTCGGGGATCGGCCAGTCCACCACCTCAGCCAGCGGCGCCAGCGTCTCCGGATACCCGCCATGCGCCTGCCGGTAGAGATTGAGCGCGAGGGCGATGTGGAACTGGTCGAGGCGGGCGATGGCAGTATCGCGCTTGACCTGCACGATCCCGAACACGGGCAGCAACGCGCGGGTGACAGGCTCGAGGTACACGCCGACCAGACCGGCCTGCCCGAAGTGCTCGAGCACTACGTCATGCCCGCTGACCTCTCGCCACGGATGATCGGCCCGCTCGAGCATGACGCTCCAGAGATCAAGGAACTGCAGTTGGTCATACTTGCGGACGGGTGCCCCCAGGAAGCTCTCATACAGCTCCCAGTAGAGCAGCGAGGGCCCGGCAAAGCCGCCACCCAGCAGGTCGTCGATGGTGTCGCCATCGATGGGGCCGAAGATCAGAAGCCCTGACGCTCGCTCTCCCTCCAACGCCCTCCGGAAGTGCTGCCACAGACCATCCCCATCCGCAATGCTGCTCAGAGCCCGTGCACGCGCCGATGGCACGGCAATGTCATTGCAGATGCCTTGCGCACCCTTGCTGAGTATCTCCACCATGGCCACGCGCACGAGAAACGCGAGGAGAGTCGGCTCCTGGTCGAGGTGCTCGGTGAGGCGCAGGCCGACCCGGCACCACTGCAACGCCTCACCCGTGTGCCCTTCCCTGCCCTCGATCATCATGCGAGCGACGACCAGATGCTCTGCCTGCCGGAACTGCGAGAGCTGCGGGAAGATCGTAGCGAAGCCGTCCTCCCAGTTAATCGGGAAGACCGCGCGCTCCATCTCCGAGGCGCGTCTGATGGCATCGAGCCTGTGGTCTATCTCGGCGCTGTAGAGCCAGTCGCGAACGTCCTCGGGCAGCTCCTTCCGTTTGCCGTCCGCGAACTCCTGAACGGCGGCTGGCCCGACGGGAGTCTCGCGAGCCCTACTCCCGTGCACCTCTCCGTCCCGCGTTTGCGGCGACAGTTCGCTCAGTGGCACTCCCGGCACGGCGCCTTCGGGCGTCGGGGTCCACTTCTGGAAGATCCGGAACGCCTGCTCATAGACGTAGGCGGCGTTCTCATCGCGCGGCGGCATCTCCGGCAGGGCCTGCTCGAGGGTCAGCGGCTCGCCGCGGTCGCGGATGGCCTGCAGCTCGCGCTCCAGCTTCAGGCCCAGCGTGATGTTGAAGTAGGTCCACGGGATCGCCAGCACCACGAAGACGATCAGCAGCACCATGCCCAGCCGGCGCAGGCAGCCGAAGCGCCTACGCCCAGGCTGCCGGTCGGCACGGTCGTCGGGTCTGTCGGTCGCGGTCGGATCGCGCTCCATGCGTCTCACCCCCATCATGGTTGCTCTGCGGCTCGGACGGATACCACGGCTCGTCGAGGGCCTCGGACATCAGGCGCTGGCGCTCGGCGAAGGCCCGGGCGTAGGCCTCGGCGTCGGCGGCGGTGAGGGTCGTCGCCGGCTCGCCCACCAGCGCGCGGATGCGCGCGCCGTGCACCTGGCCGAACACCAGGTTCGCGGCGATCAGCAGCGCCGCCGCGGCCGCCAGAGCCCACGCCAGCAACGGCCCGCGCCGCGCCCTGCGCCCCTCCGCCCGGGCCAGCAGGCGCTCGCGCAGCGCCGGGTCGGGCTCGGCCAGCCGCACGCCTCGCAGCCTCTCCTCGGTCCGCCGGTCATCCATCGTCGATCTCTCCCAGCGCCGCGCGCAGCTTCGCCAGCGCGTAGCGGTAGCGGCTCGATGCGGTGTTCGGCGAGATGTCCAGCAGCGTCCCGATCTCGGCGAAAGTGCGGCCCTGCCAGACCTTGAGCACGACCACCTCGCGCTGCTCGGGCGGCAGGTCGGCGAGCGCCTCGCGGACCGCCAGGGCGTCGGCCGGCGCGGGGCTGGTCGCGGGCTCCTCGACCAGCTCGAGCGCCTCGGTCCGCGGGCGCCGGGCGCGCCGGGCGAGCTTGTTGCGGGCGACGGCGAACAGGTAGGCGCCTACGCCTTCGATCTCCACCGCCCGCTCCCCTCGATCCGCCAGCGCCAGGAAGCACTCGCTCAGCAGGTCCTCAGCGTCACCGCGCGGGAGCCCCCGCGCCAGCAGCCAGCGGAAGAGCCCGGTGGCGTGGCGATCATACAGCGCCCCCAGCGCGGAGGCGTCCCCTGCGGCAAGCCTCGCGAGCAATGTGCTGTCCTCGGCTCCGGTCGGGCTCACCGGGTCCCCTCTCCGTGTCATGGCCATGCGTGGGTTAAGGGTCATTCGTGGGGCAGTTTCGTCTACCGCCGGGGAGATTCTTCCGTGGGCAAGCGGCACGACAGGGCTTGCTCCGCGCTCAGCGCACGCGGCCGAAGATCAGCTCGATCTCGCCGACCTCGTCACCTGCGATCACCGTGGGCTCGGGGTGGCAGGTGTGGGCGGTAACCGGGTCCATCGCGTTGATACC
>JALGVA010000090.1 GCA_029820295.1 Candidatus Zipacnadia bacterium
AGCCGGTGCCGCCGCAGCGCGCCCCGCGCCGGCCCATCACTTCGCGCACCCGCCAGGAATCGATCACCGAGCCGCTCACCGACCACGACCGCGCGGTCATCGAGGCGGTCAGCTCGCTCACCTGGGGGGACGAACGCTCGATGAGCGGGCGCGTGAGCGCGATGGTCGATCCGTACACCGGCTACGCCGTGGTGCGCGCGACCATCCCCAGCTCGCTGCCCTCGGCCGGACTGGTTGAGGCCGTGGTCAAGCAGGCCTACCGCATCGCGCTGGCGACCATCCGGGCGGACGAGACGGTCACGACGCTCACGGTGCAGATGATCCGCACGACCGATTCGGGCGAGCGCGTGCTGGCCTTCCGCGGCAACACCACGCGCGAAGTGCTGCGCCAGGTGGGCACGCAGTCGCCGGACTTCAGCACGCTGTGGAATGAAGTCTTCAAGACCGTGTGGTGGAATCCGCAGGCCGACGGCGACCTGCCCACCGGCTTCCAGAACGACCAGGCCCAGGCCACCATCACGACCGGCTAACCCACCCGCGCCAGGCAGTCGCGCAACACGTCGCGGTTGCGCGCCATCCCGACCTCCGGCTCGGGCAGCTCTTCGGGGTGCCAGAACTTCTCGAACTCGTCGGAGATGTAGGCGTCGTAGTCGATGGCCGCCAGCCCCGCCACGATCTCGCACCAGTCCAGCTCGCCCTCGTCCAGCAGCACCGTGTGGCGCGTTCCCTCCGCGTCGAAGCGCACGTTCTTGGCGTGCACGTGCACGATCCACGGTGAGATCAGGTTCAGCGTCTCCGCCACCGTCTCCTCGCCGCGCACGTGCACCCAGTACGGGTCCCACAGCACGCCCACCGATGGGTGGCCGATGGCCTCCACGAACTCGAAGGTATCCATGGCGCTGAAGGCGAGCTGGCCGCCATGGGTCTCCACCGCCAGCACCACGCCGCTGTCCTCGGCGATTACCGCCGCCTGCTTCATCCCCGCGACCGTCCTGTCGAAGACCTCCTGCCGCTCCCGTCCCTCCTGCGGCCAGACCCCGGAGATCGCGCGCACGATCGGGCAGTTCAGCTCGCGCGCGATGCCGCAGGCCAGCCGATAGCCGTCGAGCGTGGCCTCCGCGGCCTCGGGAGTCATGAAGTCGCGGTAGTAGGGCGTGAGGCAGGCGAACTCGACGCCTTCGGCCAGCGCGTGATCGCGGATGCGCGAGATGTCATCGGCGCTCAGCGCCTCCAGGTGCATCTGGCCGTCTTCGGCGCAGCGCACCTCGATACCGTCGAGGCCCAGCTCCCGGCAGAAGGTGATCGACTCGAAGATGTCCATCCCGGGCATGCCCATCGTGTGTCCGGCGAGCTTCATGGCAGGCTCCTTGACGCGCGAGTTGGCGGGCCGCGGGCAAATGGTTCGGCGCAAAGGAGGGATTGTCCTTGGCGCTCGGAACAAGGAGACGTCGGTGGCTCACACAGACCGTCGCCAGAGGAGGTCGTGTGTTGAAGAAGTCGATGACACTGGGCTCGGTGCCGGGGTCGTCCATGCAGGAGAAGTTCGCGCTCGCGGCGGAGGCCGGCCTGGATGGCCTGGAGCTGACCGGCGTGGAGACGCGGGCCGCGGCTGAGGATGCGCGCGCCGCCGCGGAGGCGGCAGGGATCGAGATCGCATCCGTGATGGCGTCCACGCACTGGAAGCTGCCGCTGTCGAGCACCGACGAGGCCGTGCGCGTGGAGGGCGTGCGCGGCGTGGAGGGGGCGCTGCGCGCTGCCGACTGGGCGGGCACCGACGTCGTGCTGGTGGTGCCGGGCGTGGTCGATGACAACACGCAGTACCATGCGGCGATGGAACTGGCGGCCAAGAGCATCCGCGAGCTGCTGCCGATCGCCGAGGACCTGGGCGTGACCATGGCGCTTGAGAACGTGTGGAACAAGTTCCTGCTCAGCCCGATCGAGATGCGCGACTTCATCGATCAGTTCGAGAGCGATCACGTGGCCGCGTACTTCGATGTCGGCAACATCCTGCTCTACGGCTACCCGGTGCACTGGATCGAGGTGCTGGGTGAGCGCATCGTGCGCGTGCACATCAAGGACTTCAATACGGACACCAAGCAGTTCGTAGCGCTGCTGACCGGAAGCGTGGACTATCCCCGCGTGATGAACGCGCTGCGCGGCGTGGGCTACGATGGCTGGCTGACTGCGGAGCTGTCGCGGTACTCGCAGTTCCCCGAGCAGTTCGTGCACGACACCGCGCGGCACCTGCAGTGGATCATCGACTGCTGAGCGGAGGGAGCGCTCGGAACCTGCGCGGCACGCCTTCACGGCGTGCCGCGCGCGTTTGACCGGCAACTGCGGACGGCAGGCGGCAGCAGCAGACGGAGACGGAGGGGGAGGAGCTTTCCTGGGAAGACGCCCCTTCCCAGACCGCTTTGCGGCCTCCCCCCTCCGCAGAGGATTGACATCTGCGTGCGGCGCGCCATCGTAGGGGGGCACGTCCTCGCGCTCGGGACGGCATGCTGCGGGCAGGGCGCGGGGACGAGCGAACGCCATCGGCGGCGGGACCCAGGGCACCGGGCGTGATCGGGGCTCCACGGGGCCGGCATGCGCCGCATGGCGCTATCCCACCGTGTGCCTGCCACCGCCTTCGTTGCCGCCGCGACCGTCGTGTGGTATACTCCCCACGGTGCCGGATGTACGGTCATGCGGCGGGCGGTGAAGTGTGTACGCGCTTCGCCGCGGTCGCGCACGTCGAGCTGAATGGGTGGAGGCAGCGATGCCGGCCGAGGCCTACTACACGTTCTCGCTGACGGTTGCCGAGGGCAAGCGTCTGATCGGCAAGGGAGTCGCGGCTCTGCCCTGTGTACAACGCGCGCTGGTCGAGGGCACGATCGTGGTCACCCGGAGCACCACGTCCGGCTACGTGCTCGAAGAGCTGCTCGGGGAGCCAATCAATCGCCTCGATTTTGTCACCGGCAGGACACTTCCCAGTGCCCATGCGGACCGGGCGCGGCTGCTGAGCGCGGACATCCCGGAGATGGTCCTGCGTGGCGGAGTGGTGGATGAGCACGCCGACCCGGAGACGATCACGGAGGAGCTGCGGGCCGGTGACGTGGTCATCAAGTCCCCCAACGCGCTGGACTACTGCCAGGGCCTGGTCGGCTACCTGATCGGCGCGCCCACGGGTGGGACGGTGGGCAAGTACCTGGGGCCGACGCACGGCCGTCACCTGCACTTCGTGGCCCCCTGCGGGCTGGAGAAGCAGGTCGCGGGAGACGTGGTCGAGGCCTCGGCGCTGCTGACTGAGGCGTCGGAGCGACTGCAGGGCCCGAGCCTGTGGGTGACGCCGGCGGAGATCGTCACCGAGCTGGAGGCCATCGACCTGCTGACCGGCGCGATGGCGGTGCAGATCGCGGCGGGCGGCATCATGGGGGCGGAGGGCGCGGCGTGGATCACGGCCCTCGGCGAGGTGGAGCAGATCGACGCTGTGAAGGCCCTGATCGACGACGTGCACGGGGAGCCGGGGCTGCTGGAGTACGCGCAGGGGTAGGCGGTGGACGAGAGATGGCGGAAGGCAACGACAACGTGGCAGGACCCGCCGGCGAGGACCAGCCGCGAGAGGCCGCATGGTGGGAGTCTGAGGGCGATCAGGTGCACTGCCTGCTGTGTCCGCAGGACTGCCGCATCGGGCCGTGGCGACTGGGCAGGTGCCGGGTGCGCAGGAACCTGGACGGTGTGCTGCGCACGGTGAACTACGCGCGCATCACCTCCGCGGCCATGGACCCGATCGAGAAGAAACCGCTCTATCACTTCCGGCCGGGGACGCAGATCCTGTCGCTGGGCACCTTCGGCTGTAATCTGAGCTGCCGGTTCTGCCAGAATTTCACGATCTCCCAGGGCGAGCCGCCGACTGAGAAGCTGACGCCGGAGCAGGCGGTCGAGCTGGCTCTGGACGCTCGTTCGCGCGGGAACATCGGCATCGCGTACACATACAACGAGCCGATCGTGTGGTTCGAGTACGTGCGCGACACGGCGGCGCTGGCGCGCGAGGCGGGCCTGGCGAACGTGCTCGTGACCAACGGGCTGATCCGCGAAGGCCCCCTCGAGGAACTGCTGCCCTTCGTGGACGCGATGAACGTGGACATTAAGGCGATGGATGATGAGTTCTACCGCTCGCTGTGCGGTATCAGGTCGGGGGCGCAGGCGCGGCGCACGGTGGAGATGGTGTTCGGCCGCTGCCACGTGGAGATCACCAACCTGCTGGTGACCGACGCCAACGACAGCGAGGAGCAGGTGCGCGCGCTGGCGGACTGGGCGGCGAGCGTCTCGCCCGACCTGCCGCTGCATATCTCACGCTACCGCCCGTCATACAAGCACACCGCTCCGGCCACGCCGGCGGACCGGCTTCAGCGCGCCGTGGAGATCGCGCGCGAGCAGCTCAACTTCGTCTACGCGGGCAACATCATGCTCGACGGCGGCAGCGACACCATCTGCCCCGACTGCGGCGAGATCGGCGTCGCGCGCAGGGGCTACAGCGTGTCCAGCCGGCTGAGCGACACCGGCGCGTGCGCGGCGTGCGGGAGAGGCCTGAATGTCGCACTCTGAGCTGGGCATTCTGGGGATCCATCGGCGCGCCGGCAACTGGATGCGGCGCGCGCGCCACGTCGCGGGTGTGCTGGCGCGCTTCGGCTTCGGCTCGGTGATGCAGGTCATGGGCCTCGAGCGCTTCCTGCCCGCGCGCTGGCAGGGGATGCGCGACGAGGACGCGGCGGGCATGGAGACCGCGGTGCGCATCCGCCTGGTGTTCGAGGAGAGCGGCGTCACCGCCATCAAGCTCGGGCAGGCGCTGAGCAGTCGTACCGACATCCTGCCGCTGGAGATCGCCCGCGAGCTGCGCAAGCTGCAGGAGGAAGTGCCGCCGGTTAGCTTCGACGAGGCCCGGGAGATGATCGAGGCGGAGCTGGGGGCGCCGCTGGATGAACTCTTCCTCGAATTCGACCCCAAGCCCGTAGCCTCGGCGTCGCTCAGCCAGGTGCATCGCGCCGTCACGCGTTCGGGCGAGCTGGTCGCGGTCAAGGTGCAGAAGCCGGGGATCGAGCTGCAGGTCGAGACGGACCTTGACATCTTGCTGTGGGCGGCCCGGCACGTCGAGCGCTACTCGGAGTGGTGCCGGCAGCACAATGTGGCCGACACCGTCGAGGAGTTCGCGCACACACTGCGCGAGGAGCTGAACTTCCTTACGGAGGCGCACTCGACCGAGGCGCTGCGCGAGAACCTGGAGGGCGATGAACGCGCGTCGGTGCCCACGGTTCACTGGGCGCTGACACGCCGCCGCGTGGTGACCTTCGAGTGGATCGACGGCCTGCGCGTCGATGAACTGGAGGAACTGGACCGGGCGGGCGTGGACCGGCGCGAGCTGGCCGACGACTTCGCGGAGATAATGCTCAAGCAGATCTTCTACGACGGCTTCTTCCACGCCGATCCGCACCCGGGCAACCTGCGCTACCGCTCCGACGGCACCATCGCCTTCCTCGACTGCGGCAACGTGGGGATGATGGGCAAGCGCATGCGCGACGCCTTCATCCGCCTCCTGCTGGCCATCATCGACCGCGATGCTCAGGCGGTCACCGATCAGATCATCGTCATCGGCTCGATCAGCGACGACACCAGCATTCAGGACCTCGAGGCGGACATGGAGAAGCTGATCAGCCACCACGGCCAGCGCCTGCGCAGCAGCGGCCGGCTCGGTGACATGCTCGAGGAGATCATGGGCATCATCTTCGAGCAGCGCATCCGCATGCCCTCGATCTTCCCGCAGCTCACGCGCGCGCTGGCGGTCACCGAGGGCGTATGCGTACAGCTCAACCCGGACTTCAGCTTCGACGAGGCGGCCAACGCGACCGCACGCATCGTCTACCGGCAGTGGTTCACGCCCGCGCACGTGTTGCGTGAGGTCGTGGAGTTCGTGCGCCTGGTGCGTCGCTACTCGATGCGCCTGCCGCGCCAGTTCAGCAACGTGCTGGCGCAGGGGCTGGCGGGCGGGCTGACCATCAAGCTGCGCCCGACCGGCCTCGAGAAGTACATGCATCGCTTCGACACCATGGTGAACCGCCTGTCGTTTGCCATCGTGGTGGCGGCGGTGATCGTGGCGTCGGCCATGATCTTCACCAGCGAGGCGACCGCCTCGCTGTCGGGGCCATCGCGCTTCCTGTCCATCGCCTACTTGGTGATAGGCGTGGTCATGGGCGGGTGGCTGCTCTACTCGATCGTGCGTTCGGGGCGACTGTGACCGGACTGGCGTTGACGCGGCCGCTGGTGCTGGCGTCGGCCTCGCCGCGGCGGGCCGCGCTGCTGGCGCAGGTGGGCCTGCCCTTCGAGGTGCACGTCTCTGGCGTGCCCGAGGAGGTCGCCGCGCCCGGGCGCGCGCCTGAAGCCATCGCGCTGGAGCATGCGCGCGCCAAGGCGCTCGCGGTCGCGGAGACCATGCCCGGGCGGCTGGTGCTGGGCGCCGACACCGTGGTGGTGCTCGGCGACAACGTGCTGGGCAAGCCCGCGGACGCCGCTGAGGCGGTGGTGATGCTCCGCGGGCTGTCGGGGCGCGAGCACGAGGTGATCACCGCGATCGCCTTCGCGTTCGACGCGGGGCAGGGCGCGCGGGTGGGGGCCGAGCACGCCGAGCACACGCGCGTGGTCTTTCGGGAGTTGAGTGAAGACGAGATCGCGTGGTACGTTGCGAGCGGCGAGCCGCTGGACAAGGCCGGCGCGTACGGCATCCAGGGGCGCGGCGCGCTGCTGGTGCGAAGCATTGAGGGCTGCTACTTCAACGTCGTGGGACTGCCACTGAGCCGGATGGGCGAGATCCTGTCAGAGCTGGGATACGACCTGATCGACCGGAACGCGGCCGGGCGGGGGCTCGTGGGGAGGAAGCGACCGTAGAGACGCTGACGGATGTACATGCGGGGCAGACGGAGCCGCCGCGCCGCGCCGCTGCCGGCGTGCGGATTCTGCCACCGGGAGGCGGCATGCTCGGACGAGGGGTGTTCGCCGGGTTCACGCGCTACCTGGGTGGGCTCATGGGCCGGTTCTCGCGCGACATGGGCATCGACCTGGGCACCGCGAACACGCTGGTGCACGTCAAGGGCCGCGGCATCATGCTGCGCGAGCCCTCGGTGGTGGCGGTGGACAGCTCCAACGGCCAGGTGCTGGCGGTGGGCGAGGAGGCCAAGCGCATGGTGGGGCGCACGCCCGCGCAGATCCGGGCGGTGCGGCCGCTGCGCGACGGCGTGATCGCGGACTTCGACACCACTGAGGCGATGCTGCGTCACTTCATCGAGAAGGTGCTCTCGCGCCGCGTCTGGGAGCACCCGCGCGTGGTCATCGGGGTGCCCTCGGGCATCACTGAGGTCGAGCGGCGCGCGGTGGAGGAGGCGGCGCGGCGCGCGGGCGCGTGGTCGGCGCTGGTCATCGACGAGCCCATGGCCGCCGCCATCGGCGCCGGACTGCCCGTGGGCGAGCCGGTGGGCAGCATGGTGGTGGACATCGGTGGCGGGACCACCGAGGTGGCCGTCATCTCGCTGGGTGGCATCTGCACCGAGCGCTCCATCCGCGTGGCGGGCGAGGAGATGGACGAGGCCATCTCCACCTACGTGCGCCACGAGCTGAAGCTGTACATCGGCGAGCGCACCGCCGAGGAGATCAAGATCAAGATCGGCTCGGCCTTCCCGCTCCCGGAGGAGCAGCAGACTGTGATCCGCGGCAAGGACCTGGTGTCCGGTCTGCCACGCAGCATGCCGCTGACCTCACAGCAGGTGCGCGAGGCCATCCGCGAGCCGCTGGGCGTGATCGTCGAGCTGATCAAGGAGACGCTGGACGAGACACCGCCGGAGCTGGCCGCGGACGTGATGAACCGCGGCATCGTGCTGGCCGGGGGCGTGGCGCTGCTGCGCGGGCTGGACCAGCTCATCAGCGCCGAGACCGACGTGCCGGTCTACGTCGCCGATGACCCGCTGACGGCGGTGGTCATCGGTACAGCGCGTTATCTTGAGGAACTCGACAGCTTCCCCATGACCAGGTGAGCACGTGTGCGTGCCGCGCACTCGCCGCAGCACAATTGGGCTCCGGTGATCGTCATGATCGCGGTGGCGATCGTGCTGACCATCGGCCAGCATCGCGCGCGCGGATCGGCGGGCGTAAGCTTCGCCGAGCGCGCCGCCTGGCGTGTGGTGTGGCCGGTGCAGTCCTCGCTCGTGACCTTCGGCACGGTGTTGCGTAACCTCAACACCGCGGCGCTGCACGGCGGACGCCTGGCGCGCGAGAACGAGGAGCTGCGGCGCCGCGTGGCCGAGCTTGAGGCCGACAAGATGGCCATGTACACCTACTACCTGGACAACATGGCCATGAGGAAGAAGCTGGGGTGGGACGCCACCGGGGTGCCGATGGGCACGCCCGCGCGGGTGATCAACTGGTCGAGTGGCCCGCAGGGGCGGCGCATCACCATCGAGGCGAGCAGCCCGCTCGAGCCCGGGAACATCGTGCGCACTGAGGCCGGGCTGGTGGGCCGCGTCTACAGTGCGGAGGGCAACCGCGGCACGGTGGTGATGCTCATCACCGCCGATCATGCGGTGGCGGCGCGCATCCTGCGCGAGAACGGCGACCACGGCATCGTCTACGCCGCGCCGCCGGAGCAGGGCAACGGACAGATGCTGGTGCTCAGCAAGCTGCCGCAGTCGGCCGACGTGCGCGTGGGTGACCGCGTGGTCAGCTCCGGCCAGGGCGGTGTCTACCCCGATGGCCTGCCCATCGGCGTCGTCGAGCGGGTCGAGCGTTCCGAGGTTAACGTCGCGTCGATCGTCGCCTACGTCAAGCCGTTCGCGGACTTCGACCACCTGGACTACGTCCGGGTCATCCGGCGGGGCGGCTGAGCGCCCGGCACAAGGATTGTCTGCCCGGTGATCTATCTCGCCTACCCGATCCTGCTCACGCTGGCGACGGCGATGGAGCGCACCTGGCCCGGCTGGCTGCTGGTGCGCGACCAGGGTCCGCACCTGGTGCTGGCGACGGTCATCGCCATCGCGCTGAGCGCCGGGCCGGTCGCGGGCTGCTTCGGCGGGCTGGTGGGCGGCGTGCTGCTCGCCGGCGTGGAGGACGCGTGGATGGGCGGGCTGCTGATCGGGTACATGGGCCTGGGCATCGTCATCGGCCTCATGCGCGGCCAGCTCCTGGCCGAGCGCGTGCTGGTGGCGTCGCTGGTGGCGGTGGTGGCGACGCCGGTGGCGGAGCTGGTCCGGCTGGTCTTCGCCGCGCCGCCCGGCCCGGGAGCGTGGCTGCTGGGCACGGCCATCGCGGCGCCGTACACCGCTCTGGCGGCGGCGCCCGTCTTCGCCGCGGTGCGCGCAGTGACGTCGCTGTTCATGCCCGAGCGCTGACGGCTCACGGAGGAGTCGCATGGCCGACCTGACGGTCGTGGGGATGATTCCCGCGCGCTACGCTTCGACGCGGCTGCCGGGCAAGGTCCTGCTGGACCTCGCGGGCAAGCCGATGATCCAGCGCGTCTACGAGCGCTGCCTGGGCTCGAAGCTGCTTGACGCTGTGATCGTCGCCACGGATGACGAGCGCGTCTACGACGCCGTGGCGGGCTTTGGCGGGCACGTTGAGATGACGAGCTGCGAGCATCGCTCGGGCACCGACCGTCTGGCTGAGGTCGCCGGGCGGGTGGCCTGCGACGTGATCGTCAACATCCAGGGCGACGAGCCCATGATCGAGCCCGAGGCCATCGATGCGGCAATTGCTCCGTTCTTCGAGGACGCGGAGCTGCAGATCGGCACCATCGCGACGCCCATCGAGACGCTCGAGGAGCATCTCGACCCGGCCGCCGTCAAGGCCGTGGTGGACGCGGACGGCTGGGCGTTGTACTTCTCACGCGCGCCCATCCCGCACTTCCGCCTCGACCCCGGCGCCGAGCAGCCCGACGCGCCGCGGCGGCACCCGAAGTCGGGCATGATGCCGCTCAAGCACATCGGCCTCTACGTCTACCGCCGCGAGGCGCTGCTGTGGTTCGCGGGCCAGCCGCCATCGCGGCTGGAGATGACCGAGGGCCTCGAGCAGCTTCGGGCGCTGGAGGCCGGGCGGCGCATCCGCGTTGTGCAGGTGGCGTACTCGCCCATCGGCGTGGACACGCCCGAGGACCTGGAGCGCGTGCGTGCGCTGCTGACGAGAGAGGAGCAGTCCCGTGGCACAGGTCAGTGAGGTCGTGGTGCGCGAGCCCGACTGCGTCATCGGCGGGCGGCGGCTGGGGATCATCGCCGGCCCGTGCCTGGTCGAGGACTTCGACGCCACCGCGGCCATCGCGGGAGAGCTGGCGGAGTTGTGCGCGGACCTGGACACGCCCTTCGTGTTCAAGGCCTCGTTCGACAAGGCCAACCGCACCTCGGTGACCTCCGAGCGCGGCCCGGGCTGGCAGGACGGGCTGGAGGTGCTGGCGCGCGTGCGCGACGAGGTAGGCGTGCCGGTGGTCTCTGACGTCCACGAGACGCTACAGGTGCCCCTGGCGATGCAGGCGCTGGACATGGTGCAGGTGCCGGCGTTCCTGTCGCGGCAGACCGATCTGCTGGTGGCGGCGGGGGAGACGGGCCTGCCCGTCAACATCAAGAAGGGGCAGTTCCTGGCGCCCGAGGACATGGAGTTCTCCATCGCCAAGGTCACCTCGACCGGCAACGAGCAGGTGCTGGTGACCGAGCGCGGCGCGAGCTTCGGCTATCACAACCTGGTGGTGGACATGCGCGGGCTGGCGATCATGCGCGCGCTGGGCCATCCGGTGGTGTTCGACGCCACGCACTCGGTGCAGCTCCCCGGCGGAAGCTGCGGGGCCTCGGGCGGCCAGCGCGAGTTCGCGCCGGTGCTGGCGCGCGCGGCGGTAGCGGTCGGGATCGATGCAGTGTTCATGGAGGTGCACCCCAGACCCGACGAGGCGCCCTGCGACGGCCCGAACATGATCCCGCTGGCGCAGGTGCGCGGCGTCATCGAGCAACTGCTCGCCGTGCACCGGGCCGTCATGCATGCGGTGGAGCGATGATGGCATGATCGACCGGGACGCGGTGCTCGCGCAGGCGCGCGACACGCTGAATATCGAGAGCCATGCCATTGACCGCGTCGCCGCGCGCCTGGGCGACGAGTTCGTGGCCGCGGTCGAGGCGCTGCTGGAGATGCGCGGGCGCGCCATCGTCTGCGGGATCGGCAAGTCGGGCGCGGTGGGGCGCAAGCTCGCCGCCACCCTCGCCAGCACGGGTACGCCGGCGTACTTCATGCACGCGGCCGAGGCGTTGCACGGCGACCTCGGGATGATCAATCCCGACGACATCGCCCTGCTTATCAGCAACAGCGGCGAGACCGAGGAGATCGTGCGCATCCTGCCCCTCATCAAGCGCCGGGGCGCCGGCATCATCGCCATCGTGGGCCGGCGTGAGTCGACGGTCGGGCGCGCGGCGGACGTCGCGCTCGACGCCTCGGTCGAGCGCGAGGCCTGCCCGCTCAACCTCGCCCCGACCTCCAGCGCCATCGCCGAGCTGGCGCTGGGCGACGCCCTGGCCATGGCCCTGATGGGCGCGCGCGGGTTCTCCGCCCAGGACTTCGGCGCGACGCACCCGGGGGGGCAGCTCGGCAAGCGCGTGCTGCTGCGCGTCGAGGACTTGATGCACGGCGGCGACGACAACCCGATGCTCAGCCTCGACACCACGGTCGAGGAGGCGCTGCTGGCGATGACCAACGCCGCGGTGCGCGGCTCGGTCGCGATCATCGACGACGACGGCGTCCTGCGCGGCCTCTTCACCGACGGCGACTTCCGCCGGCTGATGCAGCGGGAGACCGACCGCAACGCCGTGATGGCCCGCCCGATCTCCGAGGTCATGACCCGCAACCCGACCACTGTGCTCGCGGGCACGCTCGCCATCGAGGCAGTCAATATCATGGACGAGCGCGAGTTCGACAACATGCCGGTGGTGGACGAGGACGGCCGCGCGCTGGGTATGATCGACATCCAGGACCTGATGAAGGCCGGCCTGGTGTGACGCGCGCGATGGCGCTCACCATCATTCACACCGCGGACCTGCACGGCCGCCTCGACCGGCGCGGCGCCGAGGCCCTGCGCTTCCTGGCCGAGCAGACCGGCGCGCTGCTCCTCGACAGCGGTGACGCCATCTCCGCCGGCAACGTGTACGTGCGCGCGCGGGAGCCGGTGCTGGAGGTCATGAACGCCGCCGGCTACGACGCCATGGCGATGGGCAACCGGGAGTTCTTCTTCCGCAAGTCCGGGCTGCTGCGCAAGACCGCGCAGGCGCGCTTCCCGGTGCTCGCGACCAACGTGCTGCCGCTGCGCGACGACCTGGGCCATGTGCTGCGCTGGACCGTGCTGGACACGGGCGGGCGGCGCGTCGGGGTCCTCGGCCTGACACCGACCATGATCGCGCCGGCAAGCTTCGCCGAGCGCTTTTCCGACCTGCGCTTCATCACGTGGGAGGGCGCGGCGGTCGAGGCTGTCGAGGCCCTGCGCGGCGAGGCCGAGTGGCTGGTGGCGCTCAGCCATCGCGGCCTGGAGGACGACCGCGCGCTGGCCGAGCTTTGCCCGCAGCTCGATGCGGTCCTGGGCGGGCACAGTCACGATGCATGCACCGAGGTGGTCGGCCCGCGTCCGACGGTCATCTCGCACCCGGGCTACCACGCGCGCTCGGCTGCGGTCATCAGGATTGACCGCGGCGCGGACGGGCGCAACGATGTTGACGCGCGGATCGTGGACCTGACATGAGCGATGGCTGGCGGCTCTACGCGGACGCGGGTAACTCAGCGCTCAAGTGGGCGGCGCGCGCATCTGGCCGCTGGGCGGGCGAGGGCCGGCTGGGCATCGAGAGCCTGGACTGCGAGGCGCTGCAGGCGGCGACGATCGACGCGGGGCTTGACCCGGGGGCGTGCGCGGGAGCGGCGCTGGTCAGCAGCCGGCCGTCGCTGGCCGAGGAAGCCGAGCGACTGCTGGCCGAGCTGGCGTGGACGGATGTACGGCTGCTGGGCCGCGACATCTTCGCCCGGATCGAGGTGGACTACCACGACCCGACCGAGATCGGGCAGGATCGGCTGGCCGCCGCCGAGGGAGCGCTGGTGCTGCACGGAGCTCCCGCGATTGTGCTGGCGCTGGGCACGTGCGTAACCGGGCAGGCGTTGGACAATGAGGGGCGGCTGATCGGCGGCATCATCGGTGCGGGCCTGGAGGCGCAGCTCGCGGGCATCGTGGAGACCGTGCCACACCTGCGCGACCCGCTGCTGCGCGGGCTGGAGTTGCTGCGGGCCGGCGAAGCGCCGGCGTTCGGGCGCTCGACCGAGGAGAACCTGGCGGCCGGTCTGCGCGCGGCGCTGCTGGGGGCCATCGACCGGATGGTCGGCGTCATGCGCGAGCGTGTCGGTGATGCGCCGGTGATCGCCACCGGCGGCGATGCCGAGCTGGCGACCAGCCTCGGCGCGCACTTCGACCGCATCGAGCCGCTGCTCGTGCTTGAAGGGCTGAGAGCCGTTGACGAGCGCACCAGAGACGGGCGCTGAGACGATCGCCGAGCCGCTGCGCATCGGCGACGTCATCGTGGACCCGCCGCTGGTGCTCGGGCCGATGGCCGGCACCACCGACCGCACCTACCGGCTGCTGTGCCGCCGGGCGGGCGCGGGGCTCGTGTGCAGCGAGATGGTGTCGATCAACGCCATCGTGCAGGGCAATGCGCGCACGCTGCGTATGCTGCGCACCTTCGACGGCGAGCATCCCGTCTCCGTGCAGCTCTTCGGCTCGGAGCCGGCGATCATGGCCGACGCGCTGCCCGTCGCCGAGGAGGCGGGGGCGGACATCATTGATATTAACATGGGCTGCGCGGTGCCGAAGGTGCGGCGCGTCGATGCCGGCGTCGCGCTGATGGCCGACCCCGCGCAGGCCGCGGCGCTCACTGCGGCGGCGGTGCGGGTCGCGCGTGTGCCGGTGACCGTGAAGATCCGCGCCGGGCTGGTGCCGGGCGACGAGAGCTACGTTGACCTGGCGCGGGGGCTGCAGGACGCCGGCGCGGCGGCGGTCGCGATCCACGCCCGCACCGCGTCGCAGGGCTTCCGCGGCGAGGCCGACCGGCGGCACATCGCGCGCGTCGTCGAGGCACTGGACGTGCCCGTGATCGGCAACGGTGATGTGACCGAGCCGGCGGACGCGCCACGCATGATGCGCGCGACCGGGTGTGCGGCGGTGATGATCGCGCGCGGGGCGTGGGGCAGGCCGTGGGTGTTCGGGCAGGCGAGGGCTGCGCTGCGTGGCGCGCCCATCCCGCCCGACCCGCTCCCGGATCAGCGCATGGCGATCGCGCTGCTGCACGCGCAGATGCTCGTGCTGGAGTTCGGCGAGCGTATCGCGATGCATCAGATGCGCGCGCAGATGCACAACTACGTGCGCGGCCTGCCGGACGCGCGGCGGTTCCGCAGCGCCGTCAACGATCTGTCAACGCTCGCGCAACTGCGCGCCCTGGTCGAAGAGTACCTGGCGAGCATTCGGGAGGACCTGCAGGCGCGGGGGCACGGCGACACGAGCGCCGGCGCCGACTGCGGGTGAGAGCAGGTTCGGCCATGAAGCACGTGCTCAGCATCAGCCTCGGGTCATCGTCCCGTGACAGCGCCGCTGAGGTGGAGCTGCTCGGGCAGGAGTTCCTGCTCGAACGCCGCGGCACCGACGGCTCGCTCGAGCGCTTCGAGCGGCTCATGACCGCCAACGACGGCGTCGTGGACTGCCTGACCGTCGGCGGGACGAACCTGGGCCTGCACTGCGGCGGGCGCTACTACCGCTTCCGCGAGATCGCGCGGGCCACGCGCGGCGTCACGCGCACGCCGCTGGTCGATGGTGCGGGTCTGAAGAACACGCTCGAGCGCCGCACGTTGCACTGGCTGCAGGAGCGCGGGATGGTGGACTTCAGCGCCGCCAACGTGCTGCTTACCTGCGGCATCGACCGCTTCGGCATGGCGGAGACGCTCGATGAGATGGCTGGCCACGTGGTCTACGGCGACATCATGTTCAACCTGGGGCTACCCGTGGCGCTGCACTCGCTGCGCGGTCTGCAGCGGCTCGGGTGGACGCTGCTGCCACTGATGGTTCGGCTGCCCTTCCGCTGGCTCTACCCGACCGGCAGCAAGCAGGACGAAGTGGTGCCCCGGTATCAGCGCTGGTACCAGTGGGCGGATGTGATCGCCGGCGACTTCCTGTTCATCCGCCGACACATGCCCGACGACCTGGCCGGGAAGGTCATCGTAACCAACTCGACCACCGAGCAGGACGTGAAGGACCTCACCGCGCGCGGCGTGCGGCTGCTGGTCACCGGCACCCCGGTCATCGGCGGGCGCAGCTTCGCCACCAACGTGATGGAGGGCGTCTTCGTCTGCCTGCTCGACAAGCCGCCCGCCGACATCACACCCGAAGAGTACACCCAGGTCGCCGAGCGGCTCGGCTGGGAGCCGACCGTGCGCGAGCTGTGCCCGGCCGCCAAGGAGTTGACCACGTGACCCGCTTTGCCTTCATCATCCACCCGATCAAGCCCGATGACGTGGCGCGCAAGTACCCGATCGCGCGCTATCTGCCCGACGCCCTCATCGAGGCCCTCATGGCGCGCACCGCCGCGAAGCCCGTCAGCAAAATCACCGGTGTGCGCTCGTCCACGGGCGCGGAGACCGAGGGCTGGTTCGTGGGCTGCCCGTTGACGACTCGCCGGCTCGCCCAGGGCGACCCGAAGCGCGCGGTCGCCAAGGTCATCGAGGCCGCGCGCGTGGCACAGGACCTGGGCGCCGCGATCGTCGGGCTCGGCGCCTTCACCGCGATCGTCGGTGACGGCGGACGCGAGGTCGCGGACGCGGTGGACATCGCGGTCACCACCGGCAACAGCTACACGGTGGCGACCGCCGTGGAGGGCACGCTGCGCGCGGCCGAGATGATGGCGATGGATCCGGGGGCGGCGACCGCCGCCGTGCTGGGCGCGACCGGCTCCATCGGCCGCATCTGCGCCCATCTGCTCGCCGACCGCGTACCGCGCATCATCCTCATCGGCCGTCGCCGCGAGGCCCTGGCGGAGGTAGCGCGGGAGCTGGCGGATCGCGGCGCGCAGGTCGAGATCAGCATGAGCGCCGAGGAGTCGCTGCCCCAGGCCGATCTGGTGGTGACCGTCACCAGCGCCGTTGAGGCGGTCGTCCAGCCTGAGATGCTGCGCTCCGGCAGCGTGGTGTGCGACGTGGCACGCCCGCGCGACGTCTCGGTGCGCGTCGCCGCCGAACGCGACGACGTGCTCGTGATCGAGGGCGGGGCCGTGGCCATCCCGGGCGACGTGCGCTTCAACTTCAACTTCGGCTTCCCGCCCGGCACCGCCTACGCGTGCATGGCCGAGACCATGATCCTCGCGCTCGAGGACCGCCGCGAGGACTACTCCATCGGCAAGCGCCTGGACCTTGAGCGGGTGCGCGAGATCGCCGCCCTGGGTGAGAAGCATGGCTTCGGGCTGGCGGGCTTCCGCAGCTTCGAGCGGGCGGTTGATGCCGCCACCATCGAGAGGATCAAGCAACGGGCACGGATCGTGGCGGCATCCGCCTGAGCGGCCCGGGCCATCGACGGAAAGGTGCAACCTGATGAGCGAGATCATCGACCAGCGCGAGGTGCGCCTAGCCAAGCTGGCGGCCATGCGCGAACGGGGCGAGGACCCGTTCGTGCGCACCGGCTATGCGCGCACCCACGCCGCCGCGCAGTTGCAGGAGCGCTTCGACGAGCTGGAGGGGCAGACGGTCGCGGTCGCAGGCCGCATCATGGCGCTGCGCGAGCACGGCAAGTCGGCCTTCGCGGACCTCGCAGATGAAAGTGGCTCCGTGCAGCTCTTCATGCGGCAGAATCACCTGGGCGAGGAGGGCCTGGCGGCCTTCATCGACCTCGACATCGGCGACATCGTCGGCGTGACCGGCACGCTCATGCGCACCCGTTCGGGGGAGGTCTCGGTCGAGGGCACGCAGTTCACGCTGCTCGCCAAGTCACTGCGCCCGCTGCCTGAGAAGTGGCACGGCCTCAAGGACACCGAGACGCGCTACCGCCGGCGCTACCTTGACCTGATCGTCAACCCCGAGGCGCGCGAGCTGCTTGCCCGGCGCTCGCGCATGATCGCGCGCCTGCGCAGCGCGCTGGCCGACCGCGGCTTCATGGAGTTCCAGACCCCCATCCTGCAGCCCATCTACGGCGGGGCCAACGCCCGCCCCTTCACCACGCATCACAACGCGCTGGACATGACGCTCTACATGCGCATCGCGCCCGAGCTTTACCTGAAGCGCCTGCTCGTCGGTGGCTTCGAGAAGGTCTACGAGATCGGGCCAATGTTCCGCAACGAGGGCGTGGACGCGCGCCACAACCCCGAGTTCACCATGGTCGAGGCCTATCAGGCCTACGCCGACTGGCAGGACATGATGGCGCTCATGGAGGGCCTGGTGGTCGAGCTGACCGACGAGGTGTGCGGCGGCTCCCGCTTCACCTACCGCGACCACGAGGTCGACGTCACGCCACCCTTCGCGCGCATCCGGCTGCTCGACGCGGTGCGCGACGCAACCGGCGTGGACTTCGCCGGGCTCGAGACCGACGACGATGCGCGCGTCGCCTGTGCGGAGCTGGAGCTGGGCAATACCGAGGCCGATAGTTGGGGCGCGCTGCTCGAGAAGTGCTTCGACCACTACGTGCAGCCCACGCTGGTGCAGCCGACCTTCGTCACCGAGTACCCCACGCGCATCTCGCCGCTCGCCAAGGCAATGCCCGACCGGCCGGACACGACCTTCCGCTTCGAGATGTTCATTGGCACCGAGGAGTGCGGCAACGCCTTCAGCGAGCTGAACGATCCGCTCGACCAGAAGCGCCGCTTCGAGGAGCAGGCGGCGGCGCGCGCCGCCGGCGACGCCGAGGCGCATCCGCTGGACGAGGACTTCGTCACGGCGCTCGAGCACGGGATGCCGCCCGCCGGCGGCATGGGCATGGGCGTGGACCGCATGGCGATGCTGCTCATGGATGCACCGAACCTGCGTGAGGTCATCGCCTTTCCATTGCTGCGCACTCGGACGGAGGACTGAGCGGGCCGGCCGGGTACACCGCCGGGCGCCGCTGACCTCCGGTCATGGCGTTTCCGTTGCTGCGAACGCGCGCGGAGGACTGACCGGTCAGGCGCGATCCACGCCGCACTCACGGGAGAGAAGGATGCGGACGCTCACCGCGCTGATCCGATGTATGCGGCCGTGGCAGTACACCAAGAACCTCCTCGTCTTCGCGGCGCTGGTCTTCGCACGCAAGTTCGAAGAGCCCGACATGGTGCTCAAGAGCGTGGAGGCCTTCGTCTTCTTCTGCATGGTCTCCAGCGCGGTCTACCTCATCAACGACATCCGCGACGCCGAGGAGGACCGTCGGCACCCGCAGAAGTGCGACCGCCCCATCGCCTGTGGCGCGCTCGCGCCCAAGGTCGCCGCCATCGCCGCGGCCGTGCTGGTAGTCGCGGGCCTGGGCGGCTCGATCACCGTGAACCCGAACCTGGGCGCCGTGACCGCCGGCTACTTCGCGCTGCAGATGCTCTACCAGTGCTTCCTCAAGGAGCGCGTGATCCTCGACGTCTTCGCCATCGCCGGCGGCTTCGTGCTGCGCGCCGTGGCTGGCGCCGAGGCCCTGGCGGTGGTCATCTCCCCGTGGCTGCTGATCTGCACGCTGCTGCTCGCGCTCTTCCTCGGCCTGGCCAAGCGCCGCGGCGAGATGCTGCTGCTCGAGGACGACGCGATCGGCCACCGTCCGACGCTCCGCAAGTACAGCGTCGGGCTGCTCGACCAGCTCATCGGCGTGGCCGCCTCGGCAACCCTGATGTCCTACTGCCTGTACACTATCTCCGAGCGGACCGTCGCCGAGATGGGCAGCACACGCCTGATGTACACCATCCCCTTCGTGATCTACGGGCTGTTCCGCTACCTCTACCTGATGCACCGGCAGGGCCACGGTGGCACGCCCGACCGCACGCTGCTCACCGACAGGCCACTGCTCGCCACGGTGGCGCTCTACGTCATCACCGCCGCCGCCATCATCCACTTCGCGCCCAACGGCCCCTGAGCCGCGCGGAGGGCCGCCGGTGGGGCCGTCACTCATCGCCCCGGATGCCCGCCGGGTTGGTGTCCTCGCCCTCGGGCGGGTATACTACCGGCAGCCGACGACGGAAGGCGGGTGCGAGAATTGGCCGGGGACCCGACGCTTTCGCGCCGCCGGGAGGAAATCCGGCAGCGCGGCATCCAGACCGCCGCTCTCATCGCCATCCTGGTGGTGGCGCTACGCTACCTGCCTCTCACCTCGCGTTTCTTCGTCTTCCCGCTCATTGAGAACTTCGCCTACGACCTGGCCTACGAGTACGCCCCGGCGCAGCCCCCCGAGGACATCGTCATTGTCGCCATCGACGACATCAGCGTGCTGCCCGCCCATCAGGGGCGCTTCCCGTGGTCGCGCCGCACACATGCGGAACTGCTGCAGCGCCTCGCCGGTGCGCGCGCGGTGGCCTTTGACGTGATCTTCGCCGAGCCCGATCTGAATGACCCCGAGGGCGATCGGCTGTTCGTGGACGCCGTGGCCGACGCGGGCAACGTCGTGCTTGCGGCCTATCGCGCGGTCAAGATGGAGTACTCCTCCAG
>JALGVA010000248.1 GCA_029820295.1 Candidatus Zipacnadia bacterium
GAGGCGCGCCAGCCCTGGGCTCCGGGCTTCGCTCCGCTCAGCCCTCCGCCCAGGGCTGCTTGACCGGTCGCTCAGTACCACATAGCAACTGGTAGCACTCATGGGGGCAGGTCAAGTCTCTGGTGACCGGCGACACATCAGTCCCCGTGCCCAGTCACTTCGAGCGCATCGTCTTCGAGGGCTTCAAGACCTTCCTCTTCGCTCTCGCCCGCATGCCCTTCCTCAAGCTGCCCCGTGATGACGACGACGCGCTCAAGCAGGGCGTCGAGGAGGAGTGGCGGCGCGTGCTGCGCTACGGCAACGGCTTCCACGGCTTCACTGTGTACCCGCGCATCAGGATCGAGGACCTGGTGCGCTACCAGCAGCTCGGTGGCGGGGACGACCTCGTCTCGTGGAGCATCAGCAACTGGGTGATCTGGAGCATGACCGCCTTCCCGCATCCGGCGCAGACCAGGGCGCCCCGGTTCGGCGAGAGGGTCTTCGGCGATCGGCTCGTCAGGATGTACGAGCCGCTGGTGCAGAGCTACGCCACGAAGATCCGGCGGCGACTGAGGGGGTCCGAGAAGGATCAGCCACTGCCCCCCAAACGCGAGGTCGCCATTGCCCTGAGGGCCCTGCTCAGGAAGCTCATCGACGAGTATGACTTCATGCATGGCAAGCCGAAGGACGCAGTGCTGAGCAGCGTTGGCGCCATCGGCTCTGAGTCCTCGGCTGGATGGCGCGATGAACTTGAGGGCCGCTTCGCCGAGTTCGGCCTCCCGTTCCGCGCTCAGGACGTGGTGCACGTCGGGTTCGCCCGCTACGTCGTGACCAAGTTCCAGGAACACCTGCGCGAGCACTACCTGTGGTACGAGCCCGACTTCGCCCCCGGCCTGTGGCCAGCGCCAGACTTCGCCGACGAAGAGGCTGGTGACGAGGCCGCCGAAGTCTCCGCCGAAGAGCAACAGCGGGGCTCGGCCGAGGAGGAATGGAGCAGGGGCGTACCTGTGGCCTACGACCGCGACGGCATCGACTACCTCTACGTGCAACAGATGGCCTTCGTTTGCCACGTGACGCAGGAGCAGCTCCGGAACTGGGACAAGCGGGGCTACCTTCCCGCTCTGCGCCTGCGTGACGTCAACCCCGCTGCATCCGGCCCGGCGGCGGACTGGCGCGTCTACCCGAACACGGAGGCGATGCGAGCGGAGATCGAGGCGTTGCGCGACCACAAGCAGGCGCTGCAGGCCGAGTCATGCGAGGGCGCGTTGTCGCGCAAGGAGGCCGCAGACCTGCTGGACATCAGCGAGAGGAGGCTCGATCAGATGCGCGGGGCCGGGGAGATCGCTGCGGTGAAGGAGGGCCACCGCGTCTTCATCCCCGAGGCCGAGATCGAGCGCATCCTCGCGGAGCGCGCTGAGGCCGACTGAGGCGTCGGGGCGCCGCCGTCACTGTGCCGGCGAAACGAGCGCACCCGCGGCGATCGCCGCCAGCTCCCTCGACAGCCGCCCGCACGTTTTGGCGAAGTCCTCGCCCTCGCGCGTCAGATCGATGCCCAGGCTGTGCACGCGTATCTGGCGGCCGTCGACGTCGATGTGGATCGTCCGGCGCGCCGCTGCCTCGGCGCGGATAAGTATCGCATCGCTTACGCGGTAGCCTATGCAGTATGCCAGCATCTGATGAACGTCGGCGCTGCCGGCCGCAGTGGTCGCCTGCTCGTCACCGGCCTCGGCGTCGCAGCCGGTCTCCTTATACTTCGCGTCGGCGATGCACAGGTCGCGGCCGTCGGCGCCGATCACCATGTCCGGCCGCAGCATCACGCTGCGCCCGCGGTCGAGATGCCGACGCTCTCCCTGCCAGCGCACGGTCAGGCCCGCCCCCGCCAGTCTCTCGGCCAGCATGCGCTGCAGGAAGCGCTCGAAGACGCCCGGCATGCGCAGCAGCAGCGGCAGCATCTCACGCTCGCCGAAGCGATGGGTCACCGACAGCATCTCCAGCAGCAGCCGCGCCAGCATCAGCGGCGTGCGGTAGTGCGCGTTCAGCCGCGTGTAGCGCACCTCCACGAAGTCGCGCTCAGTGATGTGGCGCAGATCGACCTCGGCCATGCGCCGCTCGCAGCGGTCCATGGGCAGGTGCACGCGCGGTCGCCATGCGCGCGCCCGCAGCAGCAGGTGCAACGTGCGGCGGATGATGCGGTTCTCGGGGATGTCCGTCGTGAAGTCGTCGTAGTCGCACAGCAGACGGTGTCGCGCGACGGTGTTGGTGCGCAGATGGCCCGCCACGTTGAGCCGCCCACGCATGGCGTAGAGGTTCTCCTGCAGTGACACGTAGCCACGCAGCAGGCCCTGGCGCTGCAGGTCCTCGACTCGCCGCACGAAGACCTCCACGACCGACTCGACGAGGTCGGCGACATCGAAGGGCACCGGCGCCTGTGCGCTGAGTTCGAGCAAGTCGTAGGCCCACACGAGCATGCGCCAGAGGCTGGCGATGCCCACCTTCGGCTCGATGTAGATGACGCGGCCGCTCGGCAGCGGGATGGAGCCGCACCAGCCGGCCGGGCGCACCAGCCACTCGTTGGGGCCATCGAGCGCCGGACGCAGGCCGATTTGCGTGGGGTGCTCAGCCAGGAGGAAGCGGCTCTCCTGGGCGTCGAGCCGGACTTGGCGCTCGTCGAGTTCTCTGAGGGAGATCGCCTCCTCAGCCACGTCGTGCGCGATCTGCAGGTGCGCGCTCATTGCTCGTCGTCACCTGACTCTTCGGCGACCACGTCGGCGTCGTCGGGCCCTGCATCGCCCTCGGGCTGCTCGATACCCTTTGCCCCGGCGATCAGCTCATCGAGCCGGTAGCCGTCGAGCCGAGACTGCTGGCCGACGAAGTACTCGCGCAGCAGCGGCTCGATCTGGAAGCGCCAAGTCTCGCGCACGGTCTCCTCGCTCAGGTCCTCGTGCATGAAGTAGCTGTGGCCGATCAGGAAGTCGCGGCCGACCCGACCAGTGAGGCGTTCGTTCAGGTCATCGACGAGCCGTGCGACCCACGCCATCTCGGGCACGTTCTCGTCCAGCCAGCGCGCGAGCATGCCCTGCACGTGATCGCCGTCGTCGGGGTAGAACGGGATGAACGTGAAGCGCCGGCGCAGCGCGAAGTCCACCAGCGCGATCGAGCGGTCGGCGGTGTTCATGGTGCCGATGATGAGCACATTCGGCGGGATGCCGAAGCGCTCGGGCGCTTGCGTGTCGCCCTCGGTCTTGGTGTAGGCCAGCTCGATCTCCTGGCCGCGGTACTCCAGCAGGTACATCAGCTCGCCGAAGATCTTGGCGATCTGGCCGCGGTTGATCTCGTCGATGATGAAGACCCAAGTGCCTTCGGGGTCTTCGGCGGCCTGCTCACAGAAGCGCATGAACGAGCCGGGCCGCACCGGGTAGCTGACCTCCCAGCGCCCGTCGCCGCACTCGCGGGCCTCGGGCTTGATGCCCTCCATGAAGTCCTCGTAGGTGTAGGAGGGGTGGAACTGGATGAGCTTGCAGCGGTCGGGGTCGGCGCCAGCGAGGTACTCGGCGACCTTGCCCGCGACGTAGGTCTTCCCGGTCCCTGGCGGTCCGTAGAAGATCACTTGGTGCTTGCGCTTGAGTTGCTGCACGATGTCCTCGATGAAGGCGGGATTGCAGCAGCAGTCGCGGGCGGTCGACTCGAGGGTCGGGGCTGGTGTCCCCAGCAGTTGCTTGAGGCGCTCGTACTCCGGCGTGCTAAGTCGGAAGTTGGTTGCGGCTGGCTGCCGGATGATCTCCATGTCTTGGAGAACAGGGTCCTGCCGCAGTTCATCTCGCAGGAGGGGCGCATCGAGGAGCCGTTCCACGCTCAGGAGCACCTTCCACTCGCTGTCGAAGTCAGACTCGTCCCCGTCTTCGGGCTCGAACGGCTCGCGGATGATCTTGGCGACGCCGTAAACGCCCGCTTGGTCACCGGACTTCCAGAGCAACACTGCGTCTCCGACGTGCATGTCGGCGCGACGACGCGAGGCCGTCCACGTCTCATCGAACGGGGGCGTGCGCTGCAGCATGTCGGCCCAGCCAGGCCACTTCTGCGGGTTGGCCTGGAAGATCCAAGCGCCGGACCTGGCCAGGCCTGCCCGTTCTCGCCAGTCCTCGGGTGGATTGAGCACCTCCTCGAAACGTGGGTCGTCAGCGTACTTGGCGGCGAGCCGCCAGAAGACGTCCTCGTCCAGCGTGACCACGGTCTGAAGCTGCTTCGCCCCCGGCAGCAGATCATCGTAGGAGTGCTGCCCCACGAGCCACTCAACATCAATCCGTCGCCAGTAGTCCGCCGCGACGCCCTCAGCCTGTGCACGGTCGACTTCGTAGTACGGCCTCACCACGCGGCCGACGCCGCCGATGCTCGCCTTCGTGTGCATGATCACGTAGTCGCCGGGCTGGACGTCGCGGAGGCGCTGCGCGCTCGGGTTGTCGGGGTCGTCGGCAAAGCCGATCG
>JALGVA010000091.1 GCA_029820295.1 Candidatus Zipacnadia bacterium
GGCGATGGCCTCGCGCGGAGTGAGGAAGGCGGGCTGCGAGCGCAGGTAGGGGCGGGGCGGGAGCGTGAGCGTCTGGCCGCCCTCGGTGGTCATAGCGCACAGGTCGGGCATCAGATGCGTCCATTCGCCGGAGAACAGTTCATCGCGGGTGCGTACGTCAAACTCGGCCCATGGGGCCTTGGGTATGCGCACCCCGCGGAGCATCCGCGCGACTTCGGCCAGCGCCTCGTCGGCCTGGTCGGCGGGGATGATGCCGCGGGGCTCGCGGCCCTGCAGGTTCAGGCGCAGGCTGACGTGCGTGATCATCGAGTAGACCCGACTGCGGTCCCAGCGCAGATCGCGGCTGATGGGGCCGACGATGCCCTGCGGCTCATCGCCGTCCCGGCGCATCATGCGTCCGAGTCGGCGGCGCACGCGCGTGAGGAAGTAGCTGAACTCGGAGACCGGCTCGATCAGCCCCAGGTCGGCGAGCAGGCGCGGCAGGTTCATGTAGAGGTTGACCGGGCCGCTGCCGTGATCGGACAGGATCAGGATGTCGGTGTCATCGCCCTCCATGATCTCGCCCAGCAGCCGGTCGGTGCGCGCGTAGGTCGCCCGTAGTACCTCTTCGGCGCCGTCCAGGCGCACGGAGTCGTCGGCCAGCCAGTGGTGCTGGACGGCGTCGGTGTAGGTGATGACCGCGAGGAAGATGTCGGTAGGGCGGGTGGTGAGCAGCTCGCGCACCAGCGCGAGCCGCCGGTCCATCGTGGCCTTCATCTCGTCGATGGCGTAGTGGCCGGCGTGGCGCGCCACCACCTCCATCGACAGGTCGGGGACCAGCCGGCGCACGTCCTCGGCGAGGGCGCGCGGCCAGAACGCGGTCGGCGTGACGGCCGGCGCACCGATCATCCCGGAGATCATGTAGCCATCGACCTGCTCGGCGGGCCAGGTCATGGGGATGTTCACCGCGCCCACGGTGAGGCCGGCGGCGTTGGCGATCTCCCACAGCGCGCGCGCCTTGCGGTCGGAACTGCGCGTGAGCCGCCAGGTGTACGTGCCCGGGATGATGCTGTGGAAGGTGAAGATGCCGTGCTTGCCCGGGTTGACGCCGGTGAAGATGGTGGACCACGCGCAGGGGGTGTGCGGCGGGAAGGTGGAGGCCAACTCGCCGCGGCAGCCTGTGTCGATCAGCCGCTGCAGGTTCGGCAGCGCCCCCTGCTCCAGCAGGGGGTCGATGATGCGCCAGTCGGCGCCGTCGAGGCCGATGACGATCAGTTGCGGCCGCTTTGTGGGTGTTGCCCGCATGTCAATGCTCCTCGTTTGAGTTGGCGTCCGGCCCACGGCGGCCACGCAGGGAGAGCTTCTGGCGCAGCGCCGCCAGCACCTGCCGGTCATCGCGCTCCAGGCCGATGAGCCTGACCACCGCGACGTAGCCCAGCGCAAAGGCCAGCCCGGGCAGCAGGATGTCCAGCGCCCAGGAGTCAAACCCGATGAGCAGCAGCGGGGCGGCGCACAGGCCGGCGAGAAGCGGCACACCCGCGGCCCGGCGCGTGTAGGCCGAGATGCGGTAGAGCCACCACAGCTCGCCCGCGCGTACCAGGTTCACCAGCGCCGTGGCGATGGCCGCCGATAACGCCAGCCCCACCACGCCGTAGCGCGGCGCCAGTGTGAAGCACAGGCCGATATTGAGAATCGACAGCGCCACGTTGTTGCCCGCCACCAGCCACTGGTTGCCCGACATCGCCAGCATCACGCTGGCCGCGCCCACCGAGACATTGACGATCTGTCCGGCACACAGGATCTGCAGCGTGAGCGTGCCCTCGGTGAACTCCGGTCCGAACACGTGCATGACGCTGCGTGCCTTGAAGATCGCGAACACCATCAGCGGGACTGTGAAGTGGTAGGTCCAGCGCGTGACGGTCTGAAACAGCTCGCGCAGGTCATCCAGCCGCCCCTGGCTGTGCAGGCGCGAGATGATGGGGCTGAAGATCGCTGTGGTGGCGGCGAGGCCCATGGTGCCGAAGATGGCCACTCGGGAGGCCGCGCCGAACAGGCCCAGCGCCGCGGCGGAGACGAAGGCGCCGCCGATCATCTGGTTGACGCGGAACAGCCCGAACTGCGCCACCTGCCCCAGCGCCAGCGGCAGCGCGAATCTGTGCACCGCCAGGAACTCGTAGTGCTTGAGGTCCGCGAACGAGATGCGCTGGAAGAGCCGGGTGCTGCCGTAGAGCACGATGGCCGCCGCCACCACGCCGCCGAGCAGCATGGCGTAGGCCGCGCCCGCCACCCCCAGCCTGAGCACCCCGACCAGCAGCACGATCAGAATCAGGATGACCAGGCGGAGGACGATGCGGCTGGCGGCCTTGTAGCGCACATCGCGGCGCGCCACCGTGGCCTCACTCAGGAACATGAAGATAAGGGTGGGTGGCAGCGCCAGCGCGACGATGCGCAGCACCGGTGTGAACTCGGGCTTGTGGTAGATGCCGACGGCGAGCCACTCCGGCCAGATGGCCAGCGCCGCGCTGACTGCGCAGCCCAGCGCCAGCGTTGAGAACAGCGTCCCGGTCAGCACACCGCGCGTCTTCTCGTAGCGCTTCTGCGCGTCGAACATCCCGGCGAAGCGCATGATCGCCTGGGGATAGCCGAGACGCAGGAACGACGACAACAGCTCCAGCAGGCTGCGCCCCAGGTCGTAGAGCCCCAGCCCCATGGTGCCCAGCAGCCGTGCGGTGACCGGCCCGGAGATCGCCCCGATGAGGTAGCCGATCAGGGAGGCGCTCAGCTCGAGGCCGCCGCCCTTGGCGATGTCCCGGACCTGCCTGTCGTAGCTGTCGCCCTCAGCCGGGTGCGGCATCTGGTCGGGGCCTTCTCTCCGCTCGGCGCCGGGCATGGGGGCACGGACGCGTCAGTCGAGCACCTCGATGGCGTCGCTTACGACGCGGCCGACAGCGTCGGCGCCGCAGTACACCAGGCTGTGCCGGATGACGCAACCCTGGAGCGAGCCCGGCCCGAACACCAGCGCGTCTTCGACCTCACAGTCGCGCGCGGGCACCATCACGCATGAGTCGCCGGGGTCGCAGCGCTCGCCCCGCATCTGGCCCAGCGCGCGCATCACGCGGATGACGCCGTCGATGCCCTCGTGATCGCCGAACTGCAGCCACGGATGCGGCATCTCGATCGCGCGCACCTCCTCACCGGCCTCGACCAGCGAGTTGACGCCCTGGAGCACGCGCAGCTCCCCCCGCAGCGGCTCGTGCGCGGCGGTGAAGTCGAAGATCGCCGAGTCGAAGCGGAAGATGCCCGCATCGACCGTGGCCGCCTCGGTCCACAACCCGGTGACGCGGCCCGTGTCATCGACGGATACGCCCGAGTGGTGCTCCCGATCGTCCACCTCGATGACCGTCAGCACGGCCCTCCCCGGGGTGCTGGTGAGCGCCTGGAGGGTCTCGCGCGTCGGACAGGTGTCGCCCAGGAGCAGGACGAACGGGCCATCGATCATCGCGCGCGCCTGCAGCATCGCATCGCCCGTGCCGAGGGGATCCGGCTGCACGGCGTAGCGCAGGGGCAGCGTGCCGTGGCGGTCGCCCAGGGCCCGCTCGACCTCAAGGGCGGGCGCGTCCACGATGATGGCCTCATCGACCAGGCCTTCGAGTGCGTCGAGCAGGTACGCGATGAAGGGTCGGCCCCAGAAGGGGATCAGTGGCTTGGGGATGACGTCGGTCACGGGCAGCAGGCGCGTGCCCCTGCCCGCGGCCAGGATGACGGCCTGCACTCATGCCACCTCCCGCGGCGACGCGCTTCCGGTACGCCGGCGCCGTCCGCGCGGCTTCCGGGAGGTGCGACGGAGTGCGCTCGTGGCGGGCGTGTTGCCCCGGAAGTCACGCGGCCCACGGCCCGCCGGGCCGTGTTGACAGTGCCCCGACATGCGCTATAATACGGGCGCGCATGGCGCGCACGCTTAACGCACGAGGCAGCGCCCGTGGAGGTTGCAGCGCTGCACCCGGCGAACATAGCACAGCGGCTTGGCGCTGTCAAGCGACAGCGCTCTTTGCCTTTATGGCGCCGCGAGCACTTGCCCCCCGGTCGGGCCCGCCCTGATGCGGCGCGAAAGAGCTGAGCATGCAGGAGATCTCGGTCGCCGAACTGGTCGCGACTGTGAGGAAACAGGCAGGACTCATCGCCAGCTTGAGCATCCTCGCCGCAGTGGTTGTTGGCGCTTTGGGCTACGCTACCGTCCCCCGCAAGTGGGTCGCCGACAGCACCATCATGTTCGAGAGTTCCGCGAACCTGTCCGGCCTCAACCGCTTCATGACCGAGTTCGGCCTCTCGGCGGCCCCGACCAGCCGCGGCAACTTCGAGACCATCCTGCGCAGTCGTGAGCTGCGCGGGCGGGTCGTCGATCAGCTTGGCCTCGAGCAGGAGCTGGGCGCGAAGAGCCACCTCGACGCCGTCCGCCTGCTCGGGGAGATGACCTCCATCGACCAGCCCGCCGAGGGCGTCATCGTGGTGCGGGCCACCTGGACGGGCGAGCCACGCCTGGGCGGAGGCGAGCGCGACCCGGCGGCCGAGAAGGCGGCGCAGCTGTGCAACGAGATCGTGGCCACGCTGGGGGAGATCGTCAGTGAACTCGACTTCGCCAGCGCCAGCCAGCAGCGTAAGTTCCTGGAGGAGCAGCTCGCCCGCACCGAGGAGGAGCTGCTGGCGGCCGAGGACGCCCTGGTCGAGTACGCCACCGCCGAGGGGCTGATCAGCCCCTCCTCGCAGACCTCGGCGAGCCTGCAGGCGGTATCGCAACTGCGTCAGCGTGAGATCGACCTGCGCGTGGAGCTGCAGGCCGCACGTGACCGCGAGGCCGAGGCGCTGCGGCGACTGGGCTCGCAGGAGCGCATGGTCATCTCGCAGGTCTCCGAGCAGCGCGATCCGCAGATAGACCAGCTCGACCAGCGGGTCATGGAGCTGCAGCGTCAGATCGCCGAGCAGATGGAGATCGAGGGCAAGTCCGAGCAGCACCCGGATGTGGCGCGCCTGAAGGTCGAGCTGGAACGCGCCCAGGAGCAGCTCGCGGAGCTGCTGCGCCATGAGCTGCAGCCGCGCACGCAGACGATGTCGGTGGACCCGCAGTACGAGGATCTGGTGAAGGAAGCACTGGACAGCCGGCTGTCGCGCACCGGCCTGGAGGCGAAGCTGCGCATTGTGTCCTCCGAGCGCGAGAGCGCCATGTCGCAGTTGCGCGAGCTGCCCGCCAAGACTGCGCGCTATGAGGAGCTGCAGCGTGAGGTCACGGTCAAGCGCGAAGCGCTGGCGCGCCTGACACAGCAGTACGAGGGCGCGCGCGTCGCCGAGGCGGGCAGCGTCGCGCAGTTCAATGTGCTTGATGAGGCGGTGCCGCCGGAGAGGCCCAGCGGCACGTCGCTACGCAAGAGCGTACTGCTGACCTTCTTCGCCGCGCTGCTGGTCTCCACGTTGCTGGCGTTCTGGCGGCAGGGGCGCACCGACGCGCGCGCCGCCGCGGAGTCGGTCGCGCCGGACGATCCCGAGACGCCGTAACTCACCCGACAGTCACCCACGCGGTCGGACTCAAGGAGATACCCATGCTGCTGTATTGCTTCCGCGGCATCGCCGGCAAGGACCTCACGCCCGAGGTGATGAGCAAGCTGGGAGGCATTGCCGCCCGCCACTTCAGCGATGAGGGCTACCACGAGATCTTCATCGCCGGCGACTACCGCGTGTCCACGCCGGCGCTGAAGACCGCGCTCATGGGCGGCCTGGCGGCCGGGGGCATGACGGTGTACGACTTGGGCGTGCTGCCCTCGGGCGCCACCGCGGCGTGGTGCAGGCACACCGCCCGGCCCGGCTGCATGATCACCGCCTCACACAACCCGCCCGACTGGAACGGCGTGCAGTTCATGGAGCCGGACTCGCACATCTGGTGGCCGGAGCTGGAGAACGCGGCCAAGGCGGCTCTGGCCCGCCCGTTCGCATGGCCCGAGTGGCACGAGGCCGGCGCCATCGAGCGCCGTGAGGGCGTGCTCGAGCAGTACATAGACTGGGTGGCCGCCATGGCCCATCCGGCGGGCAGCCTGAAGGTGGTGGTGGACCCGGGCGGGGGCGCGGGCATCCCGGCGGCGCAGATGCTGCTCGAGCGCCTGGGCATGGAGGTCGTGATGATCAACGGCACGCCCGACGGGCGCTTCGGGGGGCGGCCCTCCGAGCCGCGCCCCGAATATCTGGATGAGTTGAGCCGCGCGGTGGTCGAGCACGGCGCGGACATGGGCATCGCCTTCGATGGCGACGCCGACCGCATCGTCACCCTCGACGAGACCGGGACCTATGTCACGCCCGATTACACCATCGACCTGCTGTGCCGCACCCAGCGCCAGCCCGGCACCATCGTGCTCAACGTGGGGGTGAGCCTGCACACCTGGGACGCGCTCGAGGGCATGGGCTTCACCATCATCCCCAGCCGCTGGGGGCAGACCTTCATCGCCCAGCTCATCAAGGACCACGGTGCGGTGTTCTCTGCCGAGCCCGACGGTCATTTCGGCTACCCGGAGCTGTCGCTGCGCGGAGACGCGGTGGCCAGCGCGGCGCTGCTCACCAGCGCGCTGACCCACGAGGCCCGGCCTTACAGCGAGATCATTGCGGAGCTGCCGGAGGTGCGGGTGGTCAACGATCGCATCGAGTGGGATGATGACTTCCTGCGCCACGCCGATGACGTGCAGGCGTGGATGGAGGCGCGCTTCGAGAATGTGCAGCGCGTCCATGACCGGCTGCTGATGGCGCGCAACGGCGACGCCAAGGTGATCGCGCGCCAGAGCCCATTCGACTCGACGCTGCGGCTCTCCGCCGAGAGCTACGGCGAGGTGCACCCGCAGAAGTACCTCGATGAGGTCAAGGCGCTGATTCTGGGTTGAGGGCGGCGTGGGGGGCGCCGCCGACAGGAGGGGTGGCGGTACGGCCTGTTGTCGTACGTCGTCAGGGCGGCGTTCCCACGCCGCGCGGCCGTTCGTTGTTGCCGTCATGGAGCGGCCGGGCTTGAGCCCGGCCGAGTCGTTTGCCGTGGAGGCGCACGGCGTCGGTGAGGCTTCGGGCTCGTCGCTGCAAGAAGGGCAATGGCAAGAGGGCAACGGCCGCCATCGCCGATACCCTCACTCCCTCCCGTACGCCCGCGCGATGGCTGAGCGTGCATCGAACATCTCCTCGATCGGCCCGAGCTGCTCCTCAAGTTCGCACGGCGGCTCGTAGCGGTCCAGGTCCTCGCCGTTCGCGAGCCCTCGGGCCAGTTCCACGTAGTACAGGAAGTTGCGCAGCGGGATGTCCGGCGGCACACCGTGATCGCAGTGCGGGATAAAGCCGCCGTGCTCCCACGCGGAGCGGTAGCGCGTCGCCACCTCCGCGCGGAGGCGCTCGCGGGACTTCGCCAGCTCGCGCTTGTCCACGCCGCCGTGGATGAAGATGCCCGGGTAGCGCGTGAGGATCTCTTCCGGATCATTGCCCGCCGCGATCTCGATGGGCTGGATGCCGTCCAGTGCCTGCGGGTACATGGCGTCGAGGATCTGATTGTTGTAGCCGTCGCTGTCCATCACCACCGCCTCGACGCCACGCTCCTTGAAGAACTCGTAGAGCCTGATGTAGCGCGGGAGCAGGAACTCCTCGATCAGCGGTGGCGACATCATCGCCTGCTTCTTGAAGGCCATGTCCTCGTTGAGGATCAGCTCGTCGACCTTGATGTGACGCAGCGGTTCGTCGAGGATCTGCATCAGGTACCAGGCCCAGTACTCGAACATCTCGTGCACCAGGTCGGGCTGGTCGTAGAACATCACCGACAGCTCGAGCATGCCCACGAAGTCGCGGATGCCCCAGTAGAGGCCGGTGATGGTCAGGCGCACCGGATACTCGGACCTGTTGGCGGCCTCGATGTTGTCCCGCCAGTGAATGCCCCCGGGGCCGTGGCGGGGAGCGCTCGTGCCCAGCGTCTCGGGCGGGTCCTGGTAGTCGATCGGGTGGGTGCGCTCGGGTGAGTTCGGGTCGAGGCGCTCTTTGACGCGCTCCCAGTCATCGCGGTTCTGCACCGCGAAGCGCAGGTAGCGGCGAGTGGCGAAGCCGTCGGTGGGCTGGTCGATGGCGTCCACGCGCGTGCAGCCGTAGCCATCGATCCAGGTGCGTACGTTGCCCTTCTCCTCGATCACGCGCTGCTCGAACATGGGCACCGGGCCGAAGAAGAACTTGCCCACTCCCGTGAACCCGTCGGCGCCGGTGAGCGCGCCCCAGTTGCGCTGCTGCTCCTCACTGAGGCCCTGCCGGCGCCAGGCGGCGAAAGTGGACGCGCGCGGTCCGCCGAAGATGTAGGGGATGCGGTCAACGTCCTGATGGTGGATGATCCTGCGGAAGCGCTCACGCTGCGTCATGTCTGGTCTCCGTGCGTATTGAGTTGGGGGGGGACTGCGCGAAGCGAGTGCGGCGGGTGGTGCCATTGGCGGAGCCACACGAGGGGTGACCGCGAAGCGGTCGCAACGAGGTCGGCCCAACACAGGGCCGTTCTCCCTCCGTCACCGTTCAGTCGCCCCAGATGCCCCGCGCCTTCACCCGATAGATGCGCATGACGGACTCTCTCGGCGAATCGTGGTCACGCGTGCTGATCTCCGCGACGTCCTCGAGGTGCAGGCCGCTGTCTTCGTAGCGCTGCAGGATGTCGCCGGTGATCTCCTCGGGGATGATGTCGGGTATCAGGAGCCAGGCGCCGGTGAAGCGCTCGCCGAACCTGCGCAGGAAGCGTGCGACCAGCACTCCGTCGTAGACCGACGGGTCGGCGGTCTGGCCTCCCTGCAGTACCGGCCGCCCGGTGTAGAAGCGCACCGGCCACGCGCGCTGGCCGACGATCAGGTCGTCGGGCCCCGTGTTCGTCTCGATCCAGTCCTCGAGCGCGGTGCGGTTGGGCGTCACATCATGCGCCACCAGGCCCGCAACCACCGGCGCGAGCACCAGCGGCAGCGCCAACGCCAGCACCAGCGGCCAGCGCTGGCGAAGGACGCGCGCGGGCGGCGCCATCCCGGCGATCATGGCCAGCCCGGCCAACAGCGCGCAGAGATAGGCCGGGAAGAAGTAGCGCGTGTTCGGCGGTTCATCCACCTGCCAGAGGATATGCGTGAGCATGACGGTGGCCAGATGCGCCGCCGCGCACAGAAGCGCCGCAATCGCCAGCGTGCTGAGGAACGCGGGCCGCGTCGCGTCGTCCCTGCGGTCGCGCCGGGCTCGCCGGAAGCCCATGACGGCGAACAGCAGGGCCAGCAGAATCGCCCCGAAGTCCAGGTAGGTCGATTGCCCCAACAGGCCGATGAGCATCGACAGCGGTCGGTGGCCGGGCGGGCGGGGCGGGCCAAAGGCCACGCCCGCGAGGGAGATATTGCGCGCGAGCCACGGGACGACGATCAGCGCGGCGGCGCCCAGCATGGGCACCAGCGCCGACCAGCGCACCGACCATGCGTTCTCACGCTTAAGCGGCGCCACCATGGCCGCCAGGGCCAGCGCGGGGATAATGATGATGCCCGGGTAACGACACATGGCAGCGCCGCCCGCAAGGCCCCCCGCGATCAGGCCCAGCCAGGTGGCGCGCCAGGTGTCGGCGCTGGCGATGGCCGCGGCCATGCACACCAGCGCGCCGACCATGAAGGCCGCGTACGGTCCCTCCGACCACGCCCGGAAGGCGATGCCGCACACGAAGATCAGGTAGATGAAGGCGACCGTCCCCAGCAGGCCCCACTCGGCGCGGCGCAGCCAGAACACCAGCAGTACCAGGGTCGCGGTGAAGCTGAGTACCGCGATCACCCACGCGGCCGTCTGCACCGACGCGCCCGTGGCCATGACGGTCGCGAGCATGAGCGGATAGCCCGGCGGCCAGTAGAGTCGCGGATCCGGCACACGCTCGCTGTTGAGCGTCAGATGGTAGGTCGCCGCGGTGTGCTCGTGCAGCAGTGTGCGCGCCACGTCGGCGTAGTGGATCGAGTCAGGGGAGAACTGCATGCGGTGGCACGCGACGGCGAGCAGCAGCGCGCAGCCCATCGCCAGCCACCACACCCAGCGGCGATCGGGCCGCCCGGCGCGGCCGGCGGGGGAGGGGAGGACCTGCTCGGGCATCGCACCGCTCATCACGTGCGCCAAGTTGGCCGCACATCTGGCCGATTCCTGCCCGCTCGCTCTTGGCCATCGCTGTTGCCGTGCACTGTTGCTTGCGATCTGTGACCGATGACCGATGACTATGCGAAGTGATTCCGGTGTCCGGCGGCGAAGAAGGCCGCACGTGCCCCATCAAGCCGGGAGGCCAGGCACCATGACTCCGCGCGAGCGTATCCTCGAGGCCCTGCGGCGCCGGCGGACCGACGTGCCTGCCGTCGGCAACGCCGTCTCCATCGCCACCGTGCATCTCATGGAGGCCACGGGGTGTTCCTTTCCCGACGCGCACACCGATCCAGAGTTGATGGCTGGTCTCGCCGCCGCCGGGCACGAGATCCTTGGCTACGACACCATCGCGCCGGTGTTCTCCGTGCAGCATGAGGCCGATGCCCTCGGCTGCGAGGTGAACTGGGGCCGCGTGGACCTGATGCCCGAGGTGACCGTGCATCCGTGTGCGCGCGTCGCCGACATCCGCCTGCCCGCCGACATCCTCGTGCACCCGGCCATCACTGTCGTGCTCGACGCCATCCGCCTGCTGCGCGATCGCTTCCCACAGGTGGCGCTGGTGGGCAAGGTCTTCGGGCCGTGGACGCTGGCCTATCATCTCTTCGGGGTCGAGCGCTTCCTGATCATGACGCTCGACGATCCGGAGGAAGTGCACGCGATCCTGGGCGCGCTCATGCCACTGCCCGCGCTGTTCGCGCGCGCGCAGCTCGACGCCGGCGCGGACGCGATCACTGTCGCCGACCACGCTACGGGCGATCTGGTGTCGCCGGAGATGTACCGCGACTTCCTGTGGCCGCTGCACCGGCAGCTCGCGGGGGAGATCCGCGCCCCGGTGATCCTGCATATCTGCGGCGACACCCTCGACCGCATTCCGTGGATCTCGCGTACGGGGCTGGCGTGCTTCCATTTCGAGTCGAAGGTTCCGGCGGCAAAGGCGCGCTGGGCGGCGGGGGATCGCATCGCACTGATGGGCAACGTCAACAACCCGCAGACGCTGCTTCACGGCACGCCCGACGATATCGCCGCTGAAGTCGAGGCCTGCCTGGCGCAGGGCATCGAGATCATCGCGCCCGAGTGCGCGGTGCCGCTGACCACGCCGACGGAGAACCTGCAGGCACTGGTCCACGCCGCGCGGGGGTGAGCGCGAGAACCAGACATTGCTGCTTGGCTTGCGCCCGGGCGGCGCGCCTCAGCGCCTCTCACGCTTACATACGTAGAACCTATCTTATGTTATCTATCGCGTCCACGTGCGGGGTTCATCTCTGGGGTTGTGCCCGACTTCCGTCGCGAAGTGAACCTGTGTATACTACTGGTTCGAGGCACTCGCATCGCAGTCCCGTGCACCGAGGTGCAGCCATGACCCGCACCGCCCTCATTGCCGCGACGCTGAGCACCGCCCTCGCCATGCCCGTCGCCGCCGCGATCTACGAGGCCCCCGGCGCGGCCATCGAGGTCAGCGACGCCGCGCCGCTGGGCATCATCGCGG
Organism: Candidatus Zipacnadia bacterium; assembly: GCA_029820295.1. GTDB lineage: Bacteria > Armatimonadota > Zipacnadia > Zipacnadales > UBA5352 > JALGVA01. Next base: position 11,642 of record JALGVA010000091.1, read on the forward strand.
TCCGGGCCACGCCCGACTCCCCGGCGCTCTTCCTCGACCCCGACACGGTCGAGACCACCTGGGAGCTGGTGATGGTCGATCCCGAGGGCGCCGAGTTCAAGGTCGAGCCGATCTCGCGCAACCTCGGCGGGCAGGTGGACATCGCCGACGGCATCATGACCATGGTCTGGAACGCCACCGAGGTCACCGGGGGCACGGTCAAGGTCACCTGTCGCTTTGAACCCGCGCCTGTCGGGATCTGCCGCCCGGGCTATCCGCTGGTGTTCGGGCGCATCGAGGTCGTCAACGAGAGCGACTGCCAGCTCCGGGCAGTGCAGTTCCCACGCTTCACCTACGTCCCCGGTCCGCAGCCCGCGGAGGAGGCGACGCTGGTCTTCCCGCGCGCCTACGGCCGCTCGTGGCGCAACCCCTTCGACGCCCCGCGCGGCTACCTGGTCGGCACCGTCGAGCCCGCCGGCCTCACCGGCGACATGGAGATGCAGTTCGCCACTCTGTACGATGATGCCGGGAACGGCCTCTACTGGGCGTTCTACGACGGTGAGGGCTATCAGAAGCGCGAGGTCATGGACAACACCGTGCGCGGCACCGTCGAACTCAAGCTCGAGCACATACCCGAGAACTGCCTGACGCCCGGCCAGGACTACACCTCACCCTACCCGATCGCGCTGGCCACCTACCGGGGCGATTGGTGGGACGCGGCGCGTATGTACCGCGAGTGGGCGCTGCAGCAGAAGTGGTGCCAGCGTGGGCCCATCGAGACCCGTGAGGACGCAGCCGACTGGGTGAAGACCGCCGACGTATGGGTGCGCGGCGACGCCAGCCGTACCTCCGCCGAGTTCGAGGGCCAGTTCGTCTCCGACTTTCAGGACGTGGTCGGCGGTACCATCGGCGTGCAGCTCTACTCGTGGTATCAGCGCGAGGAGGGCAAGGGCGCGTGGGCGGCGACCCTCGGCTGGCCGATGGTCGAGGGCTTCCCGGAGATGATCGGCCGCATGCGCCAGCGCGACGTGCACTACACGCCCTACGTGAACTCGCTGCAGACCGACCTGCTCGACCCGTCCTGCCCCGAGGGCGTCGAAAGCGCCTTCGTGCTTGATGCCGACGGCAACCCGCTGCTGTGGACCGCCGAGGGCGAGTCGCGCATCATGTGCGCCGCCACGGAGACCTGGAAGGACATGCTGGTGCAGGCCTGCGAGCGGCTGGTGCGTGACGGCAACTGCTCGGGCGTCTACCTCGACCAGCTCGGCGGCCAGTGCGGCCGCCCGTGCTACTCGCCCGATCACGGCCATCCCGTTGGCGGCGGCCATTACGCCACCGACGGCCTGCGCGCCATCTGCCAGGCGGTGCGCGAGGCCATGTGGCAGCACTATCCCGAGGCGGCGCTCTCCGGTGAAGTGCAGCACGAGATGCTGCTGGACGTGACCGACCACCGCCTGCAGCACTACAACTACTGGCCGGGCTGGGTCAACCTGTGGCCTGCGGTCTATGGCGACTACACGGTCACCTACGGTCGCACGCTGGGCTTCACGCAGAGCGCCGACCGCGAGGGCAACGTGCCCGCGCTCATCGATTTCTACGGCCCCACCGGCAACACGTTCGTGTCCGGGCTCGCCTTCGCGCGTTTCTGGCCGACCGGCAACCCGCAGAATCTGATCACCTCCCCGGGCAACGAGGAGCGGCGGGCGTACTTCGAGACCTGTCTGGGCCTGCGCCGCGAGGGCCGCAAGTGGTTCGAGTTCGGCTACCTGCAGCGCCCGGTGAAGGTCCTGAGCGAGATCCCGATGATCCCGATCAAGGACCCCAAGGGCCGCGACAGCCAGATCGATGCGGTGCTGCACTCGTCATGGCTCGCCCGGGACGGCTCGCTGGGCTTCGTGTTCACGAACGTGAGTGAGGAACCGGTCGAGGTGAGCTGGCTGGCGGACCTGTCGCGCTACGAGATCGCGCCGGCGGAGGTCTATCGCGTCCAGCGGGTGTTCCCTGATGGCACGCGCCGGCGTGTGGCGGAGCTGGAGAGAGTGCGGTGGGAGATGACCGAGGCGCTCGCCCCGCACGCGGTAGTGCTCTACGAGGTCACGGTGGGGGCGTACTGATCGCGCGAGCTTCCGTGCGTTGCCATTCCCGTCGTGGAGCGGCCGGGCTTCATCCCGGCCGGGTCGTTGTGCGTTGCCGTCGCCGTTCCCCGGTTGCGCGTTACCGGCTCCCGGTTCCCGCCTAGAACGCCCACCCCACGCAGCCTTCGCTCCCCGACAGTGGGCCGCCGAAGATGTAGCGGTACTGGTAGAACAGGCCCCGATTGCTGTAGCTGAAGTCGCCCGCGCCCGCCCAGAACGAGAACTCATCGCTGACGTCGAGTTCGGCGTCGTCGGGGTCGAGACGGTAGTAGCCGCCGCCGATGGCGAAGGGGACGCCGCCGTAGTCGCCCATGGCTTGGTCGGCGCGCAGCCCCAGCTCCACGGAGTAGACGGTGCCGTCATCATCGCGGTCGTTGAAATAGCCGATGCCGTAGACCAGTGCGTCGCGGCCGGCCTCGAGGCGGAACCCCTCCCGATCCGAGCCATAGGAGAAGGATGCGCCGACGCCGGATGTGCTCCCGCCGCCGTACTGGGCGCATGCGGCCATGGCGCTAAGCACAAGCGCGGCAAGGGCGATGCTGGCGATGAGGGCGCTGCGCGGCCGTCGCGTGGTGCGCATATGGATCACTTCCCCTGCTGTGATGGCTGCGTCGAAACCGGAGCGTCGGGCTGTCGTGTGTCTGCGGCGATTGTACGGGCACCCTCCCGCCGCGTCAAGGCATCGCATGATCGCGGTGTCGCGGCCGACACTCAGGCGGTCCGGAATCCTGGACGGCGGGCGCCCCGCCCGTCAGCGACAGCTGGTGAACGCATCCGCAGCAGGGCCCATATGGAAGGCCCTCACTCTCCCCCATCGAATTGTCCAGTCAGCGCTGAGTGACCTTCTGTAGCGAGAGGCCGGAGGTGCGAACCATGGGCCTCGACATCATCGAGCTGTTCATGCGCATCGAGGACGAGTTCGACATCGAGATCTCGAACGAAGAGGCGCAGGTGCTCGAGACCGTCGGTCAGATGCGCGACTTCGTGATGCTCAAGCTCCACCTCGACGGCCGCGCGCGCGTATGCGCCTCGCTCTGGACCTTCTACCGCATACGGGCGGCGCTCGCTGAGACCCTCGGCCTCGATCGCCGCTCGATCCGCCCGGACACCAGGATCGCCTCCCTCCTCCCCGCAACCTGGCGGGAGAGCGAATGGGATCGCGTCGGAGATGCGGCCGGTCTGGTCATACCGCATCGGCTGCCGTCCGGCGACACGGCCCGCACTCATCCGGTCGTCGCCCATGTGCTGTCGGTCGGGTGTACCAGTGGCTGCGCCTTCCTGCTCCTGGCACTCTTCCTGGCGCCGCTGTTGGCGCTAATCGCATCGCTGATCGTCGGCCCGCTATTGCTCCTGGGCATGCGCGCCGCCGGCAGGACGCTCGACCGCCGGCTGCCCACCATGCGCGAGCTGGTCCATGCGACCGTCGCCCGCAATGCGCGCACGGTGGCCGCGGCGAGCGAGGGTATCTCCGATCGCGAGGTGCTGTCCGCACTGGCGGAGATCCTCCATGACGAGGTTGTCGTGCCCCGGGAGTGGATCGTCCCCGAGGCGCACTTCGAGCGCGATCTCAAGCTGGGCTGAGTCGCTCCGCCGCCGGAAGTGGGCCCGCGTACGCAACTGAGGCAGGCGCCGTCGGCGCCTGCCTCAGTCTCCCGCCTGCATGCAGGTGCGGTCAGCTCGGGTTCCCCGCCATGGAGCTGTCGTGGCCGGGCGGGATCTCGGCCAGCGACTTCACGTGGCCATCGATGAAGCTGTAGTTCGCCATCTCATTGTGACGTTTGACCGGCCAGATCACCATGCTCCCCGGGAGTTGGGTCTCGTCGAGATCGCCGTCGGCGAAGGCGGCGCACTCGGCCGGCTTGTGGACCATCGCCAGGGACACCGGCGCGGTCGTGCTCAGGCCGACGATCCACGCCGGCATGACCGTTTCGTTCGAGATGTAGCTGTAGATCCCCATCCCCAGACTCGACAGGTCAACGCTGCCCACCTTCTCGCTCGGGCAGGTCAGGATTTGCGTGTTCTTGATGTAGGGCATGGTGAGTTCGTAGACCGAGTAGAGTTGACCGCCTGCCGCGCCCACCACGGAGAAAGGCAGCATTTCGTCGTAGTCCTGGGCGTACATCTGCATGCCCAGCGTGATCTGCTTGAGATTGCTCTGGCAGCTTGCCTGTCGGGCCTTTTCGCGCGCCCTGGCGAAGACCGGGAAGAGGATCGCCGCGAGAATCGCGATAATGGCGATCACGACCAACAACTCGATGAGCGTGAACCCTCCTGTCCTGCGCATGGTCCGTTCGCCTCCTGAGTGTGCACGTCAGCGTTGCGTGTACCTGCGCTTACTCTGACTTCATCTTCGGCCGAAATGCTCGCCGCCGCGAGTTAATCTTCAGTGAACACTGAGCAGGCCCAGGCGTCCGTGGTGGCGAACTGCCGTCGGTCCACGAACACCCATCACCGACCCCGGGCATAGTCGGAGTGTATTGCTGTCATGGGACGGTCGCTGCAGGTACTGCTGATCACGAACCGCGACGACCGCGTCGAGCAGATCGACGAGGCGTTGCGGGCCAACGACTTCGACGCGCAGATCACCGTCGCCCACACCCTCGACGAACTCCCCGCCATGCTCGAAGCGACCGCGTTCGATGTGGCGATCTGCGAGCACGCGCCGCCCGCGCTGGACCATGCCGACGCCCTCGACCTCCTCCGCTCCACCGCCTCCGAACTCGCCCTGCTGATCGTCTCGGATGAGATCGAGGCCATGACGGCTCTCGATGCCGTACGTGCGGGCGCGTCCGACTGGCTGATTAGGCACAATCTGACCAGGCGCCTTGGGCCTGCCGTGGAGCGCGCTGTGCGCGAGCGCCGCGATCGGCTGGCCCACGCCAGGACCGCGCGTCGCTTCGAGGAGAGCGAACGGCACTACTACGAGCTCGCCAACGCCCTTCCACAGATCGTCTACGAGGCCGATACCGACGGCTACCTCACATTCGTTAACCAGCGCGGTTGTGCTCTGCTGGGTATTGCGGGGGCGGATAGCGCGCGCGTGCATCTCCGCGACATCCTGACCGGAGAGGATCTCGATCGTGCCCTGGAGCGATCGCGGCGGATGGCTGCCGGCGAAACGCCACTGGACGGCATGGCGTTCACCGTCTGTCTGCCCGACGGCCGGCGGCTTCCGGTGATGGCCTTCGCGGCTCCCATCGTGCGCGAGGGTGAAGTTGTCGGCGAACGCGGCGTCGTTATCGATCTCACCGAGGTGAAGCGCGCGCAGGAGCAGCTCGCCGAGAGCGAACGTCGCCACCGATTGCTGGTGGACGCGATGGGCGATGGCCTGATCACCATCGATCTGCAGGGGAATGTGACCTTCGTCAACCAGGTCGTGGCCGACATGGTTGACTTGGACATCGAAGACTTGGTCGGGCGTAACATACGGGAGTTGCTGGACGAGGAAAATGCGGCCATCGTTAGTGATCGGCTCGGTAAGCGTGCGCGCGGAGCGGACCCCGCCTCGTACGAGATCACGGTCGGCCTGGAGTCGGGTAAGCGCCTGGCTCTGCTGATCAGCGCCACGGTCCTGCGCAACGAGCGCGGCGAAGTCACAGGCAGCTTGGGCGTGATCAAGAACGTCACCGAGCGGCGCGAGCGCGAGGAGCGGCTGCGGCTGACCAACGCCCGCCTGCAGCTCATGAACCAGGTCAGCCAGCGCCTCAACGCTGGCGAAGGCCTCGATGGCATTATCGCCGTGGGGGTGGATGGTCTTCGCGCGATCCTCGATCTCGACGAGGCCTTCATCATGCTGCGTGATGGCGCCGCGGACGCTCAGGACTCCGTGGCGCTTCTGCATGCCAGCACCGACCGCAATCACATTCCGCCCATCAACGAAGAGCTGCTGACGCGGATTCGGGGTATGCGCATCCGCTTGGACGGCGACTCACCGCTGGCGCAGGTCTACGAGCGGCCCGGCGACCTCGAACTGCGTGGCGTGGACGCCTGCGCCGAAGCCGTATCACGCCTGGTCGTGCCCGGCCATCCATCACTGCCTGCGAACCTCGCCAAGGGTGTACGCGCTAATGGCACGGGCTATATCCTCTCGACTCCGCTGGTGCATGGCGGACGGGCCATCGGGAACCTGTCACTCTCGCGGCGCGGGGACCGCCCGCTCAGCGATGACGAGAAGGCCGTGGTCCACACCTTCGCCGAGCAGCTCGCCATGGCCATCGACAAGTCTCGAATTGAGCAGGAGTTGCTGCGGCTCAATCAGTTCCTGCAGGGGATTATCGACAGCGCAGCCGTCTGGTTCGCGGTGGTCGATGAGACCGGCAACGTCGTGATCTGGAATCGCGCCGCCGAGGAGATCTCCGGGTACAGCCGGGAGGATATCGACGACGTGGACGACCTCATGCGGCGCCTCTACCCCGAGGCCGCACTGCGTGACGAGGTCTACGACCACGTGCGCCGGACCCACGAGGGCGTCACCAGCGCCGAAGTCTTTGAGACCGTGATCCGCCGCAAGGACGGTACATCGCGCACGATCCTGTGGCACCTGCGCAGGATCAGCGCCCCCGGGCCCGCCGGCACCGGCGGTCTGATCGTGGTCGGCAACGATGTGACCGAGCGTCGCGAGCTGCAGGAGCAGCTTCGCCGTTCACAGCGCATGGAGGCGGTGGGCACGCTCGCCGGCGGCATCGCCCACGACTTCAACAATGTGCTTACCGCGATCCTGGGACACGCCGACCTGCTCGCCGGTGATGACAGCGACCCACGTGTACGCTGGCACGCCATGCAGATCGCCGATGCCGCCGCCCGCGCCTCCGGGTTGACGCGCCAGCTTCTGGCCTTCAGCCGGCGACAGCCGGTGCGCCCGCGCATCATCGACCTCAACCGTGTGGTGCGCGGCATGGCCGAGATCCTGCGGAGACTGATCCGCGCCGACATCGAGGTGCGCTACGAGCTGGCCCCGAACCTGGGGTACACCCGTGCGGACCCGGTGCAGATCGAGCAGGTCATCATGAACCTGGTGGTCAACGCCCGCGACGCCATGCCCGAGGGCGGTGTGCTTACCATCGCCACGACCAACGCCGAGCTGGCGGACGGCGACATGACGGAGCTGTTTGACGCCGTGCCGGGCGATTACGTGCGGCTCAGTGTAGCCGACACCGGCGTGGGCATGGACGCGGAGATCGAGGCGCGCGTCTTCGAGCCGTTCTTCAGCACCAAGACCGACAGCGGCGGCACCGGGCTGGGCCTCGCCACGGTGTACGGCATCGTGCGTCAGAGCAACGGCGCGATCACCGTGTACAGCGAGCCCGGCCAGGGCTCGGTCTTCCGCGTCTATCTACCACGCACGGACCAGCCCCGGGAACTGCCGCACGCCGAGCCGACAGCGGACCGCGAGGCCCTGTGCGGATCGGAGACGTTGCTCGTCGTCGAGGACACCGACAGCCTGCGCACGCTCCTCCACACCGTGCTCGACGGCCTGGGGTACACGGTGCTCAGCGCCGCAGGCGGCGCGCAGGCTCTGGAGCTGGCTGCCGCGCACGATGGTGAGATCGACCTGCTCGTGACCGATGTCATCATGCCCGAGATGAGTGGCACCGACCTGGCCGAGCGGCTGGTGCAGGACAACCCGCAGTTGCGTGTACTCTATGTCTCCGGCTACCCCACCGAGGCGGCGATCGATGCCGAGCGCAAGGACGCGCGCTTCACCTTCCTCCAGAAACCCTTCTCCGCAACCGAGCTGGGCCGTGAGCTGCGCGAGATTCTCGACGCCGACGCACCCCGCTGACTGAGGCCCTCTCCCCCACCTCCTCGCGCGCGGCGCATGAGCGCCCTCAACATGGTCCTGCTGGGGGCGGTCATCCTGCTATGCGGGATGGTCACCGGCTCGGCAGCGACGCTGTTCGCAGCGCGCAGGGCGGTAGTGCTCGACGAGGAGCAGGCGCGGCGATGGCGCGACGACTTCCAGCGCGCGCGCCATCTTATCCAGCCGCAGGTGGCTCCCGCCCCTGAAGCGAGGCCGGACGAGCCGTCCTTTCCCCCACCTTTGGACTCAACGCCCTGAGGCCATCGCCCGGCGGGCATCAAGCATCGAACAGATATTTCACATGGAACGCCCGCCCGCCCTCACAGGGAGATGTTTTAGCATTTCCCTGGCTTAACGGCATATCCGGGCTGTTCAGTGTGCCTGCCCCGCCACGCGCTATTTGAAGATCAGGTAGCCGGTCAGAA
>JALGVA010000092.1 GCA_029820295.1 Candidatus Zipacnadia bacterium
TCGAAGTGATGCAGGAAGAGCGTGTGGTCGTCGGGCTCATACGGCGCGGTGGGCGGACCATCGGCGTGGCACAGGGCGACGGTCAGGACAGTCGCGACGATCGCTGCCGACATGACGCGCATGGCATACCCTCCGGCACTATCGCCCGCGCCCCGCGGATCGCGGCTACTTGATCGCCCCCGCCGACAGGCCGCGCACCAGATGCTTCTCGACCAGCAGAAACATGACCACCACCGGCACGGTGGCCAGCAGCGCGGCGGCCATCAGCAACTGCCACTGCGCCCCGTACTGGCCGATGAAGCTCGGGATCGCCACCGTCAGCGGGCGGAACTGGTCGCCGGGGACGAAGGTCAGCGCGAACACGAACTCGTTCCAGGCGGTGATGAAGGCGAAGATCATGGTGGTGACCACGCCCGGGCGGCAGATGGGCAGCAGCACGCGCGTGAGCGCCTGCCAGCGCGAGCAGCCATCGATCAGCGCCGCCTCCTCCACCTCGCGCGGCACCGTCGCGAAGTAGCCGGTCAGCAGCCAGGTGCCGAAGGCCAGCGCCCAGGCGGAGTTCGCGATGATCAGCGCGATGTAGCAGCGCCAGCCCTCCAGCAGGCCGTAGCCGGTGAACTGCGAGAACAGGGCGATGATCAGCACGATGGGCGAGAACATCTGCGTGGTCAGGATGGCGAACAGCACCGGGCGCCGGCCGGGGAAGCGCAGCCTGCCCAGCGCGTAGGCCGCGGGGATGGCGCAGGCGAGCACCACCAGCATGGTGCCGATGGCGATGATGGTGGAGTTGAGGAAGAACCGGCCCAGCGGCATGGCGCGGAAGACCTCGACGAAGTTGCCCGGCTGCGGGCTCTCGGGGATGAAGCGGAACTTCGGCGCCACGATCTCCGCCGGCGACTTGAGCGCGCCCGAGAGCATCATGGCGTAGGGCAGCAGGATGATGACGATCAGCGGCAGCAGGCCGATGAAGAAGAAGGTGCGCTGGCCCGGCGAGGAGATCACAGGCGATCCACCTCCTCGCGCCCGAACAGCCACGAGTAGACCACCGCGAAGACCAGCAGGAAGGCGAAGGTAATGACCGCCATGGCGTAGCCCTGGCCGAACTCCCGCTCGCGAATGGCGATCTTGTACATCCAGGTGACGATGATGTGCGTCTGGTTGGCCGGTCCGCCCTCGGTCATCACCCAGATGATGGGGAAGGAGTTGAACACGTAGATGACGTTGAGCACCACCGCCACCAGCAGCACGGGCCTAAGCAGCGGCAGCGTGATGGCGCGGAAGCGCTGCCAGGCCGAGGCGCCGTCGATCAGCGCGGCCTCGTAGAGATCGTCGGGGATGGCCTGCAGGCCCGCCAGCAGCACCGTGGACGTGAACGGGATCGACACCCAGATGCCCACGGCGATGACTGAGGCGAAGGCCAGTTCGGGACGCGCCAGCCACGCCGGCGGCGTGTCCGTGATGTGCCACGCGCGTAGCAGGCCGTTGACCGGGCCCTGGGTGGGGTGCAGCATCCAGGTGTAGATGGCGGCGGTGATCACCAGGGAGGTCGCCCACGGCAGCAGCACGATGGCGCGCAGCAGGCGCCGGCCCGGCAGATGCTCGTTGAGCGCGAGCGCCACGAACATGGAGATGAGCATGGTGCCGACCACGACCACCGCGGTCCACACCAGCGTCTGGGGGATGATCTCGCGCGTGAACACATCACTGGCGGCGAGGTCATGGAAGTTCTTGAGCGTCCCGAAGGCGCCCGGACTGCCCTTGCGATCGACCTCGCACACCGAGGCGTAGAAGGTCTGCAGGATCGGATAGAAGACCACGCCGGTGAGCAGCAGCGCCGCGGGAGCCAGGAAGGCAAGCGCGAGCAGCGTGTCGCGGCGCTGCTTCATGGGCCGCGCACACCCCGTGCCGCAGGCCTGCATCCTGCGAGAGCCGTGGCGGACAGGATGCCCGCCCCACGGATGGCGTGAGGATCCCGGCGGTCGGTCATTCGGCCTCCCCGCCCGCCTGGGCCAGGATTCGGTTCACGCGCTCGGCGGCCGCGTCGAGCGCCTTCTGTGGCGTGCTGGTCTGCAATTGCGCCTCCTGCACGCCCAGCTTGATCTCCTCGGCGATGGTGGTCCAGCGCGGGTGCAGCGGCACGAAGCGCCCGGTGGGCAGCAGGCTCATGAACAGGCTCCACTGCTCGCTGCCGGTGATGTAGTCGCTCTCGGCGACCTCCTTGAGTTCGGGGAGCATGCCGAAGGTCTCCGCCCACTCCAGGCGCAGCTCGGGGTCGTAGAAGAACTCGATGAACTTCCACGCCGCGTCCTTGTTCTCGCAGCTCTCGAACATGATCAGGTTGTCGGTGACCGCCATGGTGACCTGGTCGGTGTGCGCCGGGATGGGCGCGAGCTTGTAGTTGAGGTCAGGCACGTCTTCCTTGAGCATCCCCCAGAACCACGGCCCGGTGATCATCATCGCCAGCCGCCCGCTCTTGAACAACTCCTGCAGGCCCTCGCGATCGTAGGCGGTCGGGTCGGGCTCGGTCACCTGGTACCTGTGGATCAGGTCCACGCAGAACTGCAGCGCCTCGACCCCCTCGGGGGAGTTGAAGACCGCGCGGGTGTGATCATCATTGAGGATGCGCCCGCCGTTGGCCCACAGGAAGTAGTACCAGTAGACATCGGTCTCTACCTTGGCGCCCTGCATGCCGAAGCCGTAGATGCCCTCGTCGGGGTTGTTGCAGGCCCGCGCGACCTCGACCAGCTCATCCCAGTTGGCGGGCGGCTCCTTACCGGCCTGAGCGAGCAGGTCGGCGTTGCAGTAGAGAGCGCGCGCCGACACTGCGATGGGCAGGCCGTAGAGGTGGCCCTGGTACTGCGCGCCCTCGAGGGTCATGGGGATGAAGCGCTCGCGCATCTCCTCGCTGACGAAGTCGTCCAGCGGCTGCACCACGTCCAGGTCGGCCAGCTCGGGCAGCCAGATGGTGGCGATGTTCGCCAGGTCCGGAGCGTTGTCGGCGGCGATGAGCGTGGAGAGCTTCTGGAAGCCCGCGTTCCAGTCGATGACTTCGATGTTGACGTCGACATCCGGGTTGGCCTGCTCGAACTGCTGCTCCACCTTCTGCATGAACGGGCGGGTGTTGGTGTCGTACTCCATGGCGAGAAAGCGGACCTCGGTGCGGTCACCGCCCGTGGCGGGCGCCTCGGGGCCGCCGCCGATGGTCTCGGTGGGCTGCTGCTGCGGGCAGCCGGCGACCAGCAGCACGAGCAGCGCGACAAGTGTGGCGATCGTCCAGCGGGTCATGGCCGTGCACCTCTCTCAGGCGGCCTGTGCCTGCGCGGAGGCCTTTCGCCGCACGGGCGCCGATGCCCTTCGGGGGGAGGGTCGCGCGGCACATCTCGCGAACCTGCGCGCCGCAGGGACGCCGCTGAGAGGGAGATGCCCCGTGACCGACAAGCCGCAGGTCAACCGAGAGCAGATCGAGGCCGGGCTGGCGCGCGTGGGGCTGAGCACAGGTGACGTTGTGCTGGTGCACTCGTCGCTGAGCGCCTTCGGCTTCGTGGAAGGCGGTGCCGACACGGTCATCGACGCGCTGCTGGCGGCGGTGGGGGAGAGCGGCACGGTGGTGGTGCCGACCTTCACCTGGGGCGCCAACCACGCCACCGAGACGGCGACCCTCGACCTGGCGAACACCTCGTGCAAGGACGAGGTCGGGATCATCCCCGAAACCTTCCGCCTGCGCCCTCAGGCCCGACGCAGCACGCACATCTGTCACTCCGTGGCCGCTATCGGCCCGCATGCCGACAAGGTCATGGGCGAGGGCGTCTCCAGCTTCGGCGCGGGCAGCACCTTCCACCGCCTCCATAATCTCGACGCCTGGTGCCTGCTGCTGGGCGTCGGCTTCAGCTCATGCACCGAGCTGCACGCGGTCGAGGAGTTCATGCGCGTGCCCTACCGCTACCACCGCGACTTCGCGGGCTCGACCGTGATCCTTGAGGACGGCTCGCGCGTGCCCTCCCAGGCCATCGAGTACCTGCGCGAGCCCGGCTACGTCAACGACTTCGCCAAGATGCGTGCGGTCTTCGACGGGGCGGGCGTGCTGCGCGTGACGCAGATCGGGGCCGCCGAGGTTACCAACGTGCGCATCCGCGACATCTTCGACATTACGCGCGCGCTCATGGAGGACGACATCGGCTTCCTGCTCAACGAGCAGTCACGGGAGCTGCTGCGCGAGGAGAAGGGCGTGTAAGCCCGCCAGAGCGGCCGTTGCGCCCGCCGTTGCCTGCAGCCTGCGGCTCTCCGCGCTACTCCACCCACACCATCGCGAAGCTGTGCGCGGGCATCTGCAGCGTCAGCGCCCCGTCTTCCCAGCTCGTCGTCACGTCGCTCGAGATGGTCTGACGCACATCAGCATCGGCTGCGAGCCCCAGCGTGTCCCGGTCGATGCGCACCGTCGGCGACAGCGCCTCCCCCGTGATGTTGCCCGCGACCACCAGCAGCCGCCCGTCGTCGTGCAGGAAGCAGCTCACCGGCGTCCGCTCCATGTCGGCCTCGGCGGCGAAGCCCGCCAGTTCGCGCCAGTACGGATGGAAGGTCGCGTGGTCGATGTCGAACTGCGCGTAGAGCGCCTCGATCCCGTCCAGCCACTCCTGGTAGAGGTAGCGCGGATAGAACGGGATGCCGTAGGGGAGCGTATACCCCAGCACCGTTGCCGAACACGCCCGGCCCTCCTCCCCTTCGCGGTCGCAGATGTTGAGGAAGACCGTAATCACGCCCCACTGCGTCGAGATGTACTCGGGCTCAATCTCCCGGCGGCTGAGGATCTCGGAGTAGGGCACACGCGCGCGGCGCCGGCCCTTGTACTGCTCGCCGTCCAGGTGCGCGTTGCAGAAGGTGAGCGTGGGCAGCCAGCAGATGTCGGAGGTGTGGTCGTAGATGAAGAAGTCCTCGATTCCGTGCTCGTACCAGAGCATGGTGGCGAGGCGCTTATGGTACTCGCGGTAGGCGCGGATGGGACGGATGCGCCGCAGGCGGTGGTTCTCATCGCGCCAGCCGCAGCCGTGCACCTCGCTGCGGCACAGGGCCGGCGCGCCGCCGTCGTGGTAGATGCCCTGGATGCCGAACTCGCGCACCATGTAGTCGATGCCGGCAAGCAGGTAGTCGGCGAAGCTTGAGTTGAGACACAGGCGCGGGTAGGTCTCGTCGAACTGCTCAATATAGAACTCGTCGAGCGGGTCGATGCGCCACTCCTCGAAGTAACGCTGCGGCTCGGCGTAGGCCATCGAGTGACAACCCGGCGCGATGTAGTGCATGACCCCGACGCCCCACTCGCGGCCGAGAGCCGCTACTTCGCGCACGCTCTCCGGCGTCCAGAACGGGGCGGTCAGGTGCTCGCCGTAGTCGCTGTTCCAGATGATCCCCCAGTCGGGCTTGGAGCCCACCGCCTCCCAGTTCACGGTGCTGCGCCTCGGCGGCCACCTGTCGATCATCATGGTCGCCCAGCCCTCGGGCAGCGGCCGCACCGGCGAGGCCAGCAGGCCGAAGCCGAATCGCCGCCGGCCCGTCATCTCGACCGGAGCGCCGATCATGGTGATGCGCAGCAGCACCGTGTCGCCCTGGGGGATGACCTCCACGACACGCTCGCCGTCCAGCGGCACGAACGGTTCTGCGCTCTCGGCGAACCAGCACAGCCCGCGGTCGTGGTCGCCGGTCCAGATCATGGGCAGGAAGCCCCACGCGAAGGGCTCATCGCCGATGAAGTCGTTGATGGCTGCGTGGCGCCGGTTGGTGTCGGCGTGGATCATTCGCGCGAACTCGGCGCGCAGCGGGATCTCCAGCGCGAGGCCGTCGATGGTCCTGCGCTCGGGCGCGCTGATCGCCATCTCCGCCCAGGTGAAGCCATCGTACTCGGCCCACCAGTCTATGCGCGCCTCGATGCCCGCGCCCGACCCGGCGGTCGCGAACTCCACGCGATCGGGCGAGCGTTCGCTGAAGGTGACCGGCGCGCTCGTAGTGAGGGGTATGCGCTCGCCATCGCGCATGGCGACGAGGCGCATCGGCCCGGCCAGCAACTCCTTGTCCTGGCTGGTCATGCTCGCGGGCAGAAACCGGTCGGCGAACTCGGTGCGCCGGCCCCACACGCGGAAGGCGGTCTGCGAGGTCGTTATCGGCTCGAATGGAGGCACGATCACCCGCTCGCGCCCCAGGCTGTTGCCGACCCAGTCAGGCGTCGGCACGACCTCGAAGGGTGCGGACGCGGTCTGCATCTCGCCGGCCGCATCCGCCACGGCCGCGGTCACCACGTACTCGCCCACCGGCCACGTCGCATAGTCGAGGTCCACGCCACTCTCCGCGTCGGCCAGGGAAGCGGTCAACTCTGCGCACGGCGTCTCCGACCTACGCGGCGCCGCGGAGATCGCCACGGTCGTCGCCTGCGGATCGATGCCCTCCAGGCCGCTGATCACGCTCACGATCAGCCGCCTGTCCTTCGGCACCGGCTGCACCGCCACCGACAGTGGCGTCTGCAGCTCGAAGGGGAGCTGCTGAGCGTAGAGTTGCCCGCCGTCAGGCCCGGTCGCACTCAGCACGATCAGGCCCAGCGTGCGATCGGTGAACTCGCGCGCGATGCGTACCTCGCGCCTCTCACCCGGCTCAAGCGTCAGCTCCTCACCCGCGGTGACCATCTTCCCGCGAATCATCGGCGCCCACTCTTCGCCGCTGGCGGTGATGGTGGTGCCGGGCTCGACCACCCACGCGCTGAGCTTGACCACCGCGCGCCGCTCTCCCGGGTTCGTGGCGACGGCATCGACCGCCAGGCGACCGAACTGCGGAGCCCCCAGGTCGCGCACGCCCACCACCGGCCCGTCGCCCACGAACAGCAGCCGGCCGAGGCGCTCCCACTCCTTGAACGAGGCCGCCATCTGCGCCCACGACTCGTTGGCGCTGCGCCCCGCGACCACGTCGCGGCAGACATTCGCGCGCCACTGCATGCCCGCCTCGGGCGTCGCCACGCCCAGCTCCGCAAAGGCGATGGACAGCTCGCACGTCCATGCGCCCTCTGCAACGTGCGCGGCGTACTCCCACGCGCCGTTCCACTTGGGGTCGCCGGCGTGGAAATCGTAGATGCCGCCGGCCGCCGCGCCGATCACCTGGTAGTAGTCCTGGGGGCGCTCAGGATCGGGTGACAGGTAGACCTCCACCGCATCCTCGCGCCACGGCCGCCCCTCGTCGTGGCCGGTCGCCGAGCCCTGCGGCGTCTCGCCGGGCTGCACCACGCATTCGATGCCGATGTAGAGGCGCTCGGCGTCGTACGCCATGCGTACCGTGGTCCGGTCGGGAGCCATCACCGACTTGCCGATCGGCACCATGCCCGTGAAGCCGCCCGCGCCCTGCCATGCGACGTCGTCAAGCACGCCGTCCACCACCGGCGCGTCGGCGACCAGGCCGATGCTCACCAGCGGCAGCAGCGGCTCCCCCTCCTGCGCGGCGCCGATCACCGGCGCGGCGATCAGCGCGACGGCGAGCAGCAGACAGATGTGCATGGCGCGGCCTCCTCGGCACAGCGTGCGCGCAGAGTCAGGATGGTCCGGTGATGCCGGACGCCTTCAGTCCATTGAGCGCGTCGTGTCGTGCGGCCCCGGGGGGCGTGTCGCCGATGTGCCCGCGGGTCGTGGCAAGTCTGGCGGACAGATCGCTCTTCCCGGGCGATCAGGGGATGTCCATGTTGCCGGGCTCGGGGGTGATCCCGATGTCCTCGAAGGGGATCTGCTGGAAGCCGGGAATGGTCCAGGCCGGCGACGCCGGACCGAGCCTTAGGTCGAGCGTGGACTCATCGACGAAGCACGGGTCGGCGTTCTCGAGGTTGTCCTCGATCGTGAACTTGCTGAGGGCGCCCGTCCCCCCGAATCCCCAGTTGACCTCCTTCATCCAGACTTCGTTCTGCCGCCCCAGGTTGCGGGAGAAGACGCACCCCTCCGGGTAGAGCCAATTGCTCGCGGGATCCCTGAGTTCGGCCCAGTTGTCGGGAACCGCCGCCAGCTCCGGATAAGAGGTGCTGTAGGGAGGTTGCCGATAGTTGACGCCGGTGAGCTGCCGCACTACGTCCAGCGGGGTGTCCGGCTTGAGGACGGAGATACCGCAGGCTGAGGCGGCGAGCGCGCCTCCGCACTTTACGAAGACGTTGTTCTCGATCAGGTTGTCACGGCCGCCGTTGAGGAAGACACCAATGCCCGTGATGTCGTAGAGGACGTTGCCGAAGACCTCCTGCCCGCTCAGCGTGCAGTCCAGGTACACGCCATGCGTGCCGAACCCCTGCCTGGGGAGCTTGCTGCCGACGTGGTGGATGAAGTTGTACCGGATCCGGGTTCCCCGGTGCCTCCAGTCCCTGCCGGGGCTGTAGATGGCGCCCGCGTCGTCGGTCCACCGGCAGACGTGATGGATGTCGTTGAACTCTATGCGGTGATCGTTGCCGCGGAACTCGATTCCCTGGTGAGGCGCGTGGTGAATGTGGTTGTGCTCGGCCACCTGC
Source organism: Candidatus Zipacnadia bacterium (assembly GCA_029820295.1). GTDB lineage: Bacteria > Armatimonadota > Zipacnadia > Zipacnadales > UBA5352 > JALGVA01. The sequence goes on from JALGVA010000092.1 coordinate 8,510, forward strand.
CCCACGCCCATGAGCCGCACGGCGGGGGTCGCCGTCCAGCACCACCGGGCGTAGTGGTGGATGTCACAGTTGCGGACGTAGTTGTTGGCCGGGATCAAACGCAGCTCGTCTCCGCCGTTCAGCTCGACGCCGTAGTTGCCGACGCCGTGGATCTCACAGCGATCCAGGCCGTTGTGCGAGCCGGAGATGAGGGCTGCGTGCATGCCCGCATTCCGCAGCACGCAGTTGACGAGCTTGTTGTGGTCCCCCCCCTCGATCCGGACCAGCCCGGCGCGCGTCATCTCGAAGACGATGCCGTCGAAGGTGACGTGGCTGGCGTCCTTGAGCCGGACCAGGGGATCGGCCCAGCACTCGGAGTTCCCTGCGAAGTACGAGACGTAGATCTCGCCCTGCAGCAGGGGGCTCGGCGGCCAGAAGTAGAGGATACCCGTGGCGCGGTTCAGGTACCACTCGCCGGGGACGGTGATCTCTTCCAGCAGGTTCTCGGCGTAGTAAGGCCGCTCTCCGGCGAGGCCGTAGTAGGGCTCCGAGGCGAGGGTCATCACCTTGGCCGCCGTGTCGATGTCGGTGACCTGCAGATGGGTGTCCGCCCAGCCGTTCCTGAAGAGGCCGTGGACCCAGACCTCCTCTGCCCTGCTCCAGCGCTCCGGCCGAGTGCCGGTGTAGGTGAAGCGGGTATCGTCGAGCCTGCGCTCGGTCACGACCCAGCCGGTGGAGCTGAGAACGTTGCGATCGGCCTGGGAGTGATCGACCCTGTCCGGCCAGCGCCCCAACTGCATCGGCTCTCGGTTGAAGAACAGCTCGAGTGCCGAGGGCCCTCCCTGGTTCCAGAACCCCCGCTTGTTCAGTTGCCCGAACTCGGAGATCCCATGGGCGGGCAGGTCGATCTGCATGAGGTGCCCACGCGCGAGCGGATCGACCCTGCCCCACACAGGAGACGAGGGGGGTACGGGGGTGAACCAAGCGGCCTCAAGCTCCCTCGCCCCCACGATGCGCACCTCCTCGCCGGGGTGGCGCATGTAGGTGACGCCGTGGTCGGGCGTGCCCGAGTCCTGCGGACCGAACTCCAGCGTGTGGCCGAGGGCGTAGACGCCCTCTCGAAGGCACACGCGAATCTCGCCGACCGGGCCCCGGGCGATCAGGCCCCGGACGGCCTCCTGGGCGCGCTCGATCGTGGCGAAGGGCCTCGCGAACGTCCCCGGGTTCGTGTCGTCACCGGCGGGGGAGACATAGAAGTCGGCCTGGGCCCGCGGCGGCTCCTGCGCGGCGCCGATCACCGGCGCGGCGATCAGCGCGACGGCGAGCAGCAGACAGATGTGCATGGCGCGGCCTCCTCGGCGCAACCTGCGACACATCCCGCCCGCCCGATGCGCGTAGGGGGTGGCGTCAATGATGGCGGCCAGCAATGGCCTCAACGGCGTGCCGGGAAGGGCTCCTTCTTGGGAAGTAAGGCGCCCTCCCCCGCGTCCCCTTCCGCAAAGAACTCCGCATGTCCGCGTCTGCGCAGCGGTGGCGCGCTGACGGTGGACGGCTCGCGCGCGGGCACTGGTGCATGCGGTCTTCAATCCGCCAGGAAGGGCTTCACCTCGACGAAGTTGACCATGAGCTGCTGGCCCGCGGGGCCGCCGGGGTCGTCGTCGGCGACCCAGTCGGAGATGCGCAGCGTCGCCGTCGTCCCGGTCGCGCGGAAGACGTGCCGGTGCAGGTTCAGGTGGAGCGGGTTCTCGTTGGTGAACTCGCCGATGCGCGCGCGGCTCGGGTAGGCTTCCTGATACTGGTACTTCGTGCCCTCGATCAACTCGCACCCATCCAGGTCCACGGACAGCGGATGCAGCGCCCTGTGCGACTCACCCGCCAGCAGCTCCCCGTAATCCGCGCTGATCAGCGTGACCGAGTAGGTGCGCCCGACCTGGAGCCCGCGGATGGTCTGCGTGAGCACGTTGGGGCGCTCGGCGCTGCGGCGCATCACGGCGAAGGTGTCGTTGCCCCGGTAGAGACGGCCCTGCAGCTTCCCGTAGCCCTCCCACGAGGTCGCCTCGACGCTGCCCGCGGCCGCGGCCTCGACGGTCCAGCCACTCAGCCCGTGAAGGAAGTCGGGGTTGGCGATGTGCGTGAGCATGTAGGGGTCGGCGGTCAGCCGGTGCGTGTTGCCCTCGATGGCGTAGTGCTCGAAGAAGCGGCCGACCCAGCGCAGCCGCTCCTCGTCGGTGTAGCCCGAGCGCCAGATGTGCATGCCGCCCAGTCCGAAGAACGCGGGGTGCGTTGCCACGTACTGGAACTGCATGTCCAGGTAGGCGCTGTAGTTGACGCTCGGGTAACTGTCGGCCCACAGCCACGGGAACGAGAACACCCCCGGCACCCAGACGGTGTGCATGGTGGCGCCCGGCAGCCGGTCCTCGGTGGGGTCGAGCATGCGCGCACATGCGCGCCGCATGTTGCTCAACCCCTCCGCGAGCGTCGGGAACTCGGCGATGTAGGCCTCGCGGCAGATCATCCCGCCGTTGGCGATGCACCAGCGCGCGAACTCGATGCTGCCCTCATCCGCGCCGAAGCGTCCGGCCACGTAGGGGAAGAAGGCCTTCCCGTCCAGCGCCGGGTCCTCGGCGATGCGCTGCGCCATGCCGACGTAGGCCGGGTAGGCCGGATCCTCGGGAGTGTAGAACTCGTCCACCAGTACGCCCGACATGTCCGGGTCGGTGAAGCCGGGGCGGGCGGTGAAGTACTCGAACAGACTGTCCGCGCTCTGCTCGACCTCGCGCTTGCCGCTCAGGCCGGGGCGTGAGGTGTAGGAGATCCAGCGCCCGCCCTGCGCGATCCACTCCCTGACGTGCTCGCGGATGCCCTCGGGGTTGCCGCCGGTGATGATGGTGGTTGCGCTGGGCAGGATGTAGCGCGAGATCCACGCCCAGTCGTACTCGGGATTGCTCTCCAGCCAGTGCTGGGTCGGGTAGCGGCTGTGCTGGATGTCGGGGATCGCCCGCACCTCGAGCTGCATGAGCTGCGCGTCGCCCTGCGCCGCCACGGTGATCGTGTGCTCGCCTTCGGTCGTGTGACGCTTCGCGACCATCACGCGCTGTGTGCCGTCGTGCACGGTGATTGCATCGGCCGGATCGTCACCGTCGAGCATGATCGCGACCGAGCCGTCGGCTACGTCGGCGGTGGTGCGGACGTAGAGCCAGCGGTCGATGGGCACTCGGAAGCGGTGCGTGTGGTGCAGGTCGCCGGGGCTTGAGGCGCTCACCTTGAGCAGCTCCCAGACGAGGTTGTTGAGTACCTTGACGCCCTCGAAGCGCGGGTCGCGGCCCGGCCACTGCACGCGCACGGAGTCGGACGCGACCACCTCGAGCCCGGCGACCACGCTCACCCGAGCGGTCAGCTCGCCGGGCTGCAGGTCTGAGGCGTCGAAGATCAGCTCCTCGCGCATCCCCGGCGCTGTGACGCGCGTCAGGGACGGGATGCGGCCGCCGGTCATTCCGGTGAGCGAGGCCATGATGCGCACCTGACCCGCGGCACCCTCCAGCGCCGGGACCTCCACCGAGACGCCGATCTTGCCCGGCATCGGGTAGGCGCGCGCGGTCACGCGCAGTTCATCGCCGATGGCCGGCGCCGCCGGCGGCAGTGTGACCTCGACCTCCTCGGGCTTCGTGTACACGCGCACGTTGTCGAACTGGCCGATGTGCCAGACCGCGAAGCCGAAGCGCGGGTAGAGCGGCCCCGGCAGCGGACCCTCGTGCGTGTAGTCGAGCACGGTCTCGCCGTCGATGATGTGCCGGAAGTGCGCGCCGTCGCGCTCGCACACTACGTGGTGCCACCGCCGAGGCGTGATGATGGCTTCGTACTCGATGGTGGCCTGGTTCTTGAGGATGAAGCGGCCGGTCTCGTTGTTCTCCGAGCCGAAGCCGAAGAAGAAGCCGCTCGGGTAGCCGCGCTCATCGCCGTTCAGGATCGCGCTCAGGTCGCACGGGTTGTCCACCGGCGACATGGCGTCGTACTCCAGACGGACCGCGCCCGGCAGCTCGCGTCGGCACAGCGCGTAGGTGCTGCCCGGGTCATCCTCCCGGCCCATCACCAGCTTCCCATCCTCGATGCTTGTGAGCCCCGATGCCCACCAGTCGGGACCGGGCTCGGCGCGCTCGAAGTCGTCCTCGAAGGCCAGCTCCCAGTTACCGCCCTGCGCATGGACCGGCAGGGCGGCGAGCGTCAGCGCACACAGCGCCGCCATCGCCGGCATCGTCACTCGAGGTGTCATCATGATCGCTCCCTCAGCAGCCGACTGCGCCCGATCCGGCATGGTCGGTTTCGTCCGACGCCCCCACGAATCCTCTGCGCCGGGAGGCCTGAGGCGCCTGCAGTGCGAACATGTAACCACCGCCGAACATGAAAGGGATACCATGATGCGCTGGTCGCTGGCCGCCGCTGCGCTGGTGTTGACGATAACGGGCGGCTGCGCCGATGATGCGCTGCTGGACGCCGCGCGCGGCTGGCCTCAGACGGAGACGATCGTGCTGCCCTCGGCGCATGATACCGAGGCGCGTTTCACGCTGCCTGAGGGCGCCGGCCCGGTGCACCTCTACCTGGAGGCGATCCTGAGGTTCCGCGCGCTCAGTCACTCGGCCGGTGTGCTGCGGCTGTTCGTGAACGACGCGCCGCTGGCCCCTGAGCACAGCGTGAACAAGGCGGGCGAGTGGTGCCCGGCGCCCACCGGTCCCTACGGCGCGAATGCCTTCGCCCTGCCCGCCCAGCCCGAGTTCGCCTCCGATGAGCGCGACGACCTCGGTGGCCTGGGCTACCTTTTCGACATCACCGACCTCGTGCGCCCGGGCGAGAACCGTCTGCGCATCACCCACGTGGCGGCGAGCGATGTCGTACTGCTGCGCAACGCCTACCTGGTGGTCGGCGGCGAGCCACAGGGGCTGACGCTGAGCGAGCCCCACATCTCGCAGAACGATCCGGCGAAGCTGCAGTGGGATTTCGGCCCCAACATCATGGAGGGCAGGGGGCTGTTCATGGCCGAGGGCTGTGTGCAGGCGGTGAGCTGGCGGGTGCGCAACACCGACAGCGCGGGCGCGGTCGAGCTGGGCCTGGAGCTGGAGTTGCCCGCGGGCATCGAGATCGTTACGCCATGGCTGCCCTACGCCGACGGCTGGACCGACCGCATCACGATCACCAGCGAGGATGCCGAGCGCGACGGCGCGCGGGTGGTGCGGCACACCATCACCCTCCCCGCGGACGCGGCGGTCGGGCCGGAGACCGACTGGGGGACCTTCGGCGGCCACCCGCTGATCCTCTACCTGCGCTGCAACGCGCCGGCCGGCGAGCACCGCCTGTGGTGGCGCTCGCTCTCGCAGGGCGGGGCGGGTGAGTTGGTGTCGGCGCCGCTGACGGTGCTGCCTGCGCCGCCCGATGCCCCGCAGCCGCGGCGCTCGCCGCTGGGCGTGTGGGCCTACCGGACCGTGTCCACCGGCACGTCCGCGGCCGAGCAGGCCCTGCGACCGGAGCTGCAGGAGGCCGTGTGCGCGCAGCTCGCGCGGCTGGGCGTGTCGCGGCTGGTGCTCAGCGACCCCGACGAGATCCCGGCCGCCCGCGTGCATAAGATCCTGGTGAGCCTCGCCAGCCCGTGGGGCTTCAACCGCACAGTCTACCCGACCGGCACCACCGACCCTGCGAAGGCGCTCCACGATGCGGCGGGCGAGCCCGTCCTGGCCGACCGCCGCACCGGGGCCATGCAGTGGTGCCCGACCTACGCGGCCGAGCACGGACCGGAGGTCTTCGGCCTGATCACCCGGCGCATCGCCGACGAAGGCTGGGACGGCTTCGACCTCGACCACGAGGGCATTCATCATCAGTGCTTCTGCGAGCGCTGCCGGGCGGCGTTCCTCGAACGCGCGGGCCTGGCGCGCGAGGCCGTCGCGTGGCCGCAGGACGTGGTCGCCGACGGCCGGCTGCACGAGCAGTGGCTGGACTTCCACGTGTGGAACGGTGGTCGCCACGTGGAGCGCATCCGTGAGGCCGTCAAGGCCGGTAACGCGGACGCGCTGCTGTTCTGCTGGTTCACGATGAGCCTCTACGAGCGCGACGCCACGGGCCCGCATGTCGAGGTCTACCGCGAGCGCGTGCGCGAGGAGGGCGAGTACGGCTACGACCTGCGCGAGTTCCTGCGCTTCCTCGACTTCGCCAACATGGCCAACGGCGTCTACCCGCACGATGAGGAGACGTGGGACTACGCCTACGGTCTCAATTGGGCCTTCAACCGCGTCGAGGCCACGGTGAACAACGAGTGGGACGTGCCGCTGGCACCCTGTCTGAACATCGGCAGCGGGGCCGAACGCTCGTGGACCAACTTCGACTACCTGCGCTGGCAGGCGAAGACGCACCTGGCCCAGGGCGTGGCCGGCCTGGACTTCTGGATGCTTCCCTTCTTCGATGGCCGGCACCTCACGCTGCTGTCGGAGCTGGCGCGCATCCTGACCGCCACCGAGGACATCGTGTGGAATGGCGCGCGCGCCGACGAGTTGGTCGCGGTCGAGGGCCCGGACAGCATCTTCACGCGCGCCTTCGCGGGCGATGATGCGGTTGCGCTGGGCATCACCAACCGGGCGCCGGAGCCGGCCACCGTGACCATCACCCCCGCCGCGGGCCTCGGCGCGGGGCGCGACGCGCTCACCGGAGAGGCCGTCGGCGACGGCATCATCGTCCCGCCGCTCGACGGCGTCTTTATCATCTACCCACGCTGACTGCGCGGACGCAGCACTTGCAGAGGAGTGACCGACCATGACCGCAAGAGCCGCCACCATCCTGAGCATCATCCTGTGTGCGAGCATCACCGGTGCGCAGGAGCCGATCTGGCAGGCCGACTTCACGCAGCCCAACGCGGGCTTCACGACCTACCGGGGAGAGGACTCGCCGGTGCAAGTGAGCCGGCTCGAGGAGGAGGGCGTGAGCTTCGTGCGCGCGGTCGCGCCCGGTGAGCAGGCACTGGAGGGCCTGAGCATCACCACGCCGGCGACGCTGCCCGGCGGGATGCGCGCCACCATCCGCGCGCAGGTGCGCGGCTCCGGCGACGTGTGGCTGATGGCCAACTCGCGCAACGGCTGGCTCTACGCGCGCGACACCCACGAGCTGACCGATGAGTGGGAGACGATCGCGCTGACCAAGCCACTGGCGATCGCCGACGACCGCATGACTGTGTGCCTGCTGATCCGCGAGCCCGCGCCCATGACGCTGGACGTGCGCTCGCTCACGGTGACCATCGAACCCGCCCCGCGGACCTGGGACGTCGAGGTCGCGCCGGTGCGCATGGAGGCCGAGGAGCTGTCGCAGTTCGGCCGCGACATCGGCGACGCCGAAGGGGCGTCCGGGCGCGCGGTGGTGAGCAACCGCAAGTATGCGTTGCTCTCGGCCATCCCGTGCCCGCGCACCAGCCGGCCGATCCACCTGTTCGCGCGCGTGAAGATGCCCGGGCCGAAGACCTACTGGGCGGTGGTTGGCGGGGATGGCGGCTCGCAGCGGCTCAATCAGATGACCGGCGAGGACACGCCCGAGTGGCAGTGGATCACCGGCGAGCCCTTCACCGCCGCCATGGTGGGCGACAGCTTCAACGTCGCACTCTACGGCTCCGATGACGAGCCCGGCGACGCGGTGCTCGACTGCATCGTGCTCACCACCGACCCCGAGCCGGCCGAGGCCGCGCTCGACGCCGCGCCGGTGCTGCCGGCCATCGGCGACCCGACTCTTGCCATCGGGCGCGCGGTGGCCGCCCCGACGCTGGACGGGGTCGCCGACGACGCCTGCTGGCAGAGCGCGGTGGCGCTGACCGGCTTCGCGCGCACCGGCTCGGGCCTCCCGGCCCAGCACGCTTCGGAGATGCGCCTGTGCTGGGATGACGCGAACCTCTACTGGTGGTTCCGCGGCGAGGAGCCGGTGCTGCGCACCGAGATGCAGCGCCTTCAGGACTTCCGCCGCGAGGTGACCGAACGCGACGCACGCGTGTGGAACGACGACTGCGTGGCGCTGATCCTCGACACCGGCGACGACGTCTTCGACCTCTTCGTCAACGCACTCGGGACGGTCAACGACTCGCGCATCACCGACCCGGTGAACCTGTGGGGCAGCCGCGACGAGAGCTTCAATGCCGATGTGCAGAGCGTTTCGGAGGTGGGCGAGGGCTACTGGACCGTCGAGGCGCGCATCGGCCTGGACAGCCTGGGCGCGAGCGCGCCCGCCCCGGGCGAGGCGTGGCGCTTCATCGCCGGGCGGATCGAGAAGGCGGAGGAGGAGAGCAGCGCATGGCCGCTGTGCGCGCAGGGCCTGCACGATCCCGGTGGCTTCGCGGCGCTGCGCTTCGCGCCGGCGACTCTGGGTGCGGTGATCACGACGCCGCAGCCGCTGCAGCCCGGGCGCAGTGAAGTCGCCTGCGCGCTGGCCGACGGCGAGGGCGGCGCCTTGCTGGGCGCGAGCGCGCGCACCGACACGACGCTCACCCGTCCGTGGAGCTTCGGAGAGGCCGGTGAGGAGTTCGCCACGCCGGTGTGGATCGAGGACGAGGGCGCCGTCAGCTTCGGGTATGCGCTGCTCGACGCGCGGACGCTGGCGCCGCTGCTGGTCTCGCCGAGCTACGCGCAGAGCGTGCGCTCCTCCACTGCTCAGGTCGCGCTGACCACCGAGAGCCCCTGGCGCCTGCTGGTCAATGAGGAGCTGCAGGCCTCGGGCGCCGCCGCCGACGGCGAGCCCATTACGGTCTTCCTCAGCCGCGGCGTGAACGCCTTCGGCCTGGAGCTTGAGGGCGAGGCGACGGTGCGCATTGAGGCGGGCGACCTGGTCATCACCGGCGCCGACCCGTGGCGTGTGGCCCCCGACGAGGTCGCCGACCCCTCGGTGGTCGTCGCCGATCCGCGCACCTGGGAGGTGGCGACTGCCGGTGCCGACGATGCCATCGGCCCCGGGCGGCTGCGCTTCGAGGTACTGTGGGAGGACACGCGCGTTTTCCCCAACTCCCAGCCCGCGCTCTACGTCTGCCAGGGCACGCCCCAGCACCTGATCGTCGCCGCGCGCGGCCTGCCCCACCATCGGCTTGAAGACTATCGCTGCCACTTCTGGCTGCCGGCGGCGCTGGAGCTGGTCGGTGTGAGCGGCTACTACGCGTCCGGGCGCGAGGAGCAGCCGGAGTTCGCTATCAAGCGCGCCGGCGACGAGCAGATCGACGGCCAGGACTACGTGCACTACGTAGTCGCCGCCGACCAGCCCATCCCCTACCGCGAGAGCGTGCGCATCCTCGAGCTGTTCGACGCATACTTCGCGTGGGCGGAGGGGGCGAACCCCGAGGATCGCGACTGGCCGGTCTACTGGGCCTCCGAGGCTCTGGGGGGCAGCATCCGCGAGGCGCGGCGCTCACTGATGGTGCGCCCGCTGCCGCCACTGGCGGGCGCCCGGCCCCAGCGCCTGGTCTGGCAGATGTGGGGCAGCTTCTTCGGGTCGATGAATCAGGTGGCGGCGAAGGAGCTGGCGCTGCGGACCATGGGCGCCGCGGGATTCAACAACCTGGTCTCCGGCGAGCTGGAGACCTCGGAACTCGGCGACCGCTACGGCATCGACAACGTCATGGCGATCAACTTCGCGTCGTGGAGCATCGGCATGGGGCCGTGGGTGGCCGAACACCCCGACAGCGCGCAGATCAGCCGCACCGGCGAGGTCAACGAAGATTACGCCTGCACCTCCGCGCTCCTTGACGAGGCCTACCCGGTGGTCGACGAGCGCCTGAAGGCGATGATCGCCGAGCGCCACCCCGACTGGGTGACCTGGGACTTCGAGTACGGCGTAATGACCGGCGAGATCTCGTGCTTCTGCCCGCGCTGCCTGCAGGCGTTCCGCGAGGCTGCGGGGATCGGCGAGGACGTCGCCCTCGACGGCGAGATCATCGAGCGCGACTGGCTGCCGCAGTGGACCGCGTTCATGAACCGGCGCATGGCCGAGCTGTCATTGCGGCTTAAGGAGACCTGCCACGCCGCCGAGCCACCTGCGCGCCTGCAGGTCTACTCGGGCTATCAGTCCGAGGACACCAAGTGGCGCTACGGCGTGGACTGGGCGATCATCGGCGAGCTGGACGCCTGCGACGTCGCCGCCTGCGGCTACGGGCGGAGCTGGGAGCTGATCCAGGCCACGCACCGGGCGCTGGGCGGCATCCCGCTCATCGTCGGCGAGCTCATGCACCCCTACGACCGCAACTCCGACGACCCCGTGGCGCCGTGCACGCGTGCGCTGCTGCTGCGCCGGCTGATGGACTGCACCGGCGGCGTGCTGGTCTACGATCGCATGCCCATCGAGGGGCGGTCGTGGCAGGCGAGCGCCGAGGTGACGCGCCTGGCGGCGGCGCACGAGGACGTCTTCACCGAGGGCGAGTTCGCGTCGCTCGAGGGTGTGCCCGACGGCGCCGACTGGGCGGGCGCGCGCAGCCTCGGCGACACCATGATCGTGGCGCTGCTCAACGCCTCCAGCCAGGCGCGCGAGCTGTCCCTGACGCTGCCCGAGGGCTACGCCCGCGCCCAGGAGTTCTTCACCGGCGAGGCGGCACAGGCCGGTGACGCCATCTCGCTCACGCTCGAGCCCGGTGACGCCCGCGCCTGGGTGCTGACCAGGTAGCCGCGCCCGGACCGATCTCACGCGGCGAGAGGACGAATGCCATGGCCTCGCTCTCCACCATGTTGCGCGAGACCACCGCGCGCCGGCCCGACGCGCCGGCGCTGCGCGCGCCGGGCACGACCGTCACCTGGGCCGAGCTGGCCGGCGCGGTCGAGTTGGTCGCCGGCGGCCTGCAGGCGCTGGGCGTGGGCCCCGGCGACCGTGTCGCGCTGATCCTGCCCAACTGTCCGCAGTTCGTCATCAGCTACTTCGCCACGGTGCGCCTGGGCGCCACGGTCGTGCCGATCAACCCGCTGCTGGCCCCGGCCGAGGTCGTGTACATCGCCGGCGACTCGGGGGCGCGCGCCATCATCGCCATCGAGCAGACCGC
>JALGVA010000249.1 GCA_029820295.1 Candidatus Zipacnadia bacterium
GTTGCGGAAGGTGACGCGGATGATGGCCTCGCGCGCCGCCTCGTCGGGCAGCAGGAAGGGGATCTTGATGTCGAAGCGCCCGGCGCGCATGGTGGACTGATCGATCAGGTCGGGGCGGTTGGTCGCCGCGCCGAAGATGATGTGCCCCTGGTGACGCTCCTGCGACAGGAAGTTGTTGAACATCCCGAAGACGCGCCGCGAGACCCCCGAATCGCTGTCGCTCTGCACGCGCCGGCCGTAGCTCTGGTCGAACTCGTCGATGAACACGAAGATCGGCGCGAGCGCCTCGAGGTAGTGGAAGAGCTTCTCCAGGTTCGCCTCGGTCGAGCCGACGTACTTGCTGAAGACGTTGCGCAACTCCACAAACGGGATGCCGATGTCGCGGGCGAAGCACTGCATGGTGAAGGTCTTGCCCGTCCCCGGCGGCCCCAGCAGCAGGATGCCCTTCGGGACCAGGCCGGTGCGCCCTTCACGCAGCGCCCGCACGGTGTCGATGAGCAGCTCCTTCTGCTTCTCCGCGCCCGCGACCGCGTCGAGCCCCAGATCCGACTCGGTGAACTCGACCAGGTCGCCGATCTCCGCCTCGATGGCCTTGCGCTTGTGTCCGCCGACCTCAGCGAGCCCGAGTGGCCGGTCCTCGGCATGGGCCGAGCGCACCATCGCCGCGATCTGCTGCAGCGTCATGCCGTTGGTGATCTGCGCGAGCACCTCGCGTGAGAGCGCCAGGTCCCCGGTGTCCACCGGGCGCTCGGTCTCGCGCTCGCCCGCGGCCAGCAGATAGTTGATGTACGCGAGGCGCTGGGTGTGGTCGGGCAGGGGGATCTCCACCACCGAAGTGCCGCCGCCGCGCGTGTACAGGTCATCGTGCACGTCGGTGAGCGTCTCGGCGATCATCATGACGAAGCTGTTGCGGCGCGTCAGGCGCGGGTCGGCCGACCAGCGGCGCACCGCCGCCAGCAGCCGGCGCTCATCGGCGGTCATGAACCGGTCCTCCTGCGCGGGGAAGACCTTGTCCACGAAGTCTATGATCAGCGCGACGCGCGAGCGCGAGAGCAGGTAGTCCTGGAGCACGGGGATGGACAGCTCCGGACGGTAGCTGTCGCGGATCGACAGTGGCGGCTCGCCCCGGGCCGCGCGCACCTCGAGGAAGGCCTTGAATTCCTTCTCGTCATCGGGGGAGGGAAAGGTGATGCCGGCGCCGATGTCGTAGGCGATTGTGCGCTTGCCGCCGCAGAAGGCGCGGTGTACGAACTCGGGCAGCGGCAGGTAGCTGTCGCCGAAGCGCACGAGGTCGCGCACGCCGTGCAGCAGGAACACCGTAGCCGCACCGGAGGTGAAGTCGCTGCGCACCTGCGCCGCCCAGGGGGGCAGCGCGGTCAGATTGCTCCCGTTCGCCGCCATCGTGTGCGCGTCCCGCCTACTGCTGCGAATCTTGCTGCTCGATGCCCAGCTCGCGGTCGATCTCCGCCATCTCCTCGGCGGTCGGCGCGCTGGTGATCTTCTCCGCGCTGGGCTCCTCGGCGGACACCGCTTCCATCGTCCGCTCGGCCTCTTCCTCGGGGATCAGCCCGAGCTGCCGCTGGTACTCGACGTAGGCCAACTCGGCCTGCTGGTCGGCCACGTCCAGCTCCAGCTCGGCCATCTGCGCGTCGAGCGTCTGCGAGGCGACCTCGGTGCGCGCCTGCGCGCGCGCCATCTCCTCGTCGATGCGCTCGGTCACGCGGTCGAGCGTGTCCGCCTGGCCGCCGACCTCGAAGGACGCCATGGTCGAGGCGATCTGCTTCTCCACCTCGGCCTGCTTGGCGCGCGAGAGTTGGCGCTTGGCCTCTTCGATCTGGCTGTTGATGCGCTGTTCGTACGCGCTGCGCTGGCGCAGCATCTGCTGCGACGCATCGTGCGCGCGCGCGAGCTGCTCCTCAAGCCCGGCCAGCTCCATCTTCGCGGTCTGCAGCGACGCGATCAGCCGCTTGGCCAGCTCCTTCTTCTCCTCACCCATCTTCACCGCCGCCTCGACGCGCGGCTCCAGCGCCGCCACGGTCTGACGCTTGCGCTCGATCTCCATCTCCAGCATCTTCTCGTGCTTGATGACCTCGGCCACCTGCGCGTTGAGCCGGGGCATCTGCGCGCGCATGTCGTCGATGTACTGGCGCAGCAACAGTTCGGGATTCTCGGCCCCCCGGATCATCCAGCCGAACAGCGAGCGAAAGATCGCCTTGATGCGGGCCCACATCGACGGTCACCTCCGGATGGAACCGGGCATCCTCGCCCGGTGTTGCGTGCGAGCGTCTCAGAGGGTCTCGGTCTCCGTGCGCATGACCTCTTCGAGTGCGGCCACGGAGGCCTTGAGTTCGGTGACCCTGCGCGCAGGGGACTGCTCGTCGAAGGTCTCGTCCGCCGCGAGTTCCCCGCCCGCAGCGAGGTTCACCGCGCGCCCTGCCAGCTCCTCCGCCGTCGCCTGCAGTCCGCGCAGCGTCGCCCGGTAGCGCTCCAGTGTCGCCAGGAGCTGCTCGCGGCGCGCAAGCTGCGCCTCGGCGAGCCCGATGGCCGCCTCGATCTCCGCCCGCGCGGCATCATCGCCGACCGTGGCGAGGCGCTGGCGCAGGCCCTCGAGGCGCCCCTGCAGTTCACCGGCACGGTTCGCCGCCAGGTAAGTGTGCAGCGCTCCCGCTGAGCGCGCCATCCGCGTCACCGCATCGCGCACCTGCCGCGCCTGGTTCTCGACGTCGGCGAAGAGCACACGCCGGTCGGCCGGAACGGTGGCGATGGCCGTCTGCATCTGATCGAGTGCGCGGTTGAGGCCGTCAAGCTCGCGCTGGATGCTCGGCGGCAGGCCGGTGGTGTCGATGCGCGCCTCGCGCGCCTTGCGGCCACGCGCGGCGGCGGTCGCGATCACCGCGATCAGCCACGCCCCCGCGCCGGGGATCAGCAGCAGTGGCGACACCAGCACCGCCCCCGCCACCGTCGCGATGGCGATGCCGATGGCCCACGGGCCGAGCAGCGCAGGCATGACCCGACCGGCCGGCGAACCGCCAGGCTGTGCGGCCATCCGATCACCTCGACCAAGTATCTCCGTACCGACCACAATTCACCGCCGGCACCCCCCGCACCTGCAGGTTCCCGCCGCCATCCGGCGAAGGTCTGGCGCCGACGGGACAGCCACGCAGTTGATGAAGGGGCGAGTGACCATGGGCGAGCTACGCGTCGGCGCCGCAGAGATCGACATCACCCCCGGGCTCGGCTCAGTGCTGGCCGGGTCGCTGTCTCCGCGCTACGCCGAGGACGTCAGCTACCCGCTGCTGAGCAAAGCCGTCGTGTTCGACGATGGCGAGACACAGGTTGTCTACGTGCAGAACGACCTCATCGTGCTCGACCGCGCGCAGTTCGAGGTCGCGAAGGCCCGGGCACAGGAGCTGACCGGCATCCCTGCTGAGAACATCATGATGTCCTGCACGCACACGCACTACGGGCCGGCCACGCTGAGCATGTTCGAGGTCACCGCGGAAGAGGACTACGTGGCGTGGGCGCTGCAGCGCATCGGCGATGCGGTCAAGCTCGCGCAGAACCGCCTCGAGCCCGCAGTCATCGGGCACACCTCCGGCTGGTGCCCCGAGGAGACGCACAACCGGCGCTGGTGGATGGCGGACGGCTCGGTGATGATGAACCCGCCGGTGGCGAGCCCCGAGCTGGTGCGCCCCGCCGGGCCGACCGACCCGGAGGTCGCGCTGCTCGTCGCCGAGACGCCAGACGGCGAGTCCATCGCCGCCATCGCCAACTTCTCGCTGCACTACGTCGGCGGGGCGGGTAACGTGATCTCCGCCGATTACTTCGGCGCCTTCGGGGAGGCCCTGCAGCGCATGGCCGGCGCCGAGTTCGTCGCCATCATGGCCAACGGCTGCTGCGGCGACACCAACAACATGGACCGCACCAGGGCGCCGTCAGGACAGCCCCCCAGCTACCCCGATGCCAACGTCGATCGCGTCGGCAATGTCCTTGCCGCCGAGTGCTGGAAGCGCTGGGCGCAGATCGAGGCGTTCACGGACGACGTGACCGTGGCCGCGGCGGTCGCGAACCCGGTCTATCGCCGCCGCACCGCCGCCGAGGAGGAGGCGCGCGTGGTCGCCGGCGGCCAGCGCGCGGTCGAGCAGATCGCCGCCAAGTGGCCGCAATACGTGGACGCCTACGCCAACGAGCGCCGCGTGATAGACACCATGCCGCTGGAGATGGAGACCGTGGTGCAGGCGCTGCGCATCGGCGATCTGGCGATGGTCGGCTTCCCGGGCGAGTTCTTCGTCGAGTACGGCCTCAACACCAAGCGCAATTCGCCGTTCGCCCGCACCATGACCATCGAGCTGGCCAATGACTGGATCGGCTACGTGCCGACGGACCACGGCCTCGACCAGGGCGGCTACGAGACCTGG
>JALGVA010000093.1 GCA_029820295.1 Candidatus Zipacnadia bacterium
AGGGCAATGAGTTCGGCCGGGCGCTTAATCGTCGCCATCTTGACCGCGGTCACCGGGGGCGTCGGCACGGTGCCGGGACGGAACAGCGTGTAGTCGCAAATGTAGCTGAGCAGATAGCCGCCCGTGCTCCACGGATCGGGGTCGCTCGGGCACTCGAACAGGTTGACGTTCTTCACGTAGGGTTCCAGCAGGTGCGGCCAGTGCCGCGTGCCGATACTCGGGACCGTGTAGGCGAGGTTGTACGTCTCATCATAGTCCTGGGCGTACATGAGGGTCGCGAGGCCCATCTGCTTCTGGTTGTTAAGGCACGAGGTCTGCCGCGCCTTTTCGCGCGCGCGCGCGAAGACCGGGAACAGGATGGCGGCCAGGATCGCGATGATGGCGATAACGACCAGCAGCTCAATGAGCGTGAAGCCCCTGCGCATGGTGTATCTCTCCTTCCTGAGGATTGTCTCGAACGCTCGCGGGAAGTATGGCGCGGGAGCCGGGGACGGTCAACCCAGCAGTGCTTAAGTTTCTGCGAAAAGCGGCGCGACAGACGCTACTCCCCGACCTCCGCCAGCGCCGCCACTTGCGGGCCTCGAGCGTAGCAGCCGATGCTTGACCGGCGCCCCCCCCACGGGCATACTGACTTCGAACGCGTCCACGACAGGGCCGGGAGGTCCATGCCATGCGCCCCGCTCGCCTGTTCGCCGCGCTGTGCACGCTCGCGACCTGCGCCGCCGCATCGGTCGCGCAGGACGTCCCCGACGGGCTGCTCTACTGCGCGCACTTCGACAACTACGCCGCCGCAAGCTGGGCGGCGGGCTCGCGCACGCCCACGATCATGGACCCGACGCTGCAGCTCACCGACGGGCGCTTCGGGCGGGCGCTGTCGCTGGTGCCCGGCCAGAGCCTCGCCATCGTCGCCGATGACGGCAACTTCCGCCCCGATCAGGGCACCGTCGAGATGTGGGTGCGGCCTGACTGGGACGGCGACGACGGGCAGGTGCATGTGCTCTTCAGCGCGCGCGTCGAGCGTGGGAATTACCTCGAGTGCAACAAGCTGGCGACGAATCTGTTCGGCGTCGCCACCGGAGCCGCAGGGGTGGGCCGCTACGTGCGCATAGACACCGACAGCTCCCCCTGGCGCGCGGGCGAGTGGCGCCACGTCGCCTTCACCTGGGGCGATGGCCGGCTCGCGCTCTATCTCGATGGCGAGCTGATCGGCGAGGAGGGCGACTCCATCCCCCCGCGCCGCGCCATGCCGACGATCGTCATCAGCGGGCGGTGGGACGGCGCCATCGATGAGCTGGCCATCTGGGACGAGCCGCGCACGCAGTTTGCGCTGGACGCGCCGATCGATGCGCCCGAGCTGGAGGCGCCTGAGATGACTGCGACGCTGCCGCCGCCGGTGACCGACCTCGACCGCTGCCCGTTCGACCTGCCGGACGCAGCGCGCGGCTACCTCGTCGTACCCAAGTACTACGTGGACGAGCTGGACCCGGCGCAGGCGCCCGCGGAGCTGCCCGACGAGCCGCGCCTGAGCGCCTTCGCGGCGCGCGGCGAGTGGCAGACGATGGCGGCGGTGGTCTACGCGACCCGCGACCTGAGCGAGCTGACGCTGACACCCTCGGCGCTGGCCGGCCCCGAGGGCGCGACCATCCCGGCGACCGACCTGCAGGTGCGCGCGGTGCGGCGGGTCATGCAGCTTCCGCGACCGCGCGTCGATGACGCCGAGCGCGTACCCGCGGCGGCGCTGCTCGACCCGGCCAACCCCTTCGACCTGCCGGCCGAGCACTTCAAGGAGATCGCGCTGACCGTGCACGTCCCCGATGACGCTCCGGCCGGCGACTACGCGGGTACGCTGGCGATCTCCGCCGCGGGCGGCGATGACCTCGCGATCCCGGTCGCGGTCGAGGTGCTGCCCTTCGCGCTGGAGCCCTCCGAGCGCAAGGCCTTCGGCATGTACTACCAGATGGAGCTGGCGCCCGAGGTGCGCGAGCGCGTGCGCGCCGAGCTGCAGGACCTGCGCGATCACCACGTCTCGCGGCTCTTCAGCTACCTGCATCTGCGCCACGAGCTGCTCGACGGCGACATCGTAACCTCGTACGACGAGCTGGCCGAGGGGCTGGCGTTGCTGGCTGAGTTCGGTTTCTGCGGCGAGATCGTCGTCATGGACGAGTTCCGCCAGATCGCAGCGCTGCTGGGCCACAAGGACATCAACGAAGGTGATCGCGCCGAGTCGCTGGCGGGCGATGAGCGCTACGCCGAGGCCGTCGAGCGCGCCATCCGGGGCCTCGACCCGCTGCGCGCGCGATATCCTGAGTTCGAGATCGTCCTCACACACATGGACGAGGTCATGGGCGAGCGCCGGCGCTACCTGTTCATGGAGCTGGCGCGGCCCATCCGCCGGGTCCCCGAGCAGCGCATTTACATCACCATGCATACGCTGCCGCAGGACTACGTGCCCGGCGCCATCGCCGACCTCGACCCGTGGATGGACATCCGCTGCTACAACGGCTACGCGATGGACCGGCACCTGCAGGCGGGTGGCTCATGGCAGGCGCTGGGGGAGGAGCTGGCCTCCGCCGGTGATGAGGGCTGGCTCTACTTCAACCCGCACCGGTCCTGGTACGTCGCCGAGTGGGCGCGCATCATCAACGGCCTCTACCTGTGGACCAGCCCGCTGAGCGTGCACTGCCCCTACCGCTACCGCACCATGCGCTCCTGGCCGCTGCCCTTCATCCACAACATGGCCTACACGGTCATGTCACCCGAGGACTTCGTGACGCCCATCGCCACGCGCAACTGGGAGGGCTTCCGCCTGGGCGCGCAGGACACCTGGTACCTGTGCACGCTCGAGGACCTGGTGGCGCGGGCGACCGAGCGTGGCGTTGAGTGCGCCGACGCGCGGACGTGGCTGGATGAAGTGCGCGCGATGATGCCGACCTCGAACGAGGTGCAGACGGTCAGCCGTCCGGAGTACGGGAACTACCCGGTGGTCTCGACCATCGCCGACCGGCTGACCGGCGCCGACTACGAGCGCCTGCGCCGCATCACCGCCGACCACATCGTGGCGCTGCGGGCGGCGCTGGGCGGCGAGTGACCGGCGCAGGCTGACTGAACGCCCCCCCTGGGCCGACCGTGCAGGCCCCGCCGCCCGACTCTACTCCTCGATCAGCAGCACGTAGCGGGCACGGCCCTCGGGCAGGTCGAGGCGCAGGCAGCCGGCCTCGACCGCGATCGGCTCGCCGGTGAGCAGGTCCGTGGCGGTGAACGCCCGCTCGAAGCCCAGCACCGCCCCGTTGGGCCGCACCGTCACTGTGCGATCCTCATGCCCGAGGAAGTTCGACACCACCAGCATCCCCCGGCCCGGCCGGCTGTAGCCGCTCACCAGCACCTCCTCAGCGTCGGTCTCCGCGGGCGGCTCTTCCCAGTAGGGCAGGAACTGCACATCCGCCTCGCCGATGCCGAAGCGGTCCTGCGCCCGCCACAGCTCGCGCACGGGCTCGGGGTCGCACCAGATCGGCCACACGTTCATGTCATGCAGGCGCGTGACCGCCAGCAGGTGCTCGGTGTTGCGGCGGTTGCGCGCGCCGCCGCGCGCGCCGGAGTACTCCGGCAGGAAGACCGGCGCCACGCCCAGGTTGAGGCCGGTCAGCTCGGTGCGCGCGTAGTCGAGGTGCAGCACCTGCGTGTAGTCGTCCTCCACCTGCCAGTGCGGCAGCGGCCAGCGGTACTGCTCGCCCTGGAGCATGGCATCGGTGAAGGACAGGAAGGGTGCTGTGTAGTGGCCCGACATGTGAGTGATGATCTCGCCCTCGGGCCTGCGGTCATGCACCGCGATGTAGGCGCGCCTGCAGGCCTCGCGGTAGTCGAAGACCGGGTGCACACCTGACACGTCAGTGTCGTTGCCGTGCGGAGGGACCGCCCGGTCCCGCCTGCGAGCGGGCTTCAGGTTCCATCCCGGCCCGCCGTTCTGCCTCAGGCATCCCTGCGGCGAACGGCGCGCGAGGCGCCTGTCGTTCGGAGGGCGGCTCTTCAGAGCCGCCACCGTTCCCCGGGCCGCCCTCGCTACTCCGCCGCCGCCGTCAGCGCCGCGCTCAGCACCGGCGTGTACATCTCATTGTGCGCGGGGTCGTAGGGCATTGTCTTCGCGGCGCTGGAGGCGTAGATCCAGTTCCAGTCATAGGCGCCGAAGAGCGTCTCGAACATCGGCGCGAAGTCCTCGAGCGTGCGGATCTCCGGGTTCTCGCCGGGGCGGTCCTTCATCCAACTGGTGTTGATGGTGATGTCGTGGTAGGGGGAGATGGTCCCGGCCAGGAAGAGGTGGTCGGGGAAGCGCTCGAGATAGGGTGCCATGTCGCGGTCGCGCCGGATGATCTTCGCGCGCAGGGCCTCGGGGTTCGGGTTGTAGTAGCCCGGCGTGGTCTCCCCGCCGCACAGCAGCCTGCAGGGCAGGTCGTGCTCCTGCGCGTAGCGCAGAAACCCGAGGCTGATGTGCCCCGGCACGGGATGCACCGTGCCCTCGTAGCCCTCGATCGGGCTGGAGACCTCCAGTCGGCTGAACAGCGTCCAGACGACGCACTGTGAATACTCCTCCTCGATGATGCGCGCCAGGTCCTCGCCGACCAGCTCGACTTTGCGGATCACCTCGGCGTAGCTCTCTCCGCGCCGTTCGGCCGTGTACTTGATGTTATATGACGGGTAGTTGTTGTAGGCCTCCAGGTCGAGAACGACGCCCGGCGACTGCCAGTACTTCGCCGCGCGCACGCCCAGCCGCCACATCTTCATCATGTCCGAGCGCGCGCCGGTATCGTCGTCGAGGTCCAGGATGGGGATGCGCTGGAAGTACTCGGGGCGCGACGCGATGCCGGAGTGGCCTCTGGCGTCCTGGGGCGCGCCGATGAAGCGGTTCGAGAACACCCACGGCCATGGGTCGATCTCCAGGATTGCGCGCGCCTCGTCGAGCTTCGGCACCAGCTCCTCCCAGTCCTCAACCGGATCCGTGTAGTACGCGCCCCAGAAGGGCAGCGCCACGCCCGCGTAGGCGGAGTCGTTCAGCACGCGCAGCGGCTCGAGCGTGTCGCCATTCCACACCCCCGACGAGTAGAAGCTGATCAGCGACAGGTAGGTGCGCCGCCCCGGCTGCAGGCTGCGGAAGTACTGCTCCCGGCTGTCGATCACGTCCTCGCCGTCGAGCAGGTCGATGCGGGCGTGATGGCTGCCGGGAGTCACGTCGGTCAGGTCCATGGCGAACTGCGCGGACCGCGCCTCCAGCCGCCAGCGGAAGCTCGCCTGCTCGGCGCCGGCGAGGTCGGTGACGGTGCAGCGCACGCTGTGGCGCGTGGGATCGGGCCGGCCCTCCAGCGCCACGTCGATGGCGAGGCTGCCGCGCCCGGCGATACGCGCCGATGCCGATGCGGACAGCAGCACGGGGCTGGTGCGGCGCGCCAGGCGCATGTCATCGACGTAGAACGTGACCTCGTCGCCGTCCTGGTACCAGCCCTCGGCGACGTAGAAGCTGATGCGGTTGACGCGCGTCCAGTCGCGCCCGGGCTCGAGCGGCACCGAGATCTGCTGCCACCGCCCGGGGACGATGCCGGGGATGGTGTACCACGGCCCGCCGACCACCTCCTCGCCCTCGATGAAGAAGCCCACGCGCAGCACGCGGTCCTGGGGCAGCCGGTCGTCGGTCTGCGTGTACAGCCAGAAGAACACGCGGTCCTGGTCGCTCCAGTCCTGCGGCGGGTCCAGGTCGCGCGACATCATCGGCCAGCCCCTGGGATACTCCTCGCCCTCGCGCGGCGTCCAGTTCACGCGGATCATAAAGGCCAGCGATTGCTCGCCCTGGTGCACGATCTCGCGGCTGGGCATGACCGCCGAGTCGCGCTGCGTCATGTCGGTGTTCGGGTCACCCTTGACCCACGGCGAGGCGTCCTCGAAGTCGTCAAGCGGGGCGTAGACGAAGTCGTCGGCCAACGCGGCGGCGCAGCAGAACAGCGCGATGACGGCAGGCAGCCGGTACCTCACGGCGATCACTCCCCGGGGGGCGACGGTCGCGCGCAGGACTTCGCTGCCGGGCGGGCGCAATCCTCGTGGCCGCGCGGGGTTCATCTGCCCGCGACGTCGCGGCCACGAGGTCGCGAACCGGCGCGCGGAGAAGTCGCACTGTGACCGGATACTTCGACGGGGCGGGGCTTCGGAGGTCGCCATGAAGGGTGTGTGCCTGACTGCAATGATGCTGGTGTGCTGCTCGTTCGCGCTCACCGATGACGATGAGTTCGGCACCTGGCCGCCGCGCCCGTACCTCATCGACAGCCTGGTTGATGACATACCGGGCATCCTCAACTCCTACCACGCCGAAACCGGGCGGTTCGGCACTGAGCCGTGGGTGTGCGGCGACCAGAACGTGATCTTCCCCCTCGCGGTCGCCTGGAGCCTCGAGGACCCGAGCAACCCGTTCTACCACTCCGACGAGCTTCTGGCGGCCATCGCAGGCGGGGGCGAGGCGCTGGTGGACGCTCAGGACGAGGCGGGCCGGTGGCGCTTCGACAAGAAGGACGGCTCGTACTGGGGCCAGATCCACATGCCCTGGACCTACAGCCGCTGGGTGCGCGCGTATCAACTCGTGGGCGACGCGCTGCCGGAGGCGACGCGGGAGAAGTGGGAGCGAGGGCTGCTGCTCGGCTTCGGCCACATCCACACTATGCTCGAGACCGCGGGCACCCACAATATCCCCACGCACCACGCGATGGGGCTGTGCATCGCCGGCGAGGTCTTCGACAATGAGCAGTGGCGCGACCGCGCCCGTGAGTTCATGGCGAAGGTAGTCGCGAAGCAGGACCCGGGCGGCTTCTGGACGGAGCATTCGGGGCCGGTGGTCGGCTACAACGCGGTCTACATCGACGCCCTGGGCATCTACTACCACCACTCCCGGGACCCGGCGGTGCTGGACGCGCTGGAGCGCTCGGCGCGCTTCCACGCCTCGATCCTGTGGCCTGACGGCAGCTCGGTCTCGGCCATCGACGAGCGCCAGATCTACCACGGCGGGGTGCGCGTGAACGACGTCGGCTTCACGCACACGCCGGTCGGCCGGGGCTTCCTGCTGGCACAGCTCAGACGCTACGCCGGCGAGGAGCGCCGGCTGCTGGGAGGCGACGCCGCCGCCTCGTTCCTCACCGACAGCGGCGAGGGCGAGATCGTCATGCCCGGCGATCTGGGCGAGGACGGCATCGTCATGCTGGGCGACGGCGACGCGCTGATCCGGCGCGGCGAGCCGTGGAACTGGGCGCTCTCGGGCTACGCCGCCGAGGTCTCCGACAGCCGGTGGATCCAGGATCGGCAGAACCTGATCGACGTCTTCCACTCGGAGCTGGGGATGATCGCCGGCGGCGGTAACACCAAGCTGCAGCCCTACTGGTCCACCTTCACCGTCGGCGATCCCGCGCAGCTTGCGCATACTCCCGGCGACGAGAGCCCGGACTTCACGCCCGATGACATCGACCTGCTGTGGACGCCCACCAAGGCGAGCACCGGCCACGAAGGCGACGTGACGCGCCTCGACCTGTCCTACGGCGATGAGCGGTGCTCGGTCGAGGTGTGGCCGGATGGCGAGCGCGTGGTGCTCACCTACCGCGCACCTGCGGGCCGGCGCATCGAGGCCCACCTGCCGCTGATGATGCGTGGCCCGGCGCTGTCGCCCGCCAGCGGCGAGCGCGTCATGCTGACCGACGAGCCGCTGGAACTGTCGCCGGAGCAGGTCGGCGGCGCGTTCACCTACGCCGATGTGACGGTCACGGTGCAGCCGCCCGCGGGCCTGCGCTGGCCGGCGCGCCAGCACAACCCATACACTCGGGACGGCAGCTCATCGCTGGGCGCGGCCAAGCTGGTGCTGGTCATGCCCTTCGATGGCACCGGCGAGTACACGGTCACGATGGAGCAGGCCACGGCGGAGCCTTTTGACGGCATCGTGCTGGAGGCGCGCGACCTGCCGGTCGAGGTCGCCGAGGGCTGCTATACCAAGCGCCTCGACGGGCTGGGCTCGCAGCTCCTGGGCGCCAGCGACGTGGGCGACTGGATCACCTTCACGTTGCCCGAGATCGAGCCGGGCCGGTACGAGCTGCTGGCCGACTGGGTGCTGGCCAATGTCTACGGGATCAACCAGGTCGAGGTGGACGGCGAGCCGCTGGGCGAGCCCTTCGACGCCTACTGGTCGGGCGTGTACTCGGGCGGCCACGTGGTACCGGTCGGGGAAGTGGAGCTGGGCGCGGGCGAGCACACGATCACCGTCCGGGTGGTCGGCAGGAACGAGCAGGCGACCAACACCATCATCAGCGTGCGGCGCTGGCTGCTGCGCCCGCTGGGAGGTCGTTGACCTCACTGACGCGACTCGAGGTGACCGCAATGCGCATGGCTATCGTGCTGACACTGGGAGTGCTGACCGCGTCGGCGGCGGCGGCGGAGACCATCGAGCTGGCTGAGCCCGGCTGGGTCCTCCCCTACGGCGAAGAAGCCGAACTGAACTTCACGCCGGGGGGAGACTACGCCTCCGCCCGCCTCGTCTACGAGGTGCGCATGGACTCGCCGCGCACCGCGGGCTCGACCTACGTGATGGGCCTGGCGGTGAACGGCGAGCCGCTCAACGCCGCCGCGACCCGGTCGGCGGTGCGGCTGCTCAACAAGCCGCTCGAGGCCATCATGCCCGATGGCGTGCGCATCCCATGGGCGCAGGGCGGCAACTGGCGGGTGGTCTACGCGCCCGACTTCACCCCGCTGGGCTATCAGGGCGAAGTCGGCGGCGAGATGATCGAGGTCTCGGCCTACCGCTTCGTCATCGACATCACCGACCTGGTGCGCGCCGGCGAGCAGAACACGCTCACCATCAGCCACCGGGGCGTGGCCATGAACCTGCGCTCCTACTTCCCCGAGGACAATCCGACGCTTGACCTGGTCTTCAACGAGCTGGCTGTCGAGCTGTCCGACGAACCGCCGGCGGTCGAGGCGCCGGCGACCGCCGAGGAATTCTCGCCCGACCGCATCATGGTCCGGCCGCCGGCGACGGCGAGCATCGCCGAGGTGGCGACCGTCGGAGAGGCCGGCGGCATGACGCTCGCGCTGCCCGGGCTGGACCTGGAGGTCGTCTCGCGGTTCTCGTACGAGGGCGGCGGCTTCAACACCATGCCCGCGACCGATGCCCCCGAGGGGCAGCCCGAGTGGCGCGTCGAGCCCGTTGGCGGCGAGGGGGAAGCCGGGGCCATGTGCCATGCGTCCGATTACGAAGTGCGGCGCGTGGTGCGCTTCGAGGGCGACCGCCTCCTGGTAAGCGATGAGCTGCGCAACCTCACCGACCGCGACATCGGGCTGGCGTGGGCGCACGAGCTGCGCGCGCCGCTGGAGCAGATCAAGGACGCATATCTGTGCGGCAACCCCGATCCGGCGGTAGCGCAGTTGCGCGGCTACGAAAACTCGACGGCCTTCATCGCCGGTGAGCAGTCCGGCTGCGGGCTGCTGGCGCTCGACGACGTGGCGCGCGTGCAGGGCGTGTTCTACTGGGACGCCGCGGGCGCGGCGGGCGTGCGCAGCGACGTGTTCTGTCTGCCCGCGCGCGGCGAGTACACACTGCGCTGGGCGGTCTACCCGGTGCTGCGCCCCGACTACTTCGACTTCATCAACCTGTGCCGACGCGATCTCGGGGCCAACTTCACGGTCCCCGGCGGCTTCCAGTTCGGGCTGCCGAGCCTGGCCGACATGAACGCCGACGACATCCGCGCGCTGGTCTCCGAGCGCGGGCTGGCCTTCATCTCCACCGGCACCTGGGCCAACAGCGGCGGCGACCCGCCCTACTACCACGGGGCGCACATGCTCGAGGCCACGCACCTGCAGGAGCGCTTCCGCCAGGCCTGCGCCAACCTGCGCGCCGCCGTGCCCGGCGTGCAGTCGCTCATCTACATCCACAGCTTCATCAACCTGCACGAGGACACGCCCGAGCGCTTCCCCGATTCGCTCATCACCAACGAGGACGGCACGCCCTACATCAACCAGGGCTACACCAACCGCATCGGCATGCCGTTCTACTACTGCTACCCGGCCATCGGCAACTCCTACTTCGACGCCATGAAGCAGGTCATCGACATGTGCCTGGACGATGACCGCATCGGCGCGGACGGCATCTACTGGGACGAGCTGGAGATGATCTCGCCCAGGCGCAGCTACGACCGCTGGGACGGGCACTCGGCAGAGCTTGACGACGAGCACCGCATCGTGCGCAGGTTCGGCGACCCCCAACTGCTCTCGCTCGAGGCCAAGGTCGCCCTCATCGACTACATCTTCGCCAAGGGCGGCGCGCTCATCGGCAACTCCTGCCCGCGCACCGCGACGCTGAGCGACTACCACTTCCCGCGCTTCGTGGAGACCGCGGCGACCTGGTACCCCGCGCGCTCGCACCTGTACACGCCGATCTCCCTCGGCGACCACCTGGTCATCAAGGACTTCGACGGCCTGCTGGATGACATCCGCCTCAAGCTCATGTGGGGCAACCTCTACTACTACTACTCGCGGCCGGCACAGCCCCATGCGACCATCACGCAGCGCATGTTCCCGTTCACACCGGTGGAGCTGCACCGCGGCTGGCTGCTGGGCGAGGAGCGGCTGATCACCTGCGTTCCCGGGACCTTCACGCTGGGCGACGACGGGCCGGTGACGGTCTACTGGTACGGCGCCGACGGGGCGCTGACCGACCGCACTGGCGAGGAGCGCGTCGAGGACGGCAGGCGGCTGGTGCGCCTCGCGCTGGGCGAGGACGAGATGGCGGTAATCGAGCGCGCCGACTGAGCCTTAGCCGCGCGCCGTGGCGCCGATGGCCCGCAGGCGCTGCAGGAAGGCGTCGTCGATCAGGCCGTCGGGCCGCGGAGGCACGTCCCAGGTCACCGCGCCACCGAACTCGACGGCCGCGCGCGTGTAGCGCTCGGCGAAGTCATCGGCGAAGCGCGGCCGCTCGCCACGGCCCCAGGTGTCGCCGAGGTAGCTGAGCACATGCCACTGCACGCCGTGGATCCAGCGGCCGGTGCAGGGCGGGAAGGTGTCGCTGATCTCCCCTGCGGCGTAGTCCTGCTGCTCGGTGAGCACCATCAGGTCGACCATCACGCCCGGGTTGAAGGCGAGGATGCTCGCCGGATTGCCCGCCCGCGCCGCCGCGCACAGGCTGGTCCAGTTGGGCGGGAACGGGCTCTCGTACATCTCCGGGTAGTAGCAGCCATCGAACCACCACCCACGCACGCGTTCGCCCCAGCGCTCCGACCACTCGGTGATGACCGCCTCCCATTTGCGCTGGAAGCCCTCCAGTCGCGGGTTGTCGAAGCCCCATGGTCGCCCGTCCTCGTCCGCCCCGCGCGCCGGGCGCGCGTGGACCGGCTGCGTACCCTTGCGCCAGCCGAAGGCCTGCGTGGCCCGCTCGTCGCGGTCGGGCGCGCCTGAGGGCAGGTAGACCAGCAGGTGGATGCCGCGCGAGGCCAGCGCAGCGTGCAGATCGGCGACCAGGTCACGCTCCGCGCAGCGGGTGGGCTCGTGGCCGACGATGCGGTCATAGGTCTCGTTGGGCGACAGATAGTAGCCCGAGTTCTGCCCGACAGTCACGAACAGGTAGCCGGCGCCGCACTCGGCGAGCTGGTCGGCCAGGCCCTCGACATTGACGCCCGCCACCAGCCGCTGCCAGGTCGCCGGATCGATGTCATCTCCCGCGACCACGGGCGCGAGGTAGTGCAGGAAGACGCCCCAGCCGGCCTCGCTCAGGAAGTCGGTCAGCGATGGGTCGCGCATGGTCATCACCTCGCCGGGCGGTTCGCCGTCACAGGTGCGCCCCCTCCTCGCGGAGAAGGGGCGAGACCGCGCGCGCTCATCGACAGCCGCTTCCAGGGGCCGATCATGCACCGCATCGCCATCGCCATCCTCGCGGGGCTGCTCCCGTTGCCCGTCCTGACTGCAGCGCAGGACACGCGCATCACCGTCATCCGTGACGATGACGGCACCGCCGACGACGGCCGCGGGCAGGTCACCAGCGACCGCTCCGTGTGCCGCAAGACGCTGCTGCTCGACGCCGACCCGGCGACCGTCACCCGCGCGTGGGTGCAGTACTTCATGAAGGTGCGCCCCTACGATGTCGCCACCAGGAAGCTGTACGACGGCCCGGTCGAGGGCGTCGAGTGGGCCGACCTGGTGATCGCGGTCAACGGCGCCGAGGTGCTGCGCGACTCGCTTATCGACCACGGGACCATGGGCTGGCATGAACTGGAGATCGACCCGGACGTGCTGGTACGCGGGCCCAACCAGATCACGCTGACCCTCGACCGCGGCGGCAGCTACTTCTACCTGGGCATCGACCGCGACAACAACTACGGGCGCTCCGCCTCCAGCCGCGACGGCGGGCAGACCTGGCGCGAAGGCTGGCTGAGCTTCGGCACCGAGGAGCCTGACGCGGGCGAGTACATGGTGCGCCTGAAGATCGAGGCGCCCGCGGCCGAGCCCGTGGGCTTCCTCGAACGCGACGGGCGGCTCTACGGTTGGCTGGAGATGGAGGACCTGTTCTCCCCCACCGAGGCGCACGCGTCGGGCTTCAAGTCCATCGAGTACGACCACGGCGTCAACCAGCCGTCGGGCGGGCGACTCGCCTGGGGGCCGGCGGGGCGCTTCAGCTTCCCCATCGAGATCCCGGCCGACCGGCAGTGGCGGCTGCTGCTGCGGGCGTGGGTGGATGGCTTCCGCGGCGGGCGCTTCACGCTGGGCATCGACGGGCGGCAGCTCTACGACAGCGCCGGCCACGAGTTCACCTCCGACACCGGCCTGCGCCTCGACTGGCTGGACATGGGCGCCGTGCATCTGGGCGAAGGCCGGCACGTCATCGAGATCGCCACCGAGGGCGACTGCGGGCACATGCTCGATGTGCTGGTGCTCACCACCGACGCGGGCTACGTGCCCGACGAGGCGCAGCCCCTGCCGCGCATGACCACGGTCGCAAGCCTGGTGGCCGCGCCGGGGCTGAGCGACCTGCAGCCCGGCCTGTTCATGACCACCGACCCGATCCTGTGGGCGAAGCCGCTGGCGGGCGGGCCGCTGCGCACACTGTGGGTGTGCGGCGACATCAACGAGCGCGAGATCGTGGAGCTGCAGCAGCGCATCGACATGGAGGCGCAGGTGATCTCGTCGCCCACGAACTACTTCGGCGAGAACATCTTCGGCAGCGACCTGTCCCTCGACCAGGGCGACCTGCTCTACGAACTGCTGGCCGGCGACGAGCCACCGGACGTGCTGGTGCTGGTGCGCACCAACCTCGACCAGGTGCCCTCACACGCGCTGGAGGCGCTGCTGACGCGCGTCGAGGCGGGCATGGGGCTGATCGTCTGCCGGTCGCGCCGCGAGCAGCAGCCGAACGCCCTGACCGCGCTCATCGACCAGGCCGAACCGCTGGAGATGGCCTCGCTTGCGGCGCCGGCGCCGCTGGGGGCCCTGGAGCGCATCAGACTGACCCTGCACGGGCAGGGGCGCATCGTGGTGATGCCCTACTCACTGTGGGGGACGATGGGCCGCATCGCCGACGCGCACACGCTGCGCTACCCGTACTGGGAGTACCAGTTCGCGCGTTGGCTGAAGATGCTCATGACCGCGGGGGCGCGCGACGCCGCCCTGATCGGGACCGTCGCCTGCGCGGAGACGGTCGCGCCGGGCGAGGCGCCGACCGCCACGGTCACCTGCAGCGGAGACGTGGCGGCGGTGCGCGGCGCGTGGCTGGCGCCCTTCGCAGCGCCGGTGGCGCTGGAGCCGGTCGCGGTGGCCGACGGCCAGGCGACCATCCCCCTGCCCGCATCGGCGCAGGACGGACTGCACCATGTCGCGCTCACGCTGGTGAACGCCGCCGGCGATGCGGTGGACGTTGCCTCGGCGCAATACCAGGTGCTCCGGCCCGCGCGCATTGCGCAGGTCGAGGCGTCGTGCACCGACGACGGCGCCGAAGTGCTCGCAACCGCGACCGTCGAGGGCGCCCCGAGCCTGCCGGTGGAGGCGGAGGTCTACGGCGCGCACGCGCGGCTGATCGGGCGCGCGCAAGGAACCATCGGCGGCGACGCCGAGTTGCGTGTGCCGCTGATCGCGTCGGGTGAGCGCATCATCGAGCTGCGCCTGACCGTGCCCGATGAGGGCGCGAGCGAGCAGCACCTGCGCCGCCTGCTCACGCGCCCGCAGCCGGTGGTGATCGACGACTACATCCCTTACTCGGGCCTGTGGGAGAACCGCGAGGCGCCGGACTACTGCCAGGAAGCCTACGCCCGCATCTGGGAGCAGATGGGCTTTCGGGCCATTCAGCCCTCGGGCGTGGTCTGGCACTCCCTCGACCAGGGCTTCCTGACCGCGCAGCCCTACCGGCTGACCGGCGTCGGCTCCGCGACCGTGACGCCCGAGGGCGAGCGCGTGCCCTGCCTGCACGACCCGGAGCTGTGGGCGCGCGAGGAGCCGTCGATCCGCGAGCAGGTGCGCGCCCGCCGGCCGCTGTCGCCGCTGCTGCTGGGCCTGGGCGACGAGATGCAGGTCGCGAGTCGCGAGGCCTGCTTCTCCGAGCACACGCGCGCGGCGTTCCGCGAGTGGCTGCGCGGGCGTTACGCGAGCCTCGACGAGCTGAACGCAACTTGGGGGACGAACTTCGCGAGCTGGAACCGGGTGGAGCCGTGGCGCATCGAGCAGGCCAGGCAGCGGCCCGACAACATCGCTCCCTGGCTGGAGTTCCGGAAGTTCATGGCGGACACGTTCGTGGGCGCCATCGAGCGGATGCAGGGCTGGGCGCAGGAGGAGGCCGGCGACACGGTCATCGGCGGCGTCAACCCGTGGGATGAGGGCTGGACCACCTGCACGGTCATGTCGAAGCTCTTCCCGATCCTCGAGTACGGGCAGATCTACCCGCGCTCGCACGACCGCGCGCGCTCGTGGTTCCGCGACCCGAAGCTGATCGGCATGTGGTCGGGCTACGGCCGCCCGCGCAAGCAGGTCGAGCGCGAGGGCTGGCTCCTCCCGGCCTACGGCGGCACCTTCATGGGCTGGTACGGCGTCGGCCGCGAGCTGGGCTACGGAACCCTGACCGGGACGCTCAACCTGGGCCCGCGCGCGGAGTGGATCAGCGCGGTTAACCACGAGCTGACTTCGGGCGTGGGCAGGCTGCTCATCGAGAGCGAGCCGGTGCAGGAGCCGGTGGCGATCCTGCACTCGTGGCCCAGCCGCTGCGCTTACGTGGCGGCCATGGGCGCCGAGGAGCCGAACA
This sequence comes from Candidatus Zipacnadia bacterium, assembly GCA_029820295.1. Taxonomy (GTDB): domain Bacteria; phylum Armatimonadota; class Zipacnadia; order Zipacnadales; family UBA5352; genus JALGVA01. The sequence goes on from JALGVA010000093.1 coordinate 15,281, forward strand.
CGCCGGCGGACGCCCTCGACCAGCGCTGGGAGGAGTGCGAGGAGACCTTCGTGCGGCTGCTGCGCCGTCTGCGCATCCCCTACCGCTTCGTGGATGAGGACCAGATCGCCGAGGGCTACCTGCAGGAGCGGGAGGTGGACATGCTCATCGCGCCGCGGGCCTGGGCGCTGTCAGACGCGACGCTGGAAGCGATCGCCGCGTTCGCGGCCGATCATCCCGTGGTTGCCGACTCCCGCCTGGGGCAATATGACGAGCGTGGGCACAAGCGCAACGAGACGCCGATCGATGGGATGGACGTGACGGTGTGGGATGACCTCCCCGCCCCTCTGAGCGACGAGACGATCGCGCGGCTCCGTGAGCAGGTGCAGTCGCAGTTCCCCGCCGGGACCGAGTACCTTAAGGGGGACGTGAGCTTCTGGGTGGCGCGGCAGTTCGGAGACGCGCAGATGACTGTCGCGTTCGGCACCGGGGAACTGACGGTGGCGAACCTGCCGGCGGGCACTTTCGCATATGACGCGCGCGAGCACCGCGCGCTCGGGCAGGCCACGGAGGCTCGCGCGCAGATGGAGCATGGCCCCGCGGTGCTGGTCTTCAGCGACGATGAGATCGCGGGCCTCGACATCGCAGCCACCGGTGCGTCGCTCGGTGCGACGGTGCGCTACGACCTGTCGCTCGGCACCGGCAACGACACCGTCGCGCGCGTAAGCGTCATCGGGCCCGACGGCGAGGAGCGTCCGTGGTATGCGGCGAACGTGCGCCTCACCGATGGCGTCGGCGCGGGGAGCTTCACGCCGGCGCTCAACGACCCGCCGGGGGCGTGGACGCTGCGCGCGCTGGACGTCCTCACCGGGGAGACCGCCGAAGCGACCGTGGAGGTGCAGTGATGGGCGTGCTCGACATCTCCGGCGGGATGATCGCGCTGGCCGCGATGGTCGGCCTGGCGCTGCTGGCGAACGCCGCGCAGGCCCAGGACGACCCCGGTGACAAGCCGGTCATCAGCGACCCGTCGGGCCTGCCGTGGGGCACCGACTGCTACTCGCAGGGCGGCGTGGTGGTCGATGGCATCGCCTACTTCACCGCGGATCACAGCTTCTCGAAGTACTGGAAGGCCGACGACTTCCCCTTCGGCGTCGCCTTCGACCTCGAGCGCTTTGCGCGCATCCGCACCTACCCCTTCGAGGACACCTACGACTCGACGCCGATGGTGCTCCAGCGCCTCGACGGAAGCTGGATCGTGATCGCCCACGAGTACCAGCGCCGGCGCAGCGTCGCGCTCGACCGCGACACCGGCGAGGTCGCGTGGATCAGCCCGGACAACCAGCCGGGCGCGTACTTCTTCGGCTACTCGTACTACGTGCGCGCGGACGGCGGCAGGCTGCTGATGGTCGCCTGCACCAACGGCCTGCACGCGATCTCCGCCGAGACCGGCGAGGAGATCTGGTGGCTGGAACGCGAGAGCACCGGGGGCGTAACGCCTGCCGTCGATCAGGACGCCGGCGTGGTCTACTACCAGCGCGATGGCGAGATGCTGAAGGTCCGTGCCGCCGACGGCGAGGTGCTCGCGAGCGCGGAGGTCAGGCATCCGAGCGCTACGGTCTCGTGGAACACGGTGCTGGTGGACGATCGGGACGAGAAGCTGGTGGCGACCTACTGGTTCGGCTTCACCGGCGGCCACGGCGAGAAGGGCATGCAGTGGAACGCGGCGCTGCGCGTCTTCGACGTCGACCTGAACCTGGTGTGGCAGCGCACTGGCCTGCCTGGCCCGAAGAAGTCCACGGTCACCTGCGCGCAGGGCAAGCTGGTCATCGGCACCGGCGGCCACTGGGCGGGGCGTTACGAGGGCGAGGCGTGGAAGTACCTGATCGCCTACGACGTCGCGAGCGGCGATGAGGCCTGGCGCTGCGACCTGCGTGCATACGAGTTCGACTTCATCATGAACGCGCCCTACGCCTGGGGCTCGTTCTACGCCGAGGCCTCGGGCGGTCCGGCGCTGCTGCTGCGTATCGACGGCGCCACCGGAGAGCTGCTCGATGTGCTGGAGTACGGCGCGCCCGTGGCCTCATGCGCGCAGCCGTGCATCGCGCGCGGGCTGATGCTCTCGGGCGACCTCTCACGCGATGCGGTAGTGGTGACTCGCCTCGCCGAGGGCTCGACCGCCGACTGGCCGGGGCCGTTCTGCGATCCGCAGACGAACACGTATGCGCTCCCCGACGAGGCCGGCGCGACGCCGGTGCCGATGGTGGAGCTGCGGCCCGAATGAGGGCCCGCTACCTCGCCAGCCCCAGCCGGATGATGATAGGCCGCAGGACGTTGCCGACCACCGTGTGCCCCAGGAAGAGGCCGAGGAAGAGCGGCACCATGCGCCGGTATGCGGGCAGGCTGCCGTAGCGCAGGGTGAGGCGCTGGACAATCCACGCGATGAGGAAGGGCGCCCAGTAGGGCGACCAGTCGTTGTAGAGCGTGCCCATCACCACGCCCAGGGGGTGCAGCGGGAAGTTGCTCACGTTCAGCCGCCCCCAGGTGATGAGCATGGTGCCCACAAAGCCGCCGACGTAGCCGCTCACGCGCGACAGGTTCGGGCCGTCGGGGTTGTCCACGCCGGCATCGAGCAGGCGGTAGTTGTAGCTCGACCACGCGATCGGCCAGGTGCGATGCTCGCGCCCTTCGGCGGCGAAGAAGAACGCCTGACCGTGGCGGTAGCCCAGGTCCAGATGGTTCCAGAACGCCAGGAAGACCGCGACCAGGCATGCCAGCAGCATGAGCTTGAGCACCGAGCTGCGCTTGGCCTCGCCGTAGTCGATGACGCGGTAGCCGTCGGCGAAGTACTGCCCGGCGCTGTGGGCGAAGACGGTGCGGCCGATGTAGAATAATGAGTAGAACTGGACCATCGGCTGCAGTGGGCCGTAGCCGCGTATGTAGCGGTTGCCCAGCAGGTGGTAGAGCATTTCGGTGTCGTAGCCATAGGGGTGGGTCCAGGGCACGGGCGGCCCGGCCTCGGCGCGCATGCGCGCGGTCACCAGCACGAACATGTACATGCTGGCGAAGTAGAGCAGCAGCAGGTCGATGCGGTGCCCGGCGCGCAGCAGCATGACCATCATCGCCGCCGTGGTCGCCACGAACACGATGAGCAGCAGGCGGTAGCTCATCGCCTCATTGTGGTCATACTCGCCCGGCCCGCGGAGGATGCGCCTGAGCACGCGCCGAAAGTGACGGCGCGAGACGTAGAACATGTACAGGCACACCGCGATGCACGCACCCGAGCTGACCTCCTGGTAGAACGGGAAGCGGGCCCGGCGGTAGCCCGCGTGCAACCCCACGACCTTGATGGTCTTCATCAGGAAGTAGGAGCCCCAGGCCGTGAGCAGCACATCCCCGGGCATCAGGTAGGACAGCCCCCACACGTCGAGGATCAGGAAGAAGTTCAGCGGCCGGATCCAGCGCCACGGCGGATCGGCGAAGCCGGTGGCGAGCCGGATGTAGATCTTGACCTCGGGCATCGCCGGGTAGATCTCGTGCAGGATGCGCGCGCCGTTGAACAGCACGGCCGCGATGAAGCCGATCCACATGAGCGGATCGCGGAAGAAGTAGCCGCGCTCGACCGCCGAGCCCTCGAAGCCACCGGTGATCTCCAGCGGCAGGAACAGCAGCGGGTAGCGCAGGCGCTCGGCCTCGGCCCACTGCCGGCGGAAGAACGCCACCAGGCAGCCGACCGCCACCATGACCAGCAGGTTGAAGCCGATCCAGTACATCAGCGGAGCCTGCCACGCGCTCCACGGGACGAGGCCGCTGCTGGAGCCCTCCCAGAATCCCTGCGCGACCCGCGGGTCCTCGGGGATGTAGAAGCGCGGGTAGTACTGCGCGAACTCCTGCCACTGGTTGACGTCGTTCCCGTAGTAGATCGGGTAGAGCAGGTAGTGGATGACGTAGACGCCGCGGTCCATCACCGGCGCGATCGACAGCGCGGCGTAGATCAGCAGCAGCTCGCCGCGCGAGAGCGGGCGCAGCAGCCCGCCGAGCGGGAAGGCGCGCGCCAGCAGCGCCAACAGCTTGTTGCCGATCACCAGCAGCAGCAGCAGGATCAGCGCCGGCACCGGCGGCACGAGCTGCATGAAGCCCAGGCGGCTGATGACCAGGTAGGTGAAGATGGTCAGCAGCACCACCAGCACGAAGCCCCGCACGGTGACGCCGACGAGCGCCGATCGCGGGGTCTGTGCTTCCTCTTCGAGGGCGAGGACGCGCTCGGTGCTCCGCCTCATGGTCTGTAGTCGTCGCCGGTGCGTCCGGGATCATGGGCCGGCATGAGAGGTGCACGGTTCCCCGCAGGCGGGCGCGTGACCTCGCTGCGTCACGCCGAACGGCGACGACGCAGGCCGTACGGGTGAGACCGCTCGTGCCACGAGCGGCGACGACGGAAGGCGTACAGGCGGTCCGTGCGCGCCCCACTGCCGCAGGTCGCGCTAACGCACGATCACCCAGTCGAGCGTCGCGCCGGCGGGGGCCGGCTCTGCAAGCTGCACGGTGAAGCCCTCGGCGCTCTTGGTCGGCACGGCGTACGCGGTCAGCCACGAGGGCGTGATCGAGACCGCGTAGGCCGCATCGGGCTCGGGCGTAGCGAAGCTCACGGTCAGCCCGGTCGCGCCCTCCTTGACCGCGATGTTGATCCCGCGCAGGTTGCTCGCGGGCGTCTGCGTCGCCGACAGCCCGGTAACGCGCTGCACGGTGCGGCCGTTGAGGTCGAGGTTGCCGCCGCGGAACCACAGATCGCCGCTGTCGGGCCGCACGGTCAGGCTGGCCGAGCCGTAGGGCTGGTTGACCCGCCACATGATCGGCTGGGCGTAGTCGTTCGGCTGGCGGAACATGATCGCGGCGGTCATCACCTCCGCGTTGAATTCGAGACCGATGTCGCTGAGCGCGCTCAGATTGATGATGCTGTCGTAGGCGGGCCTGTGGTCCTTGCGCTGCTCGAGCTGGTCGCGGCGGGTGATGATCCCGCCGAAGCTCAGCCCGTGTGGCACCTGCACCCGCCCAAGCTGCTGCACCTCGATGGTCGAGCTGGGCATGGTGCTGGGGATCTGGTCGAAGGTGCGGATGCGCAGCGGGCGCGGCTGCCACGGGTCGGGGCCCACCGGCTGCTCGATCTCGTCGCCGGGCTCGAAGTCGAAGCGGGTGCCGCGGTCGCCGTTGGGAGTCACGCGGATCGTGCGAGGGTGCTCCCAGTGCAGGACGCCGCCGGTCTGGTGTGTGCGCGCCCAGCCCCGGGAGACGTCGTAGACCCACGCCCCCGGCGCGATGGCGTAGTGCAGTGGGCGCTCATGCCCGTCATAGGTGTAGTTCTCGGCATCGAAGAGGTTGGGCGCACCCGCGGCCACCGCCGACCAGCGCACACGCAGGATCTTGATGCGCCTGGTGCCGTCCGGGCGGGGCTCGACGGCCTTGATCTCATACCAGCGGTAGACCGGACGGTCCGGGGGCTTACCGTAGCCGCCCACGGTCGAGGGATCATTGGGCAGCAGCACCTCCGAGTCGTCGGTGATGCAGAAGAACCGGCCGATGATGCTCTCGTCCCACGGGCAGTCGGCCGAGCCGATGATCGCGCCGCCCTGGTAGTTGAAGGCGTTGCCCGGCCCGCCGATCACGCCCGGGTACTCCTCGCCCTGATACGTGCCCGAGGGTGAGACGATCATGACCGTGCCCTGTGTGATCCACTTGTCGCGGTTCATATTGATGAGCGGGCGCGAGGTGCTGAGCGTGTGGGCGTTGCACTTGCCGCCGGCGTAGACCACCTCGTCGTTGTCGGGGTTGACCGCCTCGACGGTGGAGCGGAAGAAGTCGAGGTCGCCGATGGTCTCCGCGTTGAGCACGATCCCGCCTTCGTCGCCAAAGCCCGAGAACACATCGCCCATGTAACGGAAGATGCCGCTGATACAGAAGCTGTCGCCTACCGCGTAGTTGTGCCTGACCGCCTGAATCTCACCGCCGGTCTGGTTGTCGGCGTTGCAGTAGCCCTCGACCACCAGACCGTTGACGTTGTGCTTGTTGTAGATCAGCGCGCCGGCCGGATGCTCGAACTCGAGGTCGCAGGTGAAGTAGGCGCGTCGGGTCTCGGCGTCCCAGCCGATGTCCTTGACGGTAATGCGGTCCATCGGCTCGGCGTAGCCCATGACCGAGCTGGTGATGTTCAGGTAGGCGCCGATCCAGATGCCGCGGATGGTGTTGGGGTAGCAGCGCACGTCCTCTCCGGGCTCCACGGCTTCGTCGAGGACGTGCATGTACGAGGACGAACCGCTTATGATGAAGTTGTCGATGGCCTGGGCGGTCTGCGTGCCCCAGTGCGGCAGGCTGCCCTCGCCGAGGTTGAGCATGCGCTCGACGCGGAAGCCGGTCCAGTTCCCGGTCTGATGGCGGCCGATGGGCGCGACCAGGAACTCGGTGAAGCCGCCGCGGTAGTCGATGATGGTGACCGCGGGGCCTTCGTTGCTGGTGGCGCGTTCGCCCTGCTGCAGGTTCTCGATCTCCAGCTCCTGCGTTACCTGTGGCGGGATCACCAGCACGCCGCCGCCCTCGTCCAGCAGCGCCTGCACCGCCGCCTGCAGCGTGGCCTGAGCGGCCTCGACGGTGTCGATGGGGCCGAACTCGTCCAGCGTTCGCTCCACGGGCGCCTGTGCGCCGGCCATCCATGCGCATCCCAGACAGATCGCCAGCAGCACCGTCAGTCTCCGCGCATACATGATGCGCACCTCCTCCGGTCGGCAATCTCCGCTCTGCTCGCGACGGCCGCCCTCACTGTGGCCGTAGCACCGCCGCCGGGTAGTCGGGCGTGAGCACCGGATTCGTCTCGCCGGTCAGCAGGTCGGTTCCCCGCAGCGAGATGGGCGCGATCTCACCGCTGATGCCGATCGACTGGAGGTACCAGGTCTCGAGGCCCCCATCGCTGGAGATCGCGTGCCGGTAGTTACCGCCCACCGCCGGATCGACCAGGCACTGCGCGACCACCTCGGTCTTGCCCACGTGCGCCAGGAAGCCGCGCACCATCTCCACCATCAGTCGCCGGTGCGAGAGCCATGCTTCGGAGCCGTAGTCCTCCTCGCGGTCGTAGTTGCGGTGATACGGGATCATCAGGCACCCGCCCGCGCCGTGGCGGAAGAAGATGCCCGCATCGCACACCTGCGCCCGCGGATCATCGACCTGCACCGGCATGAAGCAGGCGCCGAAGCGATAGGCCCCCGACAGGCCGATCTCGTCGGCCCAGAAGCCCTCGGGCGTGTACTCGAAGTCAAGGCGGTTGACCTGGGCCGCGTCGGGCGCGGTGTGCACGTGCCCGCCCGCTACCGGGAACAGCGGGCAGTCCTCCGGCCACGCCCAGCGCCCGCGGATGATCACCGCGCCGCCCTGCTCGATGAACTCGTTGATGGTCCGGTGGTCGAGCAGCCCGGGGAAGTGGTGCTGCGTCGCGAAGCCCGGCGCGTCCCAGAGCAGCTCCATGTTGGCGGAAGGCGGCCCGGTGCTGTCGAGGATCAGCGCGTCATACCCCGACAGATCGGCGTCCCAGGCCTCCCAGATGGGCAGGATGTCAAAATCGGCCAGACCGACCAGCGAGTAGGGCAGCGAGTAGATGTCGGAGATGCGCGCGGAGATGATCAGCAGGCGCGGGTGGTGCTCGAAGCGCGGCAGGCTCTGCAGGCGACCGAGCAGGTCCATGTCCTCGGTCCAGGTCTCGGGCACGGTGTAGTTGCCGGGGCTCGACCAGAAGCCGATCACGTCATGCCCCGCGGTGTAGCAGGCGGCGACGTGCCGGCGGCGGTCGGCGATGGTGGTGGGGCGGTCGCGCGTGCCGCCCCAGCAGAAGTGCACGATCTCCCGGTCCGGGTAGAGCAGCCGGAAGGCGCGCTGAGTCATGTAGGCGCGGCCGGGGTCGCCGTAGACGTCGGTCATCACGCCGTCGAAGTACCCGCGCTCGAGGTGGTGGTCGGTGCGCGGGTTCTCGCCGCCCCACAGCAGCCCGTCCCAGGTGAAGGCCTTCAGCGTCGGGTAACGCTCGTGGATGTGCCGGGCGAACTCGACCTGGCCGCCGGACTGCAGGCGCGTCGAGACCCAGCGGTTGAACAGATGCCACTGCCACGGCTCCCAGGTGTCGTCGTCCTCGAAGCCGAAGCCCACCAGCGCGCGAAAGTCGTCCTCGTGGCGGATGACGTTGGGGATGTCGGTGCGCCCGTACCACTCCTTCTTCCAGCCGCTCCAGAACGGGTGGTCGTAGGAGGCGCCGGTGTCCTCGAAGGTGTCGAAATCGTCGGGGTCGTCGCGCTGCTGCACGTCGGTACCGAACTGCATCCCGGTCTCTTCCATCAGGTGCGCGCCGTAGAGGTTCGCGGCGCCGATCTCGTCGATGCACCGGTCCACGACCTCGCGCCAGAAGTCCGCGCGCACCGCCGGGTCGAGCGCGATGTTGGCGAAGCTGTACTTTGACCAGGGGTAGGGCCAGGTCGGCCCCCACCAGATCTGCACGATGTTGCGCTTGCCCGCCGCGGCCAGCTCCCGCGCGCGCCTCACGGTCAGCTCCGGCAGCGGACCCTCGGGCATGATCTGCTGGAAGCAGACGTAGTCCACCTCGGGCGCGGTCAGGATGCGCTCGTAGGCCTCTTCGCTGAGGCGGTCGAGGCCGTAGACGATGACCGCGGTGCGGATGGTGGCATCGTCCTGCGCGCAAGCGGCGCCCGCGCCCGCCAGCACCACCAGGCACGCGAGGATCGCCGGAACGCTTGCTCTGTGCATCGCGCTCACTCCTCGACGGCTGGTGAGCGGCCGATCACTGGTAGCCCGCCTGCTTGCCGCTCAGGCTGGTGATGTCGATGCGCAGGACGGTGGTGCGCTCAAGTGAATCCGCGCAGTACTCGCCGCCCACGCCGCCGTGCTGGGCCATCAGGGCGTCAAGGCCCCGGCGCTTCTCGGCCTCGTCCTCGACGAAGGCGACCGTGCCCTCGCCGATCACGCTGCGGTAGCGGAAGCCCCAGTCGCAGGGCCGGTCGCCGGCGATCAGCTCATAGTCGAGGCTCACCGCGAAGCACACCTGCGGGCACGCGCGCAGCACGTCGATCTTCCGGCCCTCGAGCGCGGAGTGTACGTAGATCGCGCTTCCGTCATAGCCGTAGCTGAGCGGTAGCACGTAGGGCCGGTCGCCATCTACCATCGCCAGGTGCAGCACCGTCCCTCGGCCCAGGATGATCTCGACGGCCTCCGAAGAGCCGATCTCGCGGTCGTGTCTGCGCATCGGGTCATTCCTCCGGTGGTCAGCAGCGCGCGCTGCGCAGGGATCACTCCTCCCCGGCCATGACCATCGGCACGCTCAGCTCGACGCCGGTCATCGCGTGCACGCGGTAGAGGTTGTCCTGCGCACGCTCGACGAAGGTCACGGTGGGCACGCGCCAGGTATCGCCCGGGCCGATGTCACTCACCCAGAACTGTCGGCGGCCGTCGCCGTCGAGGTCGGCGAAGGTCTCGTCCAGGCTCGCCTGCGCACCCTCGACCGTGAACACGTTGCCGCTCACCGAGCTGATGCGCAGGCCCGTCGAGCGGTCCTCGTTGTAGAGCCAGCGGCCCTGGTGCTGGCCGCCATCGACGCGCCCGAGCTTGGCCAACCGCAGCGTGCTCGCGGCGTCATCGGTCTCCTCCACGTAGCCCATCTGCACCAGCATCAGCGTGTCGCCCAGGTCGATGGTGGTCCGCCCGTCGCCGACCTCGACACCCACGATGGTGTAGCTGGTCTGCTGCAGCTCGTTGCCCAGGATCATCACGCGGCCGAGATACGCGTCGGGCACGGGCAGTTCGCCGTCGAGCACTATGCGGTTCGCGTCGTGATCGACGCTGACCACGCGGCCCGCGGGCGAGGGCGGGCCGGTCAGCGTGAAGGCGCCGCAGGCCAGACGCGTGCCGTTGACCAGGCAGGCGCGCTGGAGCACGCCATCGGCGAGCGTCACCAGCGCGAACTCGCCGGTGGCCGCAAGCTGCGCGTCGCCGGCGTCCCAGGTGCACTCGGCCTCCGGATCGAGCGAGCTGTGGATGAGGTCGCGTGCGCCCGCGCGCTCCACCAC
>JALGVA010000250.1 GCA_029820295.1 Candidatus Zipacnadia bacterium
GATCGTGGTCGCTGCGTCCTCGACGTCCGTCTGTCCCACGAACTGCACGCCCCGGCAACGCTCCTGAATGGCCTTCAGCATCTCACCGTTCGTCAGTATGTGCTGCTGAGGATGATGCAGCGGATAGGTCTGCGTGCTGCCGAACAGCCCACTGGAAGAAAACGCCACGTAGATCCGGACATCCCATTGTATCGGGGTTGCACTTGCGACCATCGTCTGACCTCCTCAGTGAGCCCGGTGTCGCAGACACGAGCGATCGTCAATCACCGCCGCCGATGCGCCGCCGCATGGATTGCAGGTCGTGCCATCGGCTGCAGAGGTTCGCGAACGGCTCGTCACGCGCGTTGCCCCTGTTCTGTCAGCGCTCCCGAGAAGTACATGTTGCCGGCAACGAGTAGGGCGAAGTCGTCTTCCAGCTCATTGGGCTTGACATGCTCGATGCCGACGGCGCACTGCTCGGCCTCGCGCCGCACCGTCCGCGACAGAAGCATCTCCGCCGCACCCGCAAGCGCCGCGTTGCCGATCTTGGCCACGCGGTCCGGGAGATCGGGCAGCAGCCCGATCGCGATGGCGTTCTCCACGTTGATGTAGTTCCCGAAGGCTCCCGCCAGGTAGATCGTGTCGATATCCTCCGGCTCAATCCCGTAGTACTCGATCAGCAGGTCCTGGTCGGTCCGCAGCCCTGCCTTGGCCGTGATAAGCTGGTACACATCCTGCTGCGTGAGACGGATACTGTCGGTGAGGTGGAAGTCCTCGCTCAGCTTGGCCTTCGGGGACATGATCCCGGCGCGCAGGAGTTCAGCGAGAAGATCGATAAGTCCGGAGCCGCAGACGCCGACAGGGGGCTGATTGCCGATGGTCTCCCAGGTGACCTGGCCGTCGTGGATAGCGACGTTGCTGATGGCGCCGGCGATCGCGCCGATGCCGCTGCCGACCGTGGCTCCCTCGTAGGCGCCGCCGGCGGCGCATGACGCCGTCATGATGCCTTCGGCGTTGCCTATCGCGACCTCACCGTTGGTGCCGATGTCGATGATGAGGCAGGGCTTCTCCGCGCGGTGCATGCGCGCGGCGATGATGTCGGCGAGGCAGTCCGCCCCGGCGTGTCCGCCGATCAGGGCCGGCCCGTAGGCATTGGCGCGCTGGTTGACGTGCAGCCCCAGCGCCGCGGCCTCGGTGTTGATCGCCTCTTTGCTCGGCGGCTCGAAGGGAATGACCCCCAGAGACTCCACCTCCAGGCCGAAGAACAGATTGCGCATGGTCGGGTTACCGACGGCCACGATCTCGTAGATCCGCTCGGCGTCTATGCCATCGCGCTCGGCGAATTCCTCCAGCATCTCGTTCACGCAGGAGACCACCGTCTTCTGCATCTGCTCAAGGCCGTCCTCGTGGCGGAGCGTGTAGTCGATGCGGGAGATGACGTCGTCCCCGAACGCGCTCTGAGGGTTCCTGCGCGCTACGGTGGCGAGGGCCTCGCCGCCCTCCAGGTCCAGCACCTGGCAGACGACGGTGGTTGTGCCGACGTCGATCGCCATCCCGTAGAGCCGGCCCTCATAGGGCCCGAGGTCGCGCTCCTGCTCGGCTCCCGTCCACACCACGCGACCGTCGGCCACGCGCACAGCCGGATCGAGTTCCAGCTCGTGGCGTACCGTGTCGCTGAGGATGGTGTAGTCGCCCGAACCGACCACGTAGACGTAGAGGTCGGTCGGCGCGACGATCCTCGCCTGGCAGGCCAGGCGCTCCCCCTCAGCAAGGTCAAAGCTGTTCTCGACCGCGGTGGGCGGTGAGAGCGCCTCAGCCCCTCGCTCAACGCGCACCACGCACTTGCCGCAGGTTCCCTGTCCGCCGCACTCCGCCTCGATCGCGATGCCGAGCTTGCGGGCGTGGTCGAGGATCGTGCCATCGAAGATCGGGATCCCCGGCCGGCCCCTGCGGTACTGGGGGAAGTACATCCTGCGGCTGCCGTACTGCTCACTCATCCGGCTCACCTCGCGGCGGTCACGGTCAGATGTGGGTTTGAGACTGCTCGCGGTTGTGTCCGGGCGGCGGGTCTACTGCGGAAAGGCGATCGACACGGGCGATCCGAGACCGCGAGATCTCAGGTGCCCAGGTTGCAGGTGCCGGTGGTGCAGGTTGGGCATGACATGCCTGTGCTGCCGCTCGCGATAGACTTGCCTATCGCGAACGTGGATATCAGGCGCCTGACATCCTTCGAGCCACACTCGGGACACACACCATCCCGGTCACGATCCTGGAGCGATACCAGTCGCTCGAACTGAGTTCCGCAATCCTCGCAGGCATACTCGTACAGCGGCATCTTCCGTCCTCCTCATAGAGCGGTCATTAGCGACCGGCTGATGGGAACTCCGAAGTCATGCGTCAATACTCGCCCAACTCCCTGACCAGTTCCAGCACACGTTCGTACCTGCTGAAGCTGACGTTGTTGGGGACTGAGTGGTCCGAGTGATAGATGTAGCCGCCGCCCTTCATCGCGACCGGTATCTTGGATCGGATCTCTCCCTCGATCACCGCGGGATCAGCGTCGGCCATGGCGCGAGCATCGATCCCGCCCATGAAGGCCAGTTCGTCGCCGAATTCCTGCTTCAGTTCCAGCAGGTCCATCCCGGCCTTCTGTTCCAGGGGCTGGAGGCAATCGAGGCCATCCTCGATGAATCTCGGGATGAGCTCCCGCACACACCCGCAGCTATGCAGGATCACCGGCAGACCTTCACCGTGGAAGTAGTCGACCAGTCGCCGGAAGGTGGGGCGAAGCTGCTGATCGTAGTGCTGCGGCGAGAACAGAAGTCCGTTGCGGTACCCCAGGTCGCAGAGAATGAACGCACCGTCGAAGTCGAAGCCGCCCTCCCGCATGATCTCGTACATCTCTATGCTCAGTGTCGCGTCCGTCTCGTACATGTCCACGACCCAGTCCGGATCGGTGATGAGGGTCGTCAGCAGGTGTTGGGATTCGAGATAGTTCTGCATCCTGTCATAGCCGAAGGCCGCGGCGTAGACGATGAAGCGGTCCTGCTCGCGGGCTTTCTTCCAGCCCGGGAGCCCCAGGCGCCGGTCCGTCCTGCCCGTCTCCAGCACTGAGTCGTCGCCCCGGTCATCGTCCGCGGAACCGGCCAGCCATGCGCCGCCCCAATCCACCCGGTCACGATCCGGCTGCAGCCGCGGCTTCATCTCCTCCCAGTCATCGCGGCACTTGCACGGCCAGTCGATGATCTCGGGAGTGGACGAGTAGTCCTTGTGATCGCGCCGGAGGCCACCAAACGGGGTGGTCCGGATGATGTACTCCTCGTCCTCATCGACCACCTCGATGGGGAAGCGCGGAGAGGTGTCGGCGCCGAAGGTCACCATCTCGAAGTCGAAGTACTCGGCCGGATTCACATCGACCGGCAGACCTTCCTGATGCCAGCGCTCGATCGAGGACACCCAGGGGCTGTCGTGGATGGGTACTCGATCTGCTTCCTCGTGATGCAGAGCCATCAGGACTCGCTCTCGCGACGTCATCCTGGTCACCGCCTTCTGCCGGGTGCTCAGGTCCGCCCTGGCCTCACCGCGCAACACCTGCTTCGCCCTCGAAGGGCGGCCGGCAAGGCAGGCATCGGATCACCCGACCCGGCACTTGACATGCCCCAACGTCGCGCAATAATATACTTACGATTTCACGTATGCGCATATGACTATAACACCCGGTGCGACAATGTCAAGGGGAGGCGACGCCGGCTCGATATAGCGGACAGGAGGTGTGGTCCGATGCGTGAGCTCGCGGAGGATTACGAGAAGCTGGCCGCGGCCTTCGGCGCGCTTGCCCACCCGCCTCAGGCTGAGCCTCATCGCCACCATCCTGGAAAACCGGCTCTGCGTACAGGACCTGGGAGAGGCGCTCGACCGGAGCCAGCCCAACATCTCCCAGCATCTGGCCGTCCTCCGCGAGCGCGGGCTTATCACCGCGGAGCGCAAGGGCAGGCGCGTCTGCTACAGGCTCACCGACGAGCGACTGGCGCAGGTCATTCGTCTGGCTGCGGAGTGCTGCGACTGACGCAGTATGGTGGCATGCGCGCCGATCAGGCCAAACGGCTTGACGACGCGCGCGCTCGAGGAGCTGGAGCAGGAGAACGCGCGACTGAAGAAGCTGGTCGCCGACCAGGTGCCGGACATCTCGATCCTGCGGGCGGAGGGTCGGCAGCCGAATCACAAGCGGGAGCGCGGGTAGCTGGCCACACTCACTGTGCCCACGCACGGAGTTACGCCGGCGAGTCCCGGGCAACCGCGTCGGCGGTTGCCGTTCATCGAGCCCGGCAGGCTGCGGACCTCCGATCCGCCGGGAGAGTGGCTACGTCGAGTCCTTCAACC
>JALGVA010000251.1 GCA_029820295.1 Candidatus Zipacnadia bacterium
CAGGAAGTTCTCGCGGCCGGGGTCCAGCGCCGTGCAGCTCGGGCACTGGCAGTGCGTGTTCGAGTCGTTGATGCCCAGCGAGTAGCTGATGGCGTCCGGGTTCTCGTCGAAGTACTGCACGATGCGTTGCACGCCCGCCTCGACGATCCCCGGCGCAGTGAAGCACGGCTGCCAGCGGTGTTCGCCGTGCCGGGGGATGAGCCGCTCGCCGTTGACCAGTGGGAAGAACTCGGGGTTCGTCTCGGCGAAGACCGCGGGATCGTAGAGGTTGAGCAGGTTGTGGTGGAAGTTGATGGTCCCGTGCATTCCGTTCTTGACGGCCCAGTCGTTGTGCGCGCCGCGCCCGCCGCTGAACAGGCGCGACATGAACGCCGGCTCGTCGCGTATCGGCTCGGTGGGAATGCTGATCGTGTCCGCCGTGGGCACGTCACGACCGCTCTCGCCCGGCAGCAGCCAGCGCACGCTCAGGTAGCGCTTCAGGAAGCCGTAGACGCCGAACTCGGTGCCGTACGGCGTCGGGCCCACGATCACCACCGTGTCATCGGCGGGCGCCTGGATCACGTAGCCGTCGCCGTCCATCTCGCCGAAGTCGATGCCCAATGACTGTACGTAGGCGGTCTCGCCCACGTGAATCGCGGGCCCGTCCTGTGGGGCGTCGCTGCTGATCGCGAGCGTCGCGCCGGTGGCCTCCCCGACGCACGTCACCAGCTCTCCCACAGCGCGGCTCACCTCGCCGGGCGGCTCCACTTCCGTGACGATGGTCGCCAGCGGACGACCGTCCTGCACGATAGTGACCGGGTGGGTCGCGCCCTGTGCGGGAGCCGTCTGCTGCGTGCAGCCGGGCGCCGCTACCAGCATGGTAAGCGCCAGGGATATCACGAGGTATCGAATGGTCATCTCCGTCCTCTCAGTGCTCCGTTACTCGTTCTCCGTCTCATCAGGGAGACGGACCAGCACGATGTCGTCGAAGTAGATGCGCTTGCCGGGCGGGAAGTTGCGCGCCCAGATGCCCAGGCGCATGCGCACCGCCCCCTGCGGCGGCTCGCGCACGTCCATCACGGTCGCGACCGTGTGCCAGACTCCCGGGGCGGGGGTGATGCTCGAGGTCCCGCTCCCGGGCAGGTTGCGGTTGCCCTCGTCGAGCGGGTAGAGAGTCACATCGACGAACCCGCCCTCCGGCTGCCCCTCGGGGACGAACAGCCGCGCCACCAGGCAGTAGCGTCCCGGCGCGAAGTCGAGCACCTGCATCGGCCCGCCGTACTGGATGCCCTCGCCCAGCAGCCCCCAGTCCCCGCTGTGGGCTGCGTCCTCGGCGCGCATGAGCGTGCCCACGCCGTCCTGAAGCCACATGCTCCAGCCGGCGGCGGGCGCGCCATCGCCCTCTTCGAACGAGGAGTTGGCATTGATGCCGGCATCGCCCGGCGCCAGCGCCAGCAGCATCGTCTGCGCGTGCATCCGCAGGCCTTCGGGCTGTCCCTGGGCCGTCAACTCCTCGATGCGCGTCCGCACTGCCTCGGAGCGCGCCGCCCAATCGAACAGCGTCCACAGGTCGCGCGCCGCCCAGTCCTGGCCGGAGATCATCGGGTAGCGGTCGATCTGGAAGCAGTGGTGCAGGAACGGATGGCCCTCGAATTCCTCGGCCGACATGCGCCGGCGCGCCACCGCCATCTCCGCGCGCCGGGCGATGTCATCCAGCCAGGCGAGGGCATTCTCCTCGCTGGACAGTTCCGGCGCCGGGCGCCTGCGCGGGTAGGCGATGGCCGAGGCCTCATAGTACTCGAAGCCGCGCAGCAGCAGGCTCGCCCGCGCGCGCTGCTCATCGGTCTGCGCGTGCGCGACGGCCGCTTCGAGCCACTCGCGTGATTGGGCGATCTCGTCGAGCGACACGTCTTCGAGGTAGGTGGGCACATTGAAGCGCAGGTACTGGCCCTGCTCAGTCCACCACTGTGAGTCGAGGATGCGCCGCGTCCAGAAATCCTCCCAGTGCGCATAGTAGCGCCTCACGAATGGCGCCGAGTCGGGCCCGACCGCCAGCGTGTACCACTCGTCGAGCAGCGCGTCCACGTCCGCCTGCGGGTCCCACTGCAACTTCAGCGAGACGTAGAGCTTGGGGCCCTCGGCGAAGTTGGGGTAGGCCTCGGCGGTGAGCGCGCGCACGCCGTCCTCGTAGCCCGCGCGGTAGTAGTCGGCCATCTGGTGGAAGTAGACCCGTGGCACCAGGTAGCTGGCTCCGTAGATGTAGTCGTACCACCCGACCACCGGCACCGCCTCGGCCCAGCGCCGCGTGACCTCCCGGCCTGCGGCGCGGATCTCCGGGTCGATCCACTTCATCCGGTCATAGGTGATGTAGGGGATCAGGCGCGGATGCACCGGCACGCGGTCAGGCGGCTCGAAGATCTCGGAGTAGGCCAGGAAGCCGAACCATTTGTCCGGGTGGTGCTCAAGCACACCTTCGACCACCGCGTTCGCCCACGTTATGTAGCGGTCGGTGAGATGGTCGCGGCCAATGAGGTTCTTGCGTCCCGGATCCAGCGCCCGGCAGTTCTCGCACTCGCAGTGCCCGCTGCCATCGGTCACGCCCAGGGAGTAGGACTCGGCCTCCGGATGCTCGTCGAAGAACCGCACGATGCGCTCCACGGCGGTGTCCACGATCCCCGGCGCGGTGAAGCACGGCTGCCAGTGTGCGTAGTGCTCGGCCGGGGTGGGCAGGTGGCGCTCGCCACCATGGATCGGGAAGAACTCCGGATGGTCCTGGACGTCCGAGTTGGGGAACAGGTGATTGAGGTTGTGGTGGAACTCGATGCGGTCATGGAGGCGGTTGCGCCGCGCCCACAGCCACTGCGCATCCAGCCGCAGGCCGAAGTACTTGCGCGAGAAGAACGCCGGCTCATCGCGCACGGCCTCGCTCGGGATGGCGATCGTCCTATGCGCGGGCACGTGGGTGCCGACCGGCCCGGGCATCAGCCAGCGCACGCCCACGTAACGCTCCAGGAAGTCGTAGACCCCGAACTCGGTGCCCCAGTCCGTGGGGCCGAGGATCACGATCGTCTGCTCGTCCGGGAACTCGATGGCGAAGCCATCGCCGTCGAGGTCGCCGAGGTCGATGGCCTGCGTCGCCATCGCGGGCGTGCGCCCGATGTGGATGGCCGCCATGCCCTCGGGCGCCGAGTCGGCGATCTCCAGCCGCGCGCCGGTCGAGCGCTCGATGAGCGCCTGCATCTCGCTCACCGCCTCGGTGAGTTGCTCGGAGGCGTCGGGCTGCAGCACGATCGCGGCCTGCGGCTCGCCATCGCGCACGATCGTCACGTCGGCGACGGCGACGACTGCCGTCGCCGCAAGCGCCAACACTGCGATGGTCAGTTGTCTTCCCGGGTTCACCGCGGGCTCCTCATGCGGCGGTCGCTGATGCCGGGGTGAACGGTTGCGTCGGATCTCCCGCCCCGTCCACCAGAGCGCATATTCGCCATGACCGGGCGGCGAACCTGTCGCGGGGCGGGACCGTCGGGGATAGCCGGCCGGTACGGCGAAGCCGGGCGCGGCATCCCGCGCCCGGCTCGGTTCGCGTCAGACGATGGCGCTCAGGGCAGGCCCTGGCGGGTGGCCAGGCACATGTTTGAGCGGTAGACGTTGTTCGCCGCCAGCCACTTGGAGTGGCCGTCGGCGAAGCCGTAGTTGCCGCCTCCGTTGTGCAGTACCGGGATGTAGGAGATGCTACCGTAGGTAATGAGGTAGAGCCCGTGGCCGCTGTAGGAGTTGGAGCCGGGATCGCCGATGACGATGGACTCGGCCGGGGCCTTGATGTCCGACTCGTTGACCACCGCGTTGTTCCACGTGTCGTAGTCGTTGTAGTAGTAGCCGAAGCCATCATAGGTTGAGGGCGTGGCCTGACCGCCCAGGCCGCGGATGTTGTAGCCGTAGCCGCCCGAGTAGCCGATGCCACTGGGCTTGGCGGGGCAGATGAAGATCTGCGCGTTCTTCACGTACGGCTCCCACTTCTGGTACCAGAAACGACTGGTCCCCGGGTGGAGATACGCGAGCGTGTAGTTGCCGTCGTAGTCCTGGGCGTACATCAGACAGGCGGTCATGAGTTGCTTGACGTTGGAGTTACACGATGCCTGCTTCGCCTTCTCGCGCGCCCTGGCAAAGACAGGGAACAGGATCGCCGCCAGGATGGCGATGATCGCGATCACGACCAGCAGCTCAATCAGAGTGAAGCCTTTCCGGGTCATGCCGAACCTCCCTGCAACAACTCAAGCTATTCACTGTAACACACTATACATGTTTCCCGCATCAGATACCAGTCCAAACTCAAAAGCACAGCCGGAATCGTGCCGCCCGCCCTG
>JALGVA010000094.1 GCA_029820295.1 Candidatus Zipacnadia bacterium
CGCGATCGCGCGCCTCCCTGCGGTCGGCACGGCGTTCGCGCCGCGGCGCCGTCGTCGCTCGCGTCGGTGACGCGAGCGCCTCCTGCGCCCGCGGGCGCGGGGCACGGAGGACGGCGGGGTGCACGCGCTCGTGGGTGGACGGGTCAGTGGCGGACGACGACGGTGGAGGAGGCCGCGCCCGTTGCGGTGCGCGGGCGGGTCGGCCGGCGCGCAGTGTCCGGGATGGACCGGGGAGAGGTGCGGCGTTACGCGGGTGGCTACCCCTCGCAGGCGGCCACGAAGCGCACGAAGACGCGCGCGATGCGCTCGTCGCGTGCGGCCATGAGTTCCGGGTGGGACTGCAGGCCCAGGCAGAAGCCGCCGCCCTCGCGCTCGATGGCCTCGATGACGCCGTCGGCGGTGTGCGCGGTGGCGCGGAAGCCGGGCGCTGGATCGGCGACGGCCTGGTGGTGGAAGCTGTTGACTCCGACGCGCGCGCAGCCGAGGATGTCGCGCAGCAGGCTGCCGTCCGCAATGTCGAGGTCGTGGGTGGCGTACCAGCCCGGCGCGCCCTGGTTGTGCTTGAGGGCGCCGTCAACCTGGCTGCCGACGTCCTGCAGGAGCGTGCCGCCGGCCATGACGTTGAGCGCCTGGATACCGCGGCAGATGCCCAGCAACGGCATGTCGGCGGCGAGGGCGTGCTCGATGGCGACGCGGTCGAGGTGGTCGCGGCGCGGATTGATCGAGCCGAGCTTCGGACGCGGCTGCTCGCCGTAGGTGCGTGGATCGACGTCGGCGCCGCCGGTCACGAGCAGGCCGGTGCACAGGCCGAGCACGTCGAGGATGCGCTTGTCGGCCATGTCGGGCACGGGCACGGGCGTGGCGCCGGCGGCCTCAAGGCAGTCGAGGTAGGCCTGGTTCACGAGCTGCCTGGCGGCGAAGGCACCGCCATCTCCGTCGGTGTGATTGCACAGCACGGCGATGCGCGCGGAAGCCATCCTGGACGGACCTCCTGAGGCGACGGTGTCACTCACCCGGCGGACGGACCGGCGGCCCGATGCGGCCGGGCAGGCCCATGAGCGCGGCGATCAGCAGCACCGCGCAGAGCGTGAGCAAGGGAAGGTCGCGGTAGCGATGGTAGAAGGACAGGTTGCGGCGCGGCTCGATCTCGGCCCAGGCGCTGCCGGGCTGCGAAGCGGGGACGCTGGCGACCACCTCGCCCCACGGTGAGATGATCTGCGACTCCCCCCAGGTGCCGGCGCGCAGCACCCAGCGGCGGCTCTCGACCGCGCGCAGGGCGGCGGTGGCCGAGTGCTGGGCGATCTCGCTGGTGCCGGCCGCCCAGGCGTCGCTGGTGGCGAGCACGATGAAGTCGGCGCCCAGGCGTGCGTTGGCGCACACCGCGCCGGGGAAGAGGCCCTCGAAGCAGATGAGCGGTCCCGCCGCATAGTCCCCGAAGCGCAGCACCAGATGGCTCTCCCCCGGCGAGAAGTCCACGGAGCGCAGGGCGAAGCGGCGCAGCCACGGGAAGCGGTCGCGCATGGGCACGCTCTCGCCGAAGGGGACGAGGATGACCTTGCGGTAGATGCCCGCCTGCTCGCCCTCGGGCGACAAGGCGTAGAGCGCGTTGAAGACGCGGCCGTCGGCAGCGAACTCGTAGCCGCCGACGACGAGCCAGGCGGACTTGTCGCGCGCGAGGTCGCCGAGGCGCTGCAGCATGTCCGGGCGCTCGTTGAGGGGCGCGGGCACGGCGACCTCCGGCCACACGAGGATGTCCACGGCGTCGGGGATGGTTTCCGACAGCTCGGCGTAGGTGTCGAGCGCGGCCTCGGCGTCGCGGCGTGTGGCACCCTCGCTGTCGCGCAGGGCTGCCTGCACCACCGCGGCCTCGAGGGTCTCGCCCGAGGCCTGAGGCGCCTGGCGGATGACGACCGCCCCCCAGATGTAGAGCAGGATGGCGACGACGTAGGTGGCGAGGCCGGTGCGGGCGGCGAGCTGGGCAAACAGGCGCGGGTGGACCGCCGAGCGGGCGAAGACGCCGGGCGCCACCGCGAGGACGGCCTGGGTGAGGGTGGCGTTGACGGCGGCGATCAGGAAGCCGATGCCATAGTGGCCGACCATGGACGCGATCTGCAGGATCGGCAGGTTGTCGTGCTGGGTGTATCCGAGATCACCGAGGGTGAAGCCCAGGCCGCCGATGCCGCCGCGGAACATCTCGGCCAGCGTCCAGGCGGCGGCGACGCCCAGGGCGCGCACGGCCGGGTGACTGGCGCGGTTGCAGGCCGCGGCGGCGAGCCCGAAGAGCGCGAAGAAGAGCGCCTGGAAGGCCATGATCGCGGCCCACTGCAAGGTGCCGTAGATGAGCATGAAGCCGGCGTAGAAGCCCATGAAGGCGAAGCCGAAGACGAAGCCGAGCACGAAGCCGCCGCCGGGTCGCACCTGGGTGAGGGCGAAGAAGAAGGGCACGAGCACGATCCAGGTCAGGGCGCCGAAGTCGGCGGGCGGGAAGCACAGGGCGGTGACCAGGCCCGCGGCGATGGCGAGGCCGAGCTTCCACCAGCTCAGGCGGAGGAGCGCGTCAACCGGGGGCAGGCCGGTGGCGGTCATGACCGGTCGCGGCTCCGAGCGGGAGCGCTCACTGCGCGACCTCCACCGCGCCGGACGCCAGGCGCGCGAGGAAGACCTCCATGCGGGCCAGCGCCTCGCGCAGGTCGGCGATGCTGGAGGCGTAGCTGCAGCGCACATGGCCCTCGCCGCACTCGCCGAAGGCGATGCCGGGCACGACCGCCACGCGCTGGTCCATCAGCAGCGCCTGCGAGAACTGCGTGGAGTTCAGGCCGGTGCCGGCGATGGACGGGAAGGCGTAGAACGCGCCCATGGGCTCGAAGCAGTCGAGGCCGATGCGGTTGAGGCCGTTGACGAAGACGCGGCGGCGCTGATCGTACTCGGCGATCATGCGCGCGCGGTCGTCCTCGCCGTGGCGCAGGGCCTCGATGGCCGCGATCTGGGCCATGATGGGCACACACATGGTGGTGTAGGCGTGCATCCTGGTCATGGCCTCGATGATCTCGACGGGCCCGCAGGCGTAGCCGATGCGCCAGCCGGTCATGGCGTCGGCCTTGGAGAAGCCGTTGAGCAGCAGCGTGCGCTCGCGCATCCCCGGCAGCGCGGCGATGGAGGTGTGGGGGCCGTCGTAGGTCAGCTCCGCGTAGATCTCGTCGGAGATGACGATGAGGTCGGCGTCGATGGCGACGCGCGCGACCTCGGCCAGATGCTCGGCGCGCATGACCGCGCCGGTGGGGTTGCTCGGGTTGCCGAACAGCAGCGCGCGCGTGCGCTCGGTGCAGGCGCGCGCGAGGGGCTCGGGGGTGAGGCGGAACTCGTCCTCAAGGCGGGTGGGCACGCTGATCGAGACGCCGTGCGCGAGGTCCACGCACGGCGCGTAGGAGACGTAGGACGGGTCGGGGACGAGCACCTCGTCGCCGGGGTCGAGCAGGGCGCGCATGGCGAGGTCCACCGCCTCGCTCACGCCCACGGTGACCAGGATCTCCTCCTCGGGGTCGTAGCCGACGCGGTACTTGCGCTCGACGTAGCGGGCGATCTCGACGCGCAGCTCGAGCATGCCGCGGTTGCTGGTGTACGAGGTGGCGCCGTGGCGCAGCGATTCGATGACCGCGTCGCAGATGCCCCAGGGGGTGGGGAAGTCGGGCTCCCCCACGCCCAGGCTGATGACGTCGTCCATGTCCACAACCAGGTCGAAGAACTCGCGGATGCCCGAGGGCCTGAGTTCGATGGCGCGGCGCGAGAGCCGGGAGCCGGTGCGCTGCCGGGTGGTCATGGTGACACCGCCAGCCGATGCGACTGCGAGGTCTCCCCGAGCAGCACGCCCTCGGCCTTGTAGGTCTTGAGCACGAACGAAGTGGAGGTGCCGGAGACGCCCTCGGTGGGCGCGAGCTTCTCGGCGACGAAGCGGGCGATGTCGCGGAAGTCGCGGCCCTCGACGACGACGGTGAGGTCGGCGCTGCCGGAGGTGAGGTGCAGGGAGTGCACTTCGCTGAAGCGGGCGATGTGCTCGGCAAGCTTGTCGAAGCCGACGCCGTGCTGGGGCGTGCCCTCGACCAGGATGTAGGCGAAGACGCGCTCGATATCCGTGGCGGCCCAGTCAACCAGCGCGCGGTAGCCGAGGATGATGCCCTCGCGCTCCATGGCGGCGATGGTCTCGGCGACCTCCGCGGGGGCGACGCCCAGGCGCTCGGCGATGTCGTCGTCGGGCACGCGGCCCTCGGTGGTGAGGATGCTCAGGATCTTCTCGCGCATGGCCTGCCCAGCTCCCCGATGGATCGGTAGTGCCCGCAGGGGGCGCGGCTCAGAAGCGCTTCTTGCGCTCCCGGCCCCGCGAGTCGCTCTCCTTCTTGCGCTGCTTGCGGCGGCGGCGGCGCTCCTCCTGCTTCTCGCGCTGGGCGGCGCGCTCGGCCTCGCGCATGGTCTGGCGGGCGCTGGGGCGCGCGGCCTCGACCTCCTCCTCCGCCTCTTCCGCCTCGGCCGCCTCGACCGCCGGCTCCTCGGCGCGCTCGCGGCGCTCGACGAGCGGGGTGCGCGCGCGCATGCCGGTGGTGGCCCGGCGGGCCTTCTTGCCGCTGAGGTTGTACCAGAGCACCACGATGGGGCTGGCGCTGAAGATGGACGAGTAGCAGCCGCTGGTGATGCCGATGATCAGCGCCAGTGCGAAGCCCTCGATGGTGGCCCCGCCCAGGGCGTAGAGCGCGATGAGCGTGAACAGCGTGGTGAGCACCGTATTGATCGAGCGCGCCATGGTCTGCAGCAGGCTGGCGTTGACCACGTCGCCGAGGGCGGCGCGACGGTGCAGGCCGCGGTTCTCGCGGATGCGGTCGAAGATGACCACGGTGTCGTTCATCGAGTACCCGAGCACGGTGAGCAGCGCGGCGACGAACCAGGTGTTCAGCTCGGTCTGCAGGATGGCCATGGCGCCGACCAGGATGGCGGTGTCGTGCAGCAGGGCGATGACGGCGGCGACGGCGAAGCGGAACTCGTAGCGCACCGTGATGTAGATGAGGATGAGCAGGATGCCCAGGGTCAGCGCCTCGATGGCGGACCTGGTGAGCATCTCGCCGATGACCGGCCCGACGGTCTCGCGGCCCAGGGACTCGATCTGGCCGGCCCGGTCGCCAAAGAGTTCGGCGAGGCCGGCCTCGATGCTCGCGTCGCGCCGCCGCGCCTCCTCGTCGTTGGCCACCTGGGGAGTGCGGATGAAGAGCTGGTTATCACCGGCCACCTGGATCTGGCTCTTGCCGAGGCCGAGGCCCTCGAGCATCTGGCGGGTCTGCCGGATGACTTCGATGTCCTCACCGGGCTCATCGGCGAGGGCCTGCGCGAACTGGTAGCGCAGCAGGCTGCCGCCGGTGAAGTCGATGCCCCAGTTGAGGCCCCTGGTGGCCCAGAAGCCCATGCCGATGACGATGGCCAGCCCGGAGATGGCGAACCATAGCCAGGTGTACTTGATGATGTCCCAGTTCTGCCTGCGGAAGAAATCCACCGGTTGTCCTCCTTGCGATCAGCGCGTGGGTGCGGGGGCGCGGCGCGGCCGGGCTCAGACCGGCTCGGCGCCCTCTTCCGACTCGACGCGCTCGTCCACTCCGTAGAGGAAGCGCTTCTGCGCCCACGGCAGTTCGCCGACCATGGTGAGCAGCCAGCGCGTAACCGTCACCGCGGTGAAGAGGCTGCAGGCCACGCCGATGAAGAGCATGATGGCGAAGCCCTTGATGAGGCTGGTCCCCAGCCAGTAGAGCACGGCGGCGGAGATGAGCGTGGTGACGTTGGCGTCGAGGATGGCGGTCCAGGCGCGGTCGAAGCCGGCGGCGACGGCCGCGCGCATCGAGCGCCGGGACCACAGCTCCTCTTTGAGGCGCTCGAAGATGATGACGTTGGCGTCGACGGCGGTCCCCAGAGACAGGATGATGCCCGCGATGCCGGGCAGGGTCAGGGTCACCTCGGAGTAGGCGGTGACGGCGAGCACCAGGACCATGTAGAGGATCAGCGCCAGGTCGGCGAGCAGACCGGGCAGGCGGTAGTAGGCGATCATGAAGATCATGACCGCGACGACGCCGTAGAAGGCGGCCTGGAGGCTGCGGTTGATGGAGTCCTGGCCGAGGGTGGCGCTGACGGTGCGGTTCTCGACGATCTCCAGCGGCACGGGCAGGGCGCCGGCGTTGAGCAGCAGCTTGAGGTCGCTGGCCTCCTCGGAGGTCATGTTGCCCTCGATGATGCCGTTGCCGGGGATGGCGGAGCGGATGGTCGGGGCCATCTGGCACTCACGGTCGAGCACGATGGCCATGATGCGGCCGATGTTGCGGCGCGTGAACTCGTGGAAGGCGTCCTTCTTGCGCGGACGCAGCTCGAAGGCGACCACCCAGTCGCCGGTCTGGCCGGCATTCACGGTGGCGTTGGGCAGCAGGTCGCGGCCGGTGAACTTGACCTCGGACTCGGCGCGCACCTGCTCCCAGGTCACCGTCTGGTTGGTCTGGGCGTCGGTCCACTCCTCGTAGCTTTCGGGGCTGGCCGGCTCGTAGCGGGCCGGGATGAGGCGGAACTCGAGCAGCGCGGTGCTCTTGAGGATGTCGAGCACGCGCTCGGGGTCCTTGACGCCCGGCATCTCGACGATGATGCGGTCGAAGCCCTGCTTCTGGATGACCGGCTCGCGGATCTCGCCCATGGCGAACAGGCGCTGCTCGATGATGTACTTCACCTTGTCGGCGGTCTCGGCATCGACGAACACGGCACTGGGCTCGCTCTTCTCGATGTCCACGCCGGGGTAGTGCTCGGTGAGGAAGTCATAGATGGCGGTCTGCTGGCGGTCGACCTCGTGCTGGTCTTCGGGTCGGGTCTCCACCACCAGGCGGTTGCCGCCGATGACCGAGACCTCGACCTCGTCGGGGTTGGCACCCATGTCCTGCAGGAGGCTGGTGACGCGCAGGACGAGCTGCTCCTGCGTGAAGGGCGGGGTGTACTCGCCCTCGGCCGGCTCGGCGTCCTCGGGCGCGACAAGCGGCCTGTCCTCGGGCGCAACGAAGCTCATCTCGGCGCTGGACAGGCAGCGCAGCACGACGTGGGCGCCGCCCTGGAGGTCCAGGCCGAGCACGAGCTGGGGCCGCGGCGGGAAGATGGCGAAGGGCCCGAAGGTGGCGACGGGCTCCTCCTGCACCTCCTCGTCCGGTCCGACGGTCTCCTGGGCGCCGCCGAATTCCTCGCGCAGGGCGGCGGCCACGATCTGCCGGTCGGCCTCGGCCTGGTCCGGGTCGAGGGCGAGCGTGTCCACGGTGACCATGTGCTGATCGGTGATGGTGACATCGGCGTCGGTCAGCCCGGCCTCGATGAGGAGGTCGGCGATCTCCTGCTCGCGCTCCTCGACGGCGGCGCTGTCCTCGTAGAGGGGCTCGGCGACCTCGAACGTGACCGTGCTGTCCACGACGAAGCCCTCCTGGCGCTGGAGGCGTATGGGCGCGAAGCCCACCAGGAAGGAGGCGAGGAAGATGAGCACGATGGACGCTATCCAGAACCTGGGACGTGACTGCATACCGCTTGCTCTCCTTATTGCCAGACCAAGGGAAGAGTGCCGGGGCCGTAGCCAGGGAAAGTACCGCAGAGTATAGGGGAACGCCTCCCCGGTGTCAACGTGCCACGGGGCGGCTTCCCGGCCGACCGGGCGGCGAAAAAGAGGGCCGGGGCGTACCCCGGCCCTCCCTGAGACTGGACGACGCGTCGGCTAGTCCCGCCGCGGCGTGAAATCCTGCGGCCGTGCGGACTTGATGAACTTGACATGGGCGTCGAAGTAGGTGGCGTTGACGCCGTCGCTGTGCCGCCGGATCTGCTCGACGATCGCCTGGTTGACGTAGAGCGTGTTCTGCCACTCACCGTTGATCCAGCGGGACATGACGGTGCCGTCGGCGTTGGGTGAGTGGAACATGCCCTGGTTCCAGTCGATGGGCTGATAGGGGAACCACCAGCCGTCGAACAGGATGATGGTGCCGGCGACATCCTGGACGTCGGCCTCGTTGGTGTTGTTCATGTAGTAGTGGGCGTAGTAGTAGGAGCTGTAGGGCCCCATGGTGCGGTAGGGCGGGGACCAGATCGGGGTGCCGTCGCACGGCTTGCTGGGGCACTGGAATATCTGGTCGTTGTAGATATAGGTGTAGATGAGGTGTATCCACCGGTAGGCGATGTTGTTGTCGGCGAGGTACCAGTTGGGCGCCATGCTGCCGTCGTAGTCCGAGCGGTACATGGCGAAGGCGGTGCCGAGCTGCTTGATGTTGTTCTGGCAGGCCGTGGTGCGGGCCTTCTCCCGGGCGCGCGCGAAGACCGGGAAGAGGATCGCAGCCAGGATCGCGATGATCGCGATCACCACGAGCAGCTCGATGAGCGTGAAGCCTCGGGTTCGACGCGTCACGGCGGATCACCCTCCTGAGTAGACAGTCGCCATGCGGCCTTCTCAATCCCTGCGACGCAGGGACTATGCCCATGTGGAAGCGACGAGCGCGGCAATGGCAGGACACCGCAGGCAAGGACGGGCCAGAGAGGCTACGGGCTCCCCGCCGCAATCCCGGCCATCACGCGCCTGATTATAGTTGCGCCGCCGCCGCGGTGTCAAGTGTGACGGGCGGCGGGCTACCGGTGCGGCACGAGGGCGACGTAATCGAAGTTCAGGTGCTTGTCGAGCACGCCGGTGATACGCAGGCGATGGGCGCCGGCGGTCAGCTCCAGCGGCGGGGCGAGGTCGTCGGCGCCGGTGAGCCGCACCAGCCACCACTCGCCTTCGGCGTGGCCCCACCCGCCGGTGGCGGGGAAGGCCACCAGGCCGAGGCCTTCGACCGCCATGCCGTCGAGCGCCACCTGGCGGTAGGAGCCGACGTCGCCGCAGGAGATGCGGGCGTAGAGGTCCCACGCCCCGGCGGCGGGCACGTCGATGTCCCACTCCAGCCAACTGCCGTCGCCCATGAAGGTGTAGATGCATGCGCCCCCGTGGGTGTCCACGTGCGTGCCCTCGCCGATCAGCGCTGCGGACCCTCCCGAGTCCACGAAGTCCTCGGCCTCGACCAGCAGCGCGCCCTCGGGCAGCTCGTCGCCGGGCACGCGCCGGACGACCGTAGGCGGCTCGATGTCCTCGAAGACCACGCGCTCGATGGGGCTGGCGCTGAGGCCGTAGGAGCGCACCTGCAGGGCCAGCGACGGGTTCTCGGCCACCATGAGCGGCTCGGGGGCGACGAGATCGCCGTCGCGCGGCTGCCACGGACCGAGGGTCGCGCCGCCGGAGGTGAGCGAGACGGCACCGGGATCGACCTCGCCGGCGGTGACCAGCCGCACGTGCGCGGTGCCGGGGCCCAGGCGGGCCTCACCGGTGGCCTCCATGCCGTCGAGGCTAAAACGGGCGGTCAGGCTTCCTGCTCCCCGGCCCGCAGCGACGATCGGGATGGCCGCGCGCTCGGGCGGCAGCGAGGGTTCGCCCGCCCAGCCCAGGTGGACGCGATGGCCGCCGAAGGGGAGGGCGAGGGTGACCTGACCGGCGTCGGCGTCCCAGCTCAGGGCGTCCTCGTCGAGCAGCTCGCGGTCGAGGTAGGCCCAGCGCACGGGCTGCGGGAGCCAGACGCTCAGCCGGAAGCTCTCGGCGACGCCGCGCTCCCCGGGGTCTTCGACGGTGCAGGTGACCACCGCGCGGTCGGGCAGGTAGCGGACGCCGAAGGCGCCCGGGATCGACGAACTGAGCAGCGTGGCGGCGGCGACCGACCCGGCGGCGCCGGCCGCGGCCGCGCACGCGAGCAGTGCGAGACGGTGGTGGCGTGTCTTCATGTCAGCATGAGCCTCCGTGCGTCCTGCTGGCCTTCGCTGCCCGGTCATTCTCGCTCGACGGGCAGGGACCTGCCGCGCCGGGGCAGATTTGCGGACGAGCAGGGCAAAGCAACCGCGACGGAAACGGCACGGGCACAGGCAAAGGCGAGGGCGACGGGCTGGGGGCAACGGCAATGGCACAGGGGAGGGGCTTTCTGGAGAGAAAGCCCCTCCCCCGACCGCTGCGCGGTCTCCCCCTGCGCAAGGAACTTGACTCTGCGCGCCGGGACGTCGCGGTGAGGCGCCTGGACGCCCGGGACACGAGGGCGTGGACACGGATCGGGCTGCTACCGCGGCGCGCAAAGGCATTTGCGCGGCTGTGGCGAAGTGTGCTATCATAGACGTGATTGGCGAGGGGTTCAGCCAGCCCCGAGAGGAAAGGTCGGTCTTGGAATCTTCGTCAGCGCACGCCGGTGAGGCAGCGCTGCTGTTCGGATTGATCGTCCTCGCAGCGTTCTTCGCCGGCTCCGAAGTCGCATTCCTCGGTGTGCCACGCACCTGGGTGCGGCACAATGCCGAATCAGGGTCCAGGCTGGCCCGCATCCTCCTGGCCCTGCAGGAGCGCCGCGCGATCGTCCTGGCGACGTTGCTGGTCGGCATCACGGGCAGCTACTACTGGGCGGAGCACCTCGCCGTCAAGTTGGCGCTCGACTTCTGGGGTCCGACGCTGGGTCCGGGCCTGGCCTCCTTCGTGGCACTGGTCGTGATGACGGTGCTGGTGCTCATCTTCGCCGAAGCCACCCCCATGCAGTTCGCGGTGCGCAACACCCGACAGGTCGCCACCTGGTCGTCGCCGGTGATCGCCCTCTTCACCATGGTTCTGTATCCCATCGTGGGGCTGTTCGGCCTACTGGTGCGCGGGCTGCTCTACCTCACCGGGCTGGGCGGGCACGGGATGCTGCCCACGGTCACCGAGGAGCAACTCAAGGCCATGATCGAGGAGGGCGAGTCGCAGGGGGCGCTGGCGGAGGGTACCGGCCGGATGCTGCACGGGGCGCTGGATTTCGGCGACCAGACGGCGGCGCAGGTGATGACGCCGCGACCGGACATGGTGACGGTGGAGGCGTCCGCCACCGTGCATGAGGCGCTGATGGCGGCGCTGGAGGCCAAGCACTCGCGCCTGCCGGTGATGGAGGGGGACAAGGATCACATCATCGGCATCCTCTACGTGAAGGACCTGCTGCCCTATGTGCGTCTGGGCGAGCTGGACAAGCCGGTGCGGCTGGCGGCGCGTCCGCCGCATTTCGTGCCCGAGAGCCTGCCGGTGGACGAGTTGCTGCGCCAACTGCGTGTGGGTCGGCGCAGCCTGGCGATCGTCTACGACGAGTTCGGCGGCACCGCCGGGCTGGTGACGGTGGAGGACCTGCTGGAGGAGATTGTGGGCGACATCCAGGACGAGTACGACATCGAGCAGCCGGAGATCGTGCGCACCGAGTCGTGCCTGCTGTGCGATGCCGGCATCAGCCTGCATGACCTCGACAACCTGGTTGCGGAGTCGCTGCCCACCGAGGACTACGACAGCCTGGGCGGGGTGGTGCTGGAGCTGGCGGGCCGGATCCCGCAGGCAGGGGAGCGCTTCGACTGGGGAGGGCTGACGCTGACCGTGGAGGAGATGGACGGCCCGCGGATCTCACGGGTGCGCGTCGCCGAACGGCCCGAGGACGAGACCTCTGGTGGTGATGCGCCGTGAGCCCCGTGGTGGGGGTGATGATCGGGCTCATCGGGCTGTGTCTGTTGGCCAGCTTCGCGCTGTCGCTGTCAGAGGCGTCGCTGCTGTCGGTGAGTCGGCACGAGATGCGCAAGGCCGCGCGCGCGGGCGATCGGCGGGCGGCGCTGGTCATGGCCATCACCGAGCACGGTGACTTCCTGCACGTGTTCGTGGTGTGCAACAACGTGCTCGTACTGATCATCTCGACGCTGATGACGCACGTGCTGCGCGGTCTGAGCGGGGGCGCCGAGCTGGCCGACTCGACGGAGGGCGTGGCCCACCTGGCGATGGTGGCCACGATTCTGGTCTTCGGAGAGATCCTGCCCAAGACCTACGGCTCGCTGCGGCCCGGGCCCAGTGCGCGCGCGATCTCCGGGCTGATGTCGGCCCTGACCCGCCTGCTGGCGCCGATGGTGGCGCTGATGAACGCGATCAGCACGGGGGTGATGCGCCTGATGGGCGTCAGCGGCCACCACCATCGCCACTCCATGACCGCGGAGGAGATTCGCGCGGCGGCGGACCTGGGCGAGGAGGAGGGGACGGTGGAGCCGGAAGAGGGGGAGATGCTCGACAGCGTGATGGAGCTGCGCGAGCGGACGGTGCGCGACATCATGGTGCCGCGGGTGGAGATCGTGGCGATGCCCGCGGAGGCGACGCTGGAGGAGCTGGTCGAGGTCGCGGTCGATTCGGGGTTCTCGCGCATCCCGGTGTACGAGGAGAGCATCGATCACATCACGGGGATCGTTTACGTGAATGACACGCTGGCGCACCTGAGTCGGGGCGAGCGCGAGGTGCGACTCGCCGAAGTCGCGCGGCCACCGATCCTCGCGCCGGAGACCAAGCGGCTGGACGAGATGCTGTGGGAGCTGCGCGAGCAGAAGGTGCATATCGCCATCATCATCGACGAGTTCGGCGCGACTGAGGGCCTGGTGACCATCGAGGACATCCTCGAGGAGCTGGTGGGTGAGATTGAGGACGAGCACGACCTGCCCGAGCCGGACATCCTGGTGATCGCGCCGGGGGAGGCGCTGGTGAGCGGGCGGGCGCGGATCGAGGACCTTAACGAGCAGCTCGAGATCGACATCCCCACCGACGACCACGGCACGGTGAGCGGATTCGTGACGGGCATGGCAGGTCGCGTTCCCGAAGAGGGGGAAGTGGTGAGGGCTGAGGATGTGACCTTCGAGGTCATCGAGAGCAACGATCAGCATGTGGACCGCCTGCGTGTGGTCGCACCGCCGCGCGGGGAGGCTGAGCAGTAGTGGCCCGCCGAGTGAGCCGACGGCGCAAGAAGAGGGTAGACGAGAACGCGCTGACCTGTGAGGAGCTGCGCTTCCCGGGGGAGAAGCGCATCTACATGGAGGGCGTGTGGGGGGTGGTGGGCGCCTTCGTGATCATCGCGTATAACGTCATGTACTTCATGGTCGGGCCGCCGATCAACAACAACATCCAGCCCGATGCGCCGCTGTACGGCAAATGGTGGTGGCCGGTGATCATCCTGGTCTACCCGGCGTTGTGCTGGCTGGTGGCCAACTGGCTGACCAGCCGCACCTTCCGACGTCGGGTGAGGGACGCGGGCCCGTCAGCGCGGGTGCTGAACAAGTCGCACCCCAAGCTCAAAGCGGTATTGGGCGAGCAGGCCCGGCTGTTGGGGATTCCCGAGCCGGAGATGTACGTCATCCCCAACGATCTCCCGTTCATCTACTCCATGCCCGGCAAGAGTGGGGCGATCGTGGCCAGCGACACCCTGATGAGGGTCATGAGCGACGATGAGGTGACGGCGCTGGTGGCGCGCGAGATGGGGCACATCGCATGCGGTCATCCGCGCATGGCGCTGCTCGCGCAGTACATGCGGCGCGTCAATCCGGTGCTGAAGGTGGTGCTGTTCCCGATCACGGCCATGGTCATGGTGCTCAAGAACTGGTTGGACCTGATCGAGGTGACGGCCGACCGCGTGTCGATCCTGGTGACCGGGCGGCCGGCGTTGCTCAACGAGACGCTGGTGAAGCTCTCAGTCACGGCCGACACGGAGGCGGAGATCAGCCCGGCGGAGCTGGACGCCTTCCTGGAGTCGGCCACGGACATGTCCACCGACGCGGCCCAGATCGAGCGCCACTACAAGATGGGCGAGTTCCTGGGGCGGCACAAGGCGCTGCGCGACCGTATCGAGGAGATCCGCGAGTACCCCAAGAGCGATGAGGGCCAGGAGGCCATGCAGAAGATGGCCGAGATGAAGCAGAAGCTGGGCTGAGGGCACGCGCGAGCGAACTCACACGGGCAGGCGCGGGGCGGCGCCTGCCCGTTGCACGTGCCCGCTCAGGCGTTCTCGGCCGGGTAGCTGCCGAGGACTTTGAGCAGCGGGCAGAACTCGCGCAGGTGCTCGAGCGCGGCGGCGGGACCGGGGTCCTGCTGATGGCCCTCGAAGTCCACGAAGAAGACGTACTCCCACAGGCGGCCGCGGGCCGGGCGGGACTCGATAAGCGTGAGATTGATCGAGTGCTCGGCGAACGCCCCCAGGGCGGCGTGCAGCGTGCCGGCGCGGTGCGGCGTGGAGAACACCACGGAGGTCTTGTCGGCGTCGGTGGGGGGCACGTCGAGATCGCCCACGACGAAGAAGCGGGTGCGATTGTCGGGGAGGTCCTCGATCTTCTCGGCCAGCACGGTCAGCCCGAAGGCCTCGGCGGCCTCGCGGGTGCAGATGGCGACGACCGCCGGGTCGGCGGCGGCGTTCTCGGCGGCAGCGCTGGAGCTGGCGGTCGCGACCTGCGCCACGCCGGGCAGGTGTTCGCGCAGCCAGCGCCGGCACTGGCCCAGCACCTGCGGGTGGGAGTGCACCTGCTCGACCTCGGCCAGCGGCCCGCGCGCGGCGAGGTAGTGGTTGACCTGCACATACACCTCGGCACAGATGCGCAGCGGGGTCTCGAGCAGGCTGTCGAGGGTGATGCCGACCACGCCCTCGCTGGAGTTCTGGATGGGCGCGACGCCGAAGTCGGCGTTGCCGCGCTCCACGGCGTCGAAGATGTCACCGATGGAGCCGACCGGGAGCAGGCGCGCCGCGCTGCCGAAGTGCTTGTGGGCGGCCAGGTGCGAGAAGGTGTGCTCGGGGCCGAGATAGGCGACCGCGGGCAGCCGCTGCAGGCCGCGGCAGCTTGAGACGATCTCGCGGAAGACGGCCTCGACGGCCTCGGCGTCGAGCGGGGTCAGATCGCCCGCGGTGAGGCGGCGCAGCAGCGCGGCCTCGCGGTCGGGGGCGTAGACGGGGGCGTCGGCCGCCTCCTTGAGGCCGCCGACCTGCGCGGCCAGGCGCGCGCGCTCGAGCAGCAGCTCGAGGATGCGTGCGTCGATGTCGTCGATGCGCCGGCGCAGCTCGTCGAGAGACATCCGCATCAGCCCTTCGCCCGCGTGCCGTCGGCGCGATGATAGCAGACGGCAGCGACGAAGGCAACGGCGCGGGCCTCACCCCCCGGCGCGAGCGCGGCTCGCGCCACCCCCTTCTCCTTGTGACGCGCTCAGCGTCGGGGACGCTTCGCGCCTCATGCAGGACGAGGGGGGAACGGCAACGGCAGACGGCGCGGTGCGCCGTTCCGTGGGCCGGGCGTCCTCGCCCGGGCGCCGTGCCGAGGCCTGCCGAAGTGGCGGGCTGACGACAGCGGGCCTGCGGCCCGCACCCCGGCGAGGGCGCCGGGGTCACAACGACAACGGCCGGGGGGGCAACGACGTCCAGGTGAGGCGGCTGGAGTCCCAGGCTGGGGGAGGCGCGCACGGGCGGGCAGACGGGCAGGCGGGGAGATGGGCAGGCGCGGGCAGGCGGCGCGGGGAAATGCCGACGGTGCGGAGCTTCGCAGCGGACGGGCCCGTGAGATGAGACTGGTCACCGCCCTCTATCTGGTCGCACTGCTGCTGATCACGCTCTTCAGCGACGTGATCTTCGGCATGAGCGCGCAGTCGCTGGCCTACGGGCCGCTGGCGCTGGCGCTGCTGGCGCTGGTCTATCTGGCGCTGACCGACGGCCCGCAGGACTTCCTGCACCGGTGGTATGCGTCAAGCCCGATGATGGCGGCGGGGCTGCTGTTCCTCGCCGGGCTGGCGGCATCGATGCCCAACGCGCACGAGGTCGGGCTGGCGGCGAAGGACTTTCTGCGCTGGAGTTTCGTGTGGCTGGTCTACGCGCCGGTCACGCGCGCGCTGTGCGACGATGCCGGGCGCTGCCGGCTGTTCGCGCAGGCCACCGGTGCGTTCGTGATCGGCTTCGCGGCGCTGGCGGTGGGTGATCTGCTGGCCGGCGGCGGCCTCACGCGCGCGATCATCGGGCAGGCCGGGGTCTCGGCCGAGGGGCGGCACGCGTCACTGTATGACAACCCGGGCATCTTCGCCGGGATGCTGATCGTGGGCTTCCCGCTCGCCCTCGTCCCGGCGCTGAGCGAGCGGGGCCTCCGGCGGCCGGCATGGCTGGCGGGCGCGGGCGTGATCGTGACGGGGATGCTGATCTCGGGCTCGCGCGCGGCGCTCGCGGCGGCGGTGGTGGCGATGCTGGCGATCGCGCTGACGCAGCGGCGCTGGTGGCTGGTCGGGGCCACGGCGGCGGTGGTGATCGGGCTGGGCGCGCTGGTTAACGCGCGGGCGCTGGAGGGCCCGCCCGCCCTGGAGCGACTGCAGCAGCTCGCCACCCACACCGGCGCCGGCGAGCGCAGCCTCCGCCGGCGCGCGCTCATATGGAGCGTGGCCGGGGAGCTGGTGCAGCGCAGCCCGTTCATCGGCGTGGGCGGCTGCCAACTGCGCTTCCACCAGCACGCGGGCTTCAAGCGCGCGCACAATGCGTGGCTGGACGCCTGGGTGGACGGGGGGCTGCTTGCGGCGCTGGCGATGCTGCTGGTGACGACGCAGGTGCTGCGGCGCGCATGGGCCACGCTCACGCACCGGCGCCGGCTCTACCTCGAACCCACGCACGTGGCGCTGGTGGCCGCGTGCCTGGCGGTGCTCACCGGCTGGCTGGTGCGCGCGGGCATCGGCGGGCGTATCGACTGGCTGCCGATCTTCATGCTCTTCGGCCTGTGGTGGGAGCGGGGGAGGGGTTCGGGGGAGGGCGCGAAGAGGTGTTCGGCGCGGAAACAGGGAACACCAGCCGTGGAGGTGTGCGATTGACGGCAGCGATGGGTAGCGGACAGATCCGGAGCCGGCTCGACGACGACATCCCGGCGG
Source organism: Candidatus Zipacnadia bacterium (assembly GCA_029820295.1). Classification (GTDB taxonomy): domain Bacteria; phylum Armatimonadota; class Zipacnadia; order Zipacnadales; family UBA5352; genus JALGVA01. The sequence continues at coordinate 16,784 of JALGVA010000094.1, forward strand.
ACATGTGGGAAGCCTGCCCGCAGTGCCACCAGCTTCTGTACACCAAGGAGCTGGCGCAGAACCTGTGGGTGTGCACCAAGTGCGGCTACCACTTCCGGCTGTCGGCGCGGCAGCGCGTGGACACGATCTGCGATCCGGGCAGCTTCGTCGAGTGGGACGCGGACCTGCCGCTGTGCGACCCGCTGGGCTTCCCCAAGTACCGCAGGAAGCTGGAGGAGGCGCAGGAGAAGACGGGGCTGCGCGACGCGGTGATCACCGGCAGGGGGCAGATCGCCGGGATCGACGTGGCCTTCGGCGCGATGGAGATGGGCTTCCGCGGCGGCAGCATGGGGTGGGTGGTGGGCGAGCGGGTGACACGGCTGCTCGAGCGCGCGGCAGAGGAGCGGCTGCCGGTCATCATCGTCAACGCCTCGGGCGGCGCGCGCATGGAGGAGAGCCTGGTTTCGCTGATGCAGATGGCGAAGACGGCGGGGGCGTCGGCGAAGCTGGCGGAGGCCGGGCTGCCGTACGTCAGTGTGCTGACCGACCCGACCTACGGCGGCGTGATGGCCAGCTATGCCTTCCTGGGTGACATCATCGTGGCCGAGCCGGGCGCGGCGATGGGCTTCGCGGGGCCGCGGGTGATCGACGTCACGGGGATGCCCATCGGCGAGGGCGTGCAGACCGCGGAGTTCCAGCGCGAGCACGGGATGATCGATCTGATCGTGCCGCGCACGGAGCTGCGCGAGACGCTGGCGACCTTCATGGCGTGGAGCTGCGCGGAGGCCCATCCCGACGAGGGCCTGGAGGAGGCCGGCGACGAGGTGCTGCGCACCCACCCCAGCGCCGAGCCGCCGTCGCACGCGTGGGAGAAGGTCGAGCTGGCCCGGCATCCGGACCGCCCGTATTCGCTTGACTACATCCAGAGCATCGTGGACGGGTTCATCGAGCTGCACGGCGACCGGCGCTTCGCTGATGATGGGGCGATCGTGGCGGGGTTGGGCTGGATCGGCGGGCGGCCGGTGGCGGTCATCGGCCACCAGAAGGGGCGGCAGGCGCGGGAGCGCTCGCGGCGCAACTTCGCCATGGCGCGACCCGAGGGCTACCGCAAGGCGATGCGCATCATGCGCCTGGCCGACAAGGTCGGGCGGCCGATCGTGACGCTGATCGACACCCCGGGCGCGCACTGCCTGGACGAGGCGGAGGCGCGCGGGATCTCGGAGGCCATCGCCGCCAACCAGAGGGACATGTTCTCGCTGAAGGTGCCGATCGTGCCGGTGGTCATCGGTGAGGGCGGGAGCGGGGGCGCCATCGGCATCGGCGTGGGCGACCGCGTGCTGATGATGGAGAACTCGTACTACTCGGTGATCGCGCCCGAGTCATGCGCGGCGATCCTCTGGCGCGACCGCTCACTCAAGGAGGAGGCAGCGGACGCGCTGCGCCTCACCGCCGAGGACGCGCTGCGGCTGGGGGTCATCGACGGTATCGTGGCCGAGCCGCCCGGCGGGGCGCACACCGACAAGAAGGCCGCGGCCGAGCTGCTCAAGCGCGCGCTGGGGCGGGTGCTGGGCGAGCTGGCGCAGGTGCCCCCGGCGGATCTGCCGGCGCTGCGCTACGAGAAGTTCCGCAGGATGGGGACGCCGGACAACTGCCCGGCGTAGGGGGGCAGTGGTCGTGGTGCCGGAGGCCGGACTCGAACCGGCACGGGGTGTGAGCCCCGCCAGATTTTGAGTCTGGTGTGTCTGCCAATTCCACCACTCCGGCACACTTCTGAAGTGTACCAGCGGCGCCCCCCGTTGTCAACTTCGCGGAACGTGGTCGGAGTCGTTGCGTGCGGGACAGGATGACGGCGCGACAGGGCACGGCGACGGCGACGGCAACGGCGGCTTGAGAGGACAACGGCTACGGCCGGGCAGACAACAGCGACGGCGCCAGGAGTGAAGGCGCCGGACGCGGGGCCGGGTGTCGTTAGCCGTTCACAGAACAGGGCTCCAGCCTCTCTGCCGCCCCCTCTCGGCGTGGCGCGATGAGCACGACGAGGGCGGACGGGTCGCACATGGCGTGATGTGAGGTGACGAGGGCATGGATGACGAGCAGAGGGACAGCCCGCAGGAACCGTGGAGCAGCTCGACGGGGGCTCCGCAGCCCCCGCCGACGCCTGAGGCGCCCCAGTACGCGGCCGGACCGCCGGACGCGGAGCAACCGTCGGCCGGGCCGCCACCGCCGCCCGAGGAGGCACAGTACGCGCGCGCGCCCCAGGAGTCGCCCCATGCCGGCGGCCCGCCGCCGGCGCCGCCGCGGCGGCGCGGGACCAACTGGCTG
>JALGVA010000252.1 GCA_029820295.1 Candidatus Zipacnadia bacterium
TCTTCCCGATCAGGTCATCGTGCGCGTCGCTCCACACGTCGTCGCAGTAGTCCTCGAGGTAGGGCCGCGCCGCCTCGGCCATCTCCTCCTCCTGCCCCGGCGGCGAGTGCGTCAGCAGGAACCGGTCCAGCATCTCCCGCAGCAGGTCGTGCAGCACCGTGGCCTCCATCACAGCTCCACCGGCATCCCGCTCTGCGCCGACTCGACCATCGCCGCCAGCGCGCGGGTCAGGAACCAGATCGGTCGTCCCCGTATTGCCAGACTTCGTGGCTGCGGTCCCCGACACTCGCCGTGTACTGGTCTCTCCATGGTCGGTTCGTCAATGCATATTGACGGCGACAACCGTACCATCGGCGCTAAGCCAGACCCAGTACCATTTCCTGAGCAGGGCGCCGAACGAGTTCTCAGCATCCACGTATCCGCTGACATGGACGGAGCCATCGTCGAGTCTAGTCACTGTTGGTTCAGGAAGCCCGCCTCCCGTGAAGCACGCTGTTCGTGGCGCCTTCAGCCGTTCGCGGACCGCCTCCTGTGCGATGCCAATGAGACGCGCCTCTTGAGCCAGACCTTGGTCACACGCCGCGATCCACTCGGAGGCCGACTGAGCACCATCTTCCTTTGCGTGCTGGAACTCCATCTTGGCGATGTCGTACAACCCCAACTCATACAAGTCCACTCCCCGGGCCATGGCGTCCGCAGCTCTTGCGGCCCTCCTTGCGTCATCGGCCTGCTCCGTTGCCAGTCTGGCTGCGTTCGCTCTCCTCCTGTTGCCAGACCAGCGGATGCCCGCTACTGACAGGGCGACCAATACAGCGGCGCCAAGCACGAGAGCAAGGCCGAGCCTTGCCCTGCGTCCGCGACCACCCGACGGTGCTGCACGTCCTGGGGCGCGCCCCAGCTGACTCGGCTTGGTCAGGGCGATTCCACATGACATGCAGCGGTCGTCGGATCCGTAGACGAGGGCACCGCACTCAGGGCACTTCCGGCCGCGGGTGTCCACTCACCGCACCTCCATGCGCACTTTCTCGCTGCGGACTCGGGCAGGCCGCCGCCAGCCATCGCATCGCACTTCCGCCTCCGAGTTGCCCGCCTGCGCCATTACAGCTCCACCGGCTCCCCCGTCTGCGCCGACTCGACCATCGCCGCCAGCGCCCGGGTGATGTGCAGCCCGTCCTCGCCGGTGATCAGCGGCTCACGGTCAGTCAGACAGCAGTTCACGAAGTGCTCGATGGCGTTGCGCACGAAGCCCACCGGCTGGCCCATCACGTTCCCGAACAGGAAGCCCTCGTGGGCGTAGCTGTCCTCGGTCGCCACCTGGTGCACCGGTGGCGTCGGGTCGATGTTCACGTAGCCCCTGCTGCAGATGAGCTGGAACTTGCTGTCCACCAGGTAGGGCATGCTCTCGGGCAGGATCCAGCACGACTCGAAGTTCCCTACCTGCCCGTCCTCGAACTCCACGGTCGCGCAGTAGAAGTCCGGGGTGTCTAGGCCCAGCTCCTTGAGTACCGTCGAGCGCGCCACCGCGTAGACCCGCTTCGCCTCGCAGCCGAAGTACCAGCGCGCGATGTCGTAGCGGTGGCAGATCAGCCAGAACGGGAGCTGAGTGCTGGCCGACCACGACAGCATCTGCGTCGGCACGTAGAGCGTGTTGTTGAGCCGCGCGTAGACGTATAGCGGGTCGCCCAGCGCGCCGGCGTCGAGCCGCTCCTTGGTCTTGGCGAAGCCGAACATCCAGCGGTTGCTCCAGTTGATCATGAGCTTGCGCCCCGAGGCCTTCTGCGCGGCGAGCATCGCCTCGGCGTCCTCGACTGAGGTGGCCATGGGCTTCTCCAGCAGCACGTGCTTGCCCGCTTCGAGCGCCGCCACGGTCACCTCGCGGTGGAGGTGGTCGGGCAGGGCGATGCTGACCGCCTCGATCTCGTCGATAGCCAGCAGCTCCTGCCAGTCGGTAAGCGCGTGTTTCGCGCCGTGGCGCAGGCCGAGCATGCGCGCGCGGTCCTCGTTCACATCCGCCACCGCGACCACGGCGGCGTTGGGGATCAGGTCGATGACCTGCACGTGCTTCTCGCCCTGGATGCCGCAGCCGACGACACCGTAGCGCAGATGCCCATCGGCGTATGCATGTCTCATCATCGGGTCTCACCGCTTTCGCTGAGCTTCGGGGGAAGGCAGGGCTCATGTTCGCCGCAGGTGGGCCCAGTCCTCCGTTCGCGGAGCCGAACGGCGCCGCTCGCGTCCCGAGTTCCGCTCGATCCACCCCCTCCCTTTCGCCCTGAACGGCAGGGCGAGGGCGCAAGGGGGTAACGACGGCGACCTCGATGCGACGCAGAGGCGGTCCGGGCCGGAGACCCTGCCGTTGGCCCCCTCTCCCGCCCTCGTCCCGCGCGAGCGGGATGAAAGGGGGAGGGGGCAGCGCGACGCCAGTCGCGCGGGGGAGGGGCGCCGTCGCCGTTCCCGATTGCCCATTGCCGATTCCCCATTGCCGCCGTTGCCTCTTTGCCGTCCCCCGTGCCCCCGTGCTATACTCCTCCCACCATGCCCCGCGGCTACTTCATCGACACCGCCGGCTGCCAGATGAACGAGCGCGACTCCGAGACCCTCGCGGGCATCTGCGAAGGCCTCGGCATGTCGCCATGCGCGAACATGTCCGGCGCCGACGTGGTCATCCTCAACACCTGCGCGGTGCGCGAGAAGCCTCAGCAGAAGGTCTACTCGCGCATCGGCGAGCTGGTGCGCCTGCGCCGCGAGCGCCCCGGGATGCTCATCGTGGTCGCCGGCTGCGTGGCGCAGATCGACGCCGAGGAGCTGCGCCGGCGCGGCGCCGACATCGTGGTCGGCCCGCGCTGCTACGACCGGCTCGAGGCCGCGCTGCGAGACCTCACTCGCGGCTGCACGCTGCTGGGCGAGGACGATCGGCCGGTCGGCGAGGGCCTGCCCGTCTGCCGCGCCTCCACGCTGAAGGCCTTCGTCAACATCATCTACGGCTGCGACAACTTCTGCGCCTACTGCATCGTCCCCTACGCCCGCGGCCGCGAGCAGTCCCGCCTGCCCGGGGAGATCATCGCCGAGGTCGAGGATGTGGTTGCTGCCGGCGCCAGGGATGTCACGCTTCTGGGCCAGAACGTGAACAGCTATGGACACGACCTGCCCGGCGCCATCGACTTCCCGGCGCTGCTCCGCCGCGTCGATGCCGTCGCGGGCCTCGACCGCCTGCGCTTCACCACTTCGCACCCCAAGGACCTCACGCCCGCGCTCATCGACGCCATCGCCGAGCTGCCCTCGGCCTGCGAGCACCTGCACCTGCCCATCCAGGCGGGCTCGGACCGCGTGCTCGCGGCGATGGGCCGCGGCTACACCTGCGAGCACTTCCGCGCGCTCATCGACATGGCGCGCGCGGCGATCCCCGGCCTGGCGGTGACCACCGACGTGATGGTCGGCTTCCCGGGTGAGACCGCGGAGGACTTCGCGCAGACGCTGCGGGCCTTCGAGGAGATCCGCTTCGACCAGGCCTTCATGTTCAAGTACAACGACCGCCCCGGCACGCGCGCCGAGAGCATGGAGCCGAAGGTCCCCGAGGACGAGAAGCAGCGCCGCTTCCTGGAGGTGGTCGCGTTGCAGAACGAGACCGCGCGCGCGATCAACCGCGGGCTCTCGGGCCAGGTCTTCGAGGTACTGATCGAGGAGCCCGACCCCAGGTCGCCCGGCCATGTGCGCGGGCGCACCCGTCACAACAAGCTGATGATCGTGCCCGGCGGCGAGGAGCTGATCGGCGCCATGGTGCACGCGCGCGCGGGCGAGGCCTTCCTCTGGGGCTGGCGCGGGGAGATCATCGATGGCGAAGCTTGAGCTGGTCATCGGCGACGCGCGCGACATGCGCCGGCTGGCCGACGGCTCGGTACACCTGGTGGTGACCTCCCCGCCCTACTGGCAGCTCAAGGACTACGGGCACGCCGGGCAGATCGGCTGGGAGCAGAGCTGGGACGAGTATGTCGCGTCCCTGGGCCGCGTCTGGGACGAGTGCGCGCGCGTGCTGCATCCCGGCTGCCGGCTGTGCATCAACATCGGCGACCAGTTCGCCCGCGCGGCCTACTACGGTCGCTACAAGGTCATTCCCATCCGCACCGAGATCATCCGCCACTGCGAGGGCTCCCTCGGCCTCGACTACATGGGCGCGATCATCTGGCAGAAGGTCACCACCTCCAACCCCACCGGCGGCGCCACGATCATGGGCTCCTATCCTTACCCGCGCAACGGCATCGTCTCCATCGACTACGAGTTCATCCTGCTC
>JALGVA010000095.1 GCA_029820295.1 Candidatus Zipacnadia bacterium
ATGACCTGGGCTCGATCGCGGCCTGCAAGGAGGCCGGGTGCGTGCGGCTCGAAGGCCGCGACTACGTGGTGGCCGACGGCGACATCCTGCAGATCCGTTTCAGCCGGTAGCGCGGCGCCCGTGCGGTGGGTCCCGGCATGACCGCGCCCGCGCGGGGGGCGCGGGCGCGGAGGACGACCCGGCTCAGGCGCGCAGTTCACCACACGAGCAGATCGTAGCGGGCCGTCCTGCGGCCGTAAGCGTGCACCGCCACGATGAACCGGCCGCGCCCGCCGAAGCGCCCGGCGTAGAAGCTCCCCACCTGCTCATCCCGGGTTCCGATGCTGTAGCCCACCAGCTTGAGCGAGTTCCACCCGTTCAGCGGCCGCAGCGGCGAGAACACATAGAGGTCGGGGTCGCCGCCCTCGTCGGCCACCACCACATCGGTCAGGGCCCACGCGCGCCTCAGGTTGCACTCGTACCACTGGACCCGGCCGGGCCGGCAGCGCTGGTTGTAGCGCCAGCGGCCCAGTCGCAGCGGGGTCATGTAGCTCGCGGGCGTCATGGCCTGCTCGCCCACCGCATCAGGCACAATCATCCCCCCGGAGAGAAACTCGGGGAGCGGCTTCCCGGCCGCGGTGAGATCGGCCTGGAGCTGCTCCAGGGTCGGCGCCGCCGTGATGGGCTGGCCGCGCTCCTGCGCGGGCGCGGATGGTTCGTCGCCACCGCCGCCGCATCCCGCCAGGAAAACGACCGCGAGCGACACTGATGCCGCGACCACCGTCAGGCGCCGCACGTCTGCCGGTCCGCATGTGCTCCGCATCGTCGTCAGCTCCTCTCTCTCGCCGCCGCAACTACTACTGCCGGTAGTATACAGCATCATCTACTATTGTCAATAGTAGACACAAGGTTACGCCCCCGATGCGGTCCCGGACGCGAGGAGGAGGCCACCGCTCGCGCGCGGCGAAGCTTCCCGGCCGGTACATCCCTGGACGACCTGCGAGGAGCCCCCATGCAGCCGGCCGCCGACACACATCGCACTGAGCTGTCCACGCGCGCGCACGTGCTGCTGCTGTCGGGGAGCTTCCTGCTCATCTTCATGGGGGCGGGCGCTCAGCAGGCCTCGCTGGTGCCCTACCTGGAGGAGTTCACCGACTGGAGCAAGCTGCACCGCTCGCTGGTCATCGCCACAGTCGCATGACCATCTTCCGCCTCGGCAACGTCTACCTGCTGCGCCGCTGGCCGCAGTGGAAGTGCAGCCTGGTGGGCGCCTCGACCTACGTGTTCTTCACCCTCGCCATGCTCGGCCTCTACTGGGTGCCCAGCTACCCGCTGGCGCTGCTGGCGGCGGCCATCTGGGGCTGGGGCGGCGCGGCCATGTGGATGGGCACCACCATGCAGATCCTCTCCCTGGCCGACCGCGCCAAGCGGCACGGGACCGGCATGGGCGTGCTCTACGCCGCCACGCACCTGGGCTGGGCGCTGGGCGTGATCGTGCTGGGCACCATCTTCGAGTTCGGCCAGCCCTGGGGCCTGACCTGGCTGGTCTACGACGCCGCGGCGATCATGTCGCTGCTCGGCCTGGGGATCATGGCCTCGCTGCCGCGTCCGGACGAGCCGCTGCCGGAGATGCCCACGTGGGGCGCGCTGGTCGCGATCATGTCGCGCGCCAAGGCGCAGATCGCGGCCTTCCTGCTCTTCGCGGCCTCGCTGGCCTTCGGCTTCATGCTGGGCAGCTTCACCGACTTCGTCGAGAACGTCCACGGGGCGCAGTGGCTGTGGATCACCACCGCCTTCTACCCGTTCGCGCGCATGGTGCTCAGCTTCGCCTCGGGCGTGATGAGTGAGCGGCTCAGCCACGGCACGGTGCTCGCGGTGGGCTTCTTCGGCGGGGCGGCGGGGATGGCGCTGCCGCTGGCCATCGCGCATCCGGCCGCGCTCGCGGTCACGGCCCTGATGCTGGGGCTGCTCAACGGGGCGGTGCCGGTGGTGAGCACGGCGCTGATCGGCGCCTCGGCGGAGCAGAAGCGCCGGCCGCTCACCTACGGGGCCATGTTCACCTGGCGCGACCTGGGCGTGGTGACGGCGACGGTCCTGGGCGGCATCCTGGGCCTGAAGACCGGCAGCATGACCGTGACCTTCGAGGTGTTCGCGCTGGTGTTCGCGGCATGCGGCGTGGTCTCGCTGGTCCTCAACCGCTACGCCGAGCAGGAGCTGTAGCACACGCCGGAAGGCGGGGCGGCACGTCGCCCGTGTCTTCTACCGCCCCGGCATGGGCGTGCGGTGCAGGCCGCGGGTATGCTCGCGGGCGATGCGGTGCGCGCGCCCGCGAGCGCGCCGGTCGATGGTGTCGGCGGTCACCAGCAGCACGGTCATGCGGTCGATGCTCCCCACGCGCGGGATCACGCCCACCGCGACCGTCTGTCCGGGGAAGGCGACGTACTGCACCGTGGCCGAGGGTCGGCGCGCGCTCTCGCCGGCGCAGCGCAGGCTCACCTGCACGGTGATCAGCCCGGTCTCCCCCACCAGCGCCGCCAGCCGCAGGCCCGCCTGGCCCGACGGCATGGTGTGCTCGCACTGGAAGGTCACGACCCCCGCCAGCCCCTGCCGCTCGACGAAGCGCGGCTCGTAGGTCATCTCGGCTACGCCCTCGGCGATCATCTCATCGACCTCATTGAGGTCCACGTAGGGGTTGACCACGATCACGCAGTCGTCGGCGAAGTCGGGGGCGACGGGGCACAGCCGGGCGACATCCAGCGCTTCGGCTGCGGGGTCGAGCGTCGAGCCGTCCGGCATCTCCACCATAATCGGCGCGCGCGGCTCGCTCAGCAGGCGTTGGGGCTGCGTGGTCTCGACCGAGATACATGACAGCGAGATGCTGGCCGCGGTCGCCACGTCAAGGCTGTCGATGAGCGCCTCCAGCCGGTCCAGCGCCACGCTCTCGCCCACCAGCAGCAGGGCGTTCTCGTCGCCGAGCACCCTGATGCGGCGCACATCCCCGGGCTCGACCTCGCCCAGCTCGCGCTGCGACAGCTTCCAGTAGAGCCAGCCCGCCACGGCGCGGGCGTCGAGGTACTCGAGCGGGATGGTGACGCGGTGGTCCGTAGCCCCGTAGCGCGAGGCGGCGAGCAGATGGCGGAGGGCCTCAAGCTTGTCGGGCATGGGGCGCACCTCCTCGGCCGGTCGGCAGTGCCATCCGCCGCGGTCGCGAGCGTCCTCGCAGACGCGAAGCCATCCGACATCCGGCGGCGCCGGGACGCTTCGGGGAACCGGCGATCACCCCGACGCCGCGAAGGTCGTCTCGTCAGTCAACCACGGTGCGCGACGTGCGATCGCGTCTATCCCTCTTCTATCCTGGCCGCAACCTGCTCCACCCGAAACGGGATCAGGCCGGCATCTTCGCCGTTGATGGTCAGCGCGCACTCGTAGTCACCGGGCGCGAACGTCTGCGAGCGCGACGGGTAGAAGGTCACCGCCAGCCGCTTCTCCCCCGCCACGCGCAGCAGCCGTCGCCCGACGATGCCGTCCGGGCCCTGCCGCACGCTCACCCCCACGATGGTGTTGGGCGGCGCATCCTGCACGTGCACGAAGACCAGGAGCTGGCCCATGTCCGCGCCGAACAACTGGCCGACGTTGAGGAGCTGGTTATCGGCATCGAGCCCGGTCGCCAGCCTCGCCTCGCGGATGGGAGTGCCCGGGACGATGCGCGGCGGCGGGAGGGGCGTGATGACCGGCGGCACGTCCGCCGGCCCGACGCCGCCGGTGAAGTCAGGCAGCGGCCGCTGCTGGGGGATCGGCCCGGTGCCCGCGGGGATCTCATAGGCCTCGCGCAGCACCGTGATGGTCTGCCCCGCAACCATGTACTTCTCGGCCGCGTACTTGTCGTCATCCACCGCGCGCACGCGCCGCAGCGCGCTCCTGGCGCGGATGTGGATGTTGCTCGGCGGCGGGCCGCAGGCCGGGTTACGGTAGGTCCTCACGCGCTCGATCAGGGCGCGTTGGGCGTTCTCCTCGACCTCGGCGAAGCGCCGGTCGGACATGGCGCGTACCGCGTCGAAGATCGCCACGATCTCGCGCACCAGTGGCACGTCGTGCTCGGGCAGTCCGTGGCTCTGGAATAACAGCGCGCCGTCCACGGCATCGGGATGGGCATCGCGCCACCACTGCGGCACCTTGCTCGGCGCCACCGCGCGCGGAAGCTGCCGGCGGAAGTTCTCCTTCCACTGCCCGATGAGCGCCCGGGTGGTGGTGCCCACTGCGTCCTCAGAGTAGGCCTGGATGAGCATGGTGTCGCCCACCGCGAGCGTCCAGCGCCCGCCGGACTGATAGGTCTTCATGTTCGGGCCGTCGTGCTCGCGGCTGAAGATGTCGTCGAGTTCGTAGCTGAGCGCATCGACGACGCGCTGGGAGATCTTAGCCTCCCGGGCATGGAGCGACCCGAAGTCCCCGCCGGTGCGTATGCGCGCCACCACGCTGTTGGCGACGACGATGTTGGCGTAGTCCTGAGCCACGGCCATTCCGGCCGCAGCCGTGAGGGCTGCGATGGTTGCTGCGATTCTGAGCTTCGACACGGTACCACTCGCCTCTGTCTCGGCCCGGCCGGCGGGCCGGTCTGGAATCGTGCGCAGACTCTTAGACTCCCACCCCCTGCTGAGGGTTCCGCGCGGGCGGGATTCATGCGTCGGCGCCGAGCTTCGACGCATCTGCGCGGACTCCCCCTCGGCAGGGCCGGCGACGTCCTCACCTTCCCCGGCCGCTCTGCCTGGACCTGCGCACCGCGAGCGTCTCGCAACGGACCGCCGCCTGCGCCCCTTGACAGATCGTCCGCCGCGCCGGTATACTTCCGGCACAATCGGTCGGAGCGCACGGATGTGCGCCAAAGACTGTGATGGGGAGTAGTACGCGGGTACGCGGACCCGAGAGAGTCGCCCGGTGATCGCCTGACGCACGCGATCCAGGCTGGAAGGCGATGTCCGCACTCCGCCGAACTGGCCCCGGAGTCGCGCGCGGAACCGCGCTCGCCCGCAAGGTGAGCGCTCAGTAGGTGGCGCCGGAGCTTCCACCGTTACCAGGGAAGACGGCATCGCAGGCGAACGGGCCTCGCCGTGCCGGATGAGTGGGTTGTGCCGGGCGATGATGCCCCGCGCAGCCAGGAAGAGTGGTACCGCGGACGGCCCTGTGGCCCCCGTCTCTTCGGAGACCGGGGGCTTTGTGCGTTCTGCGCATTCCTGTCGCGAGGAGGTGGCCGCATGGACGACGCTGACCTTGACCTGTCCCTGCCAACGCGGGCCGGCGGCCCGGTGCCGGCCGCCTTCCCGCGACGACCCGGCACCGGCACGCAGCTTGCAACCCAGTTCCGGAGGAGCGAACCATGAGCCGACAGATTATCATCTTCGACACGACCCTGCGCGACGGCGAGCAGGCGCCCGGCGCCAGCATGGACACCGCCGCCAAGATGCAGCTCGCCCGCCAGCTCGCGCGTATGAACATCGACGTCATCGAGGCCGGCTTCCCGATCTCCTCACCCGAGGACTTCGAGGCGGTCAGCGCCATCGCGAAGGAGATCGAGGGGCCGACCATCGCCGGCCTCTCCCGCGCGCTGCCCAGGGACATCGAACGCTGCTGGGAGGCGGTGCAGCACGCGCAGAAGCCGCGCATCCACACCTTCATCGGCACCTCCAAGGTGCACGTCGAGCGGCGCTTCCACAAGACCGAGGCCGAGGTGCTGCAGATGGCGGTCGATGCGGTCAGGCTCGCGACCAGCCTGTGCGACGACGTCGAGTTCTCCGCCGAGGACGCCATGCGTACGCGGCTGGAGTACCTGCGCGATGTGGTCGAGGCAACCATCGAGGCCGGGGCGAAGACGGTCAACATCCCCGACACCGTGGGCTACGCTACGCCCTGGCAGATGTACGACACCATCAGCTACCTGTTCGAGCACGTGCCCAACATCGACCGGGCGGTCATCAGCGTGCACTGCCACGATGACCTGGGCATGTCGGTCGCGAACTCGCTGGCGGCGGTACGCGCCGGCGCGGGCCAGGTCGAGTGCACCATCAACGGTCTGGGCGAGCGCGCGGGCAACGCCTCCCTCGAGGAGATCGTCATGGCCCTGCGCACCCGCAAGGACGAGTTCGACGCCGACACCACAGTCAACACGCAGGAGATCATCGCCACCTCCCGCCTGGTGTCGATGCTCACCGGCTTCGTGGTGCAGCCCAATAAGGCCATCGTGGGCGCGAACGCCTTCGCGCACGAGGCGGGCATCCACCAGCACGGCATGATCCAGGACCGCCAGACCTATGAGATCATGCGGCCCGAGGACGTCGGCCTGACCGAGTCGCAGCTCACGCTCGGCCCACGCTCGGGCAAGCACGGCCTGCGCGCGCGCCTCGAGAACCTGGGCTACCAGATCGCCGACGAGGAGATGGACGAGGTCTACGAGCGCTTCGTCGCCATGGCCGACAAGAAGCGCCGCATCTACGATGAGGACCTGCACGTGATCATGCGCCAGGCGGTCACCGAGACGGTCGCGCAGGTCTGGCACCTGGAGCGCGTGCAGTCGGTGACCGGCTCGGAAATGACGCCGATGGCGCTGGTGACCATGCGCCGCAACGGTGGCACGCACACGCGCACGGCCACCGGCAACGGGCCCGTGGACGCGGTCTACAACGCGATCACCGAGATCGTGGACCTCGAGCTGGAGGTCGCCGACTACAGTGTGCGCAGCATCACCCAGGGCCGCGACGCCCTCGGCGAGGCCACGGTGCGGGTGCACTGGGACGGTAACGAGGCGGCGGGCCAGGCGGCCAGCCTCGACGTCATCCAGGCGAGCGCGCAGGCCTTCGTGAGCGCGATCAACTCGCTGCTGCTGCGCGACCAGGCCCGCCGCACGAGCGAGGGCGAGGACGTGACGGACGGGCACGTGTTGTAGCGGCGAGCTACGGGTGACGGCCTCGAGCTACGGCAAAGGCAACGGCAGCGGCGGAAGCGTCGCCGCCGTTGCCACCATCGCTCCCTTCGTTGCCGCCGTTCCGGTATAATGCGTGTGTGATGGACATCTCGAGGACGACGCGGCGGCCGATGCGGGCGCTGATCATCCTGGCGCTGGTCGCCGCCTGTGCTCCGGCCTCCGCCGGCGTCGAGACCGACCTCGAGCAGGGCATCGGCGACTTCCTTGCCCGCGGGTTCATCGCCCAGCGCGGCCGGCTCAGCCAGCCCCCCATCGACGAGTGGATCGCCCGCATGGGTGATGAGCTGCTCGAGCATACGCCGCGCCGCGACCTGCGCTACCGCTTCATCGTGCTCGACAGTCCCGAGGCCAACGGCTTCGCGCTGCCCGGCGGCTGGGTGTTCCTGACCGCCGGGCTGCTCGAGACCGCCCGCAGCGATGACGAGATCGCGGCCGTCATGGCCCACGAGCTGGGGCACCTGGCCGACCGCGACTTCCAGCGCATGACCGCGCGCGGCCTGCTGTGGCTGGGCGTGGTCGAGCTGGTGCGCGACGGCGGCCGCGACGATCTCGTGCCGCTCGTGCAGGGCGCGGCGCTGGTCAACATTCTCCGTCACAGCCGCCGCCAGGAGGCGCAGGCCGATGACGTGGGGGCGGCCATCGCCTGGGACGCGGGCTACGACCCGACCACGCTGATCGACTTCCTTGGCACCGAGCCCGGCTGGTCCTACCTCGAGACCGTCTTCGCCACGCATCCGCATCCCGGGCGCCGGGGAGAGTGGATCCGCGAGCGCGTGGCGCAGCTTCGCGCCGATGACCCGGAGGGTGCGCTCGACGTGGCACGCTCCCTGCTGCGGCGGGGGCGGGCGACGCAGGCGCGGCGGATGCTCGAGCAGCCGCTGGGCGGCGCCCTGGAGGTGCAGCGGGTGGCGCTGCTGGCGCGCGTCGAGGCGCTGGCGACGGAGCGCACCCGGGACGGGTCGGCGCCGGCGGCGCTGAGCGACGCCGAACTCGCGGCGCTGGTGTCGGCGCAGGCGAGGATCGACCAGGCGAGGGAGCGCGACGAGGAGACGCGGGCGGAGGCCTGGCGCCGGCTGCGCGCCATGTGGGATGACGCTCAGATCGAGCGTGCGCTCCTGGTGGCCCAGGCCTTCGACCCGGAGCTGACGGACGTGGCCTACCTCGCGCTGCTGGCGCAGACCGTGGACCTGATGCACCGGGCGGCGCGCGGCGGGAACCTGGTGGCGCGCACACTGTCCCTCCGCGCCGGTGTCGCCGTAGGGGCGCGCGCGCTGGCGGGCGAGCTTTCACGCGCCGGTTGTGCACCGGAGGAGCTGCCGGTGCTGCAGGCCACCGCGGCGGCGGCAGTCGCGCTGAGCGAGGGCATCGCCGCTGAGGGCGCGGTCGAGGTGTCCGGGCTGGCGGGCCTGGCGGCGGAGTACCACGAGGCCGCCCGCATGGTCGCGCCGCTGCTGCTGGAGCTGGCGAGCGCGGGCGAGGGCGACCCGATGGGCCGGCTGGTCTTCAGCCGCTTCATGATCACCCAGGCGCAGGTGACGGCGCTGGCCGCGCGCATCGCACGGCTCGATGCCGCCTGTGACACGCTGGCCGCCGACACCTGGCGCGCGGCCATCGACGTCTATCGGCTGCGCCTCAACGTGGCGGGCGTAACCGCGCCTCCGGGCGCGCGGCCCGCGCTGCTGTGCGCGCTGGCCCGCCGCGCCGGCTCGTCCGCGGGCCGCCTCAAGGACGCCTGGCGCGCAACCGGCGCGCTGGGCGACGCCGTAGTCGATCAGCTCGCCTGCCGGCTCGTGCCTGATGGGCGGGAGTTCGGCTCCGCGTTGCGCTCGACACAAATTGTCATACGCTTAAGTTTTCTTGACGCGAAGGAGCAGGACGCCGGCGGGCCGAAGGGGAAATCCACTTGCGAGGGGGCCGATACGGTTGCGCTACGCGGTGCTGTCGGACATCCACAGTAACCTCGTCGCGCTGGAGGCCGTGCTCGCCGACCTGGCCGATCAGCCGATCGACCGCTACCTCTGTCTCGGCGACATCGTCGGTTACGGCGCGCGGCCCAACCAGTGCTGCGATGTGATTCGTGAGCTGGGTGCGATGAGTGTCCGGGGCAATCATGACGAGGCCGCGGTGGATGTCATCAAGGCAGAGTGGTTCACCGCTCCCGCGCGCGCCTGTATCCTGTGGACCGCCGAACAGCTCCGCGATGACAACGTCGAGATGCTGCGCTCGCTGCCCCCCGTGGAGGTCGTGGACGACCGCGTCACCATCTGCCACGGCTCCATCCCCGACCCCGACCACTACACGGTCAGCCCCGCCGACGCCCTGATCAGTCTCGCCGTCATGAGCACCAGCATCGCCTTCTTTGGTCACACCCACTACTCCGAGTGGTTCATCGGCAGCGACGATGGCCGGCTCCCGTCCGAGCACCCCACCCCCGCCGGCGGGCGCCTGCGCACCGGCAACGGACACCTCTACCTGGTCAACCCCGGTGCGGTCGGGCAGCCCCGCGACGGCAACGAGCTGGCCAGCTACGCGGTGTACGATGACGAGGCCGGCGAGGTGACCATTCGCCGGGTCAGCTACGACATCGCCAAGACCGCACAGCAGATGAAGGACGCCGGCCTGCCCGAGGCGATGTATGCCAGACTCTGGCTGGGAGTGTGAGGATTCCGTCTAGTCTCGCCCGATATCGGGTATAGTACACCGTAGCTTTCTCCAGAACCGTCGCGTGGCGTCAAGAGGTGAGGCGGATGCCGCTGGAGGACAAGGCCGCGAGACTGCGGGTCATGCGCGAGATCGCCAAGTTCAATGTGGACACGACACGTCTGGACGTGAAACTGATCAACAGCGTGGTGTACATGGGAGGACGCATTTCGCGCATTCGTGCCCCTGGCGCCCCGGACAACCTGCGCAAGGTCCTGGACGAGATGGAAGAGGTCATCCGGGGGCTGCCGGGAGTCAACGACCTGGTCATGGAAGTGGCGATCGACTGAGGTCCACCACGATGGTCCGCGCATTGCGGTAGTAGGCGAGCCCCGGCCGGCCCCGCCGGGGCTTGGTCACGTTCTTGGCCAGTGTGCAGTCAACCTCGACCTTGCTGTCCCGCCGCCGGCTGCTGAGCGCCGCCGCCAGCCGCGCCGCCTCCTCGATGCTCCTCTGCGGCACTTCGTCGGGCCGCGAGTCGGTCCTGAGGACCACGTGCGGCCCCGCCGCGTCCTTGACGTGCAGCCACAGATCATCGCCCTGCGCCGCGCGCAGCACCTCGTCGTTCTCGGTGCCGCTTCGCCCGTAGAGCACCGGATAGCCGTCGGAGGTCTGCGTGGTGCGCGGGCCGCGGCGCTCCGCCGATGGCCGCGGCCTGTCGGCCCCGGGCGCCGGCAGGTAGCCCTCCCGCACCAGCTCCTCTTCGATGGCCGCGAGGTCGTCGAGCGTCTC
Source organism: Candidatus Zipacnadia bacterium (assembly GCA_029820295.1). Classification (GTDB taxonomy): domain Bacteria; phylum Armatimonadota; class Zipacnadia; order Zipacnadales; family UBA5352; genus JALGVA01. The sequence continues at coordinate 10,385 of JALGVA010000095.1, forward strand.
GGCCAGCTCGACCTGCGTGCCTACCTGACGCACGTATTCCAGCTCATGCCGGGCCGCCGCCAGCAGCCGTGGCGCCATCTCCCTCAGGCGGGCGCCCTTCTTGTAGCGCTTGAAGTACGCCTGCGCGTTCTCCAGCGCCGAGTACTCGGGGTCGAGCGGGATGGTCAGCTCGCCCTCAGCCTCGAAGCGCGGCAGCGTCACCTCGTTCACGCCCTCGGGCACATCGTGCAGGTAGGCCATCAGCAGCTCACCGCGCTCGCGCAGCAGCTCGGCCTGCTCGGCGACCTCCACCGCCTCGCGCCGCTTGTCCAGCACGCGCTCGGCCTTGCGCTCGCCCTCGCGCACCGCCGCCAGCAGGCGCGCCCGCGCCTGGCGGATGGCCTGCGCCCGGGCGCTGTTGGCCTGCAGCTCTTCGATGGCACCGCTCAGCGACTCAACGCGCTCGCGCCGCCGTCCGACAAGGTGCGCCGCCTCGATGGGCCACGCCAGCTCCGGCTCCCGGCCGGCCTCGTCGAAGTACACCCACGCGGGCCCGGGCCGCGCCGCCTCTACCGGGATGGCGTGAAGCGCCTCCGCGACACGCTCCGCCCAGCCGTCGGGCTGCTCGCGCAGGGCCGCGTCGCCATCGACCTGCGCCCGCGCGCACACCTCGGCGATGAACTCGTCGCTGCCACCGTGGTAGGTCGAGCGCAGCCAGCGGCCGAGCGGCTGATCGGCGACCGCCGCGGCGGCGGCGCGCATCTGCGCGGGATCGGCCTGCCACGGCGGCACGCGGCCGAACTCGGGCGGGGGGACGTAAGCCAGGCCGGGCAGCGTCTCGCGGTAGCGGTTGGTGCGCACGGTCACGTGTCGGCCGGCCTCGACGATGCGCTCGTCCTCGTCGATGAGCACCAGGTTGCTGTGCCGCCCCATCAGCTCGGCGATGAGCGTGCGGCGCGACTGCGGCCCGAGCTGCTCGCAGTTGGACAGGCGCACGTGGACGATGCGGTCGAAGTCGATCTGCTCGATGGCGTCGATGCGCGCGCCGCGAATCTGCCGGCGCAGTACGCTGCCGAAGCGCTCATCGCGCAGCACGGGCTGGGGCAACTCCCGGGCGAGGTGGATGCGGCCGAACTCCGCGGACCAGTCGATCAGCAGCCCGCCCCACGGCCCGGAGCGCCCCAGTTCGAGGGCGATCAGGTCGTGGCGCGCCTGGATGATGCGGCGGATGGGAGCGCCGACGGCGAACTCCGCCGCCTCGGCCACCAGTCGCGCCAGAGATGTGCTGTCCACGGTCATTGCAGATCAGCCTGTCGGGTGGTCGCGGCGCGATGGAAGCCCGCGCCGTCTGTCGTTGCCGTCTGCCGTTGCCGGTAGCTGGTAGCTGGTAGCTGACAGCTATATGTCCGCGTCTATGCGCATGAGCTTCGCGGTGCCCTCGGCGATGAGCGTGCCGTCGGCGTCCACGATGTCACCCTCGGCGTGGTAGAGCGGCGGGCGCGACCTGGTTATACGCGCGCGCACCCGCAGCGGCACGCCGATCCTCGCGGGCTGGCGATAGCGCACGTTCAGCTCCGCGGTGGCGACGGGCTCGCCGTTGCGGCTGAGCATGTCGTTCATGGCCTCGTCCAGCAGGATCGCCAGCACCCCGCCATGGACGATGCCCGCCCAGCCCTGGTGGACGCGCTGCGGGGTGAAGTCGGTGAGGTACCACTCGCCCTCCCAGCGGAACTGGAGGTGCAGCCCGTGCGGATTGTGCTCGCCGCACGCGATGCACCAGTTGTCGTCGGCCCACGTTGCCTCGGTCATCACCGGTGCTCCTTCATCGCTCACGCGCGGGCCAGCCAGCGCTCGGCCTCGCGCAGGCACTCGTCGAACTCACCGACCTGCAGCCGCCCCTGCGGGATCGAGTCCAGGAAGCGGCGCCCGTAGCTGCGGGTGAGCAGCCGGTTGTCGAGCACGAAGACAACGCCCTGGTCGCTGGTCGAGCGCACCAGCCGGCCGAAGCCCTGCTTGAAGCCCAGGACGGCTTCGGGGATGTAGTAGTCGCTGCCGCCCTCGCGCTCGCGCTCGGCAGCCAGCTCGCAGCGCGCGGCCACAATCGGGTCGGTGGGCACGGCGAAGGGCAGCTTGACGATCACCACGCAGCGCAGCGCCTGGCCGGGCACGTCCACGCCCTCCCAGAAGCTCTTGAGGCCGTAGAGCACCGCGTTGTCACGGTCGCGCAATTGCTGCAGCAGCCACGAGCGCGGGCCCGACAGGTACTGGCACAGTGGCGCGAGGCCCATGTCGGCCAGCCGGTCGCGCGTGGCCTCGAAGACCCGCTCCATCTGCGCGCGCGCGGTGAAGAGCACCAGCAGCCCGCCCCCGGCGACTCTGGCGATGTCGAGCAGCCCATCGGTCAGCGCCTCGCTGCGCCCCTCCTCGCCGCGCGTGGGCATGTCGTGCGGGACGCACAGCAGGAGCTGCTCGGGATACGAGAACGGTGAGGGCACCACCAGCTCGCGCACCTGGAAGTCGTCGCCATCGAGCCCCAGCCGCTGGCGCATGTAGGCGAAGCCGCCGTCGACGGTCAGCGTTGCCGAGGTCATGATCACCGCCGCGCGCTGCTCGTAGACCGCGCGCTGCAGCGCCGGGCCGACGTCGATGGGCGCGGCGCACAGCCGCCACAGCTCGCCCCAGGAGCGCCGCACCGTCTCCGCCCACGCCACGTAGCCCGCGCCGGGCTCGTCGCCCGTCACCGTGGTCAGCGCCTGCGCCAGCTCTCCCGTCGCCGCGCGGGCCCCGGCCGCCTCCATGGCCAGGTCGGCCTCGCGCGAGCCGCGCTCGCCCTCCTCACCCAGCACCTCGGCGATCTCCCCCAGCGCGTCGTCGGCCACGGTGAGGATGTCGCGCACGAACTCGACCGCCTCGCCCACCGCCTGCCACTGCGGCGAGGCGTAGACCCGGCCGTCCAGGCGCAGGCGCGCCCGCCCGGCCTGAGCCTCGGGGTCGAGCGCCACGCACAGGTCGATCACCGCCGCGCCGAGCTGCTCGGCCGCGCCGTCGAAGGCATCCACGGCCGTGAGCAGCCGTTGCCTGGGCTGGCGGATGTCGCCCGCCTTGCCCGCGCCGCCGTCGGACAGGTATGCGCTCAGGCCGTCGAGCACGCCGCGCCGGCGGGGCGCCGAGCCGAGCGTCCGGCGCAGCTCGGCGATGGTGAAGTTCGAGACCTCGTAGCCGAGCTGGTCGGTCGCCACCGACTCGAGGTTGTGCGCCTCGTCGAAGATGATGCGGCTGGACCTGGGCAGCACGTCGAACTGCGTGTCCGCGAGGGTGAGCGCGTGGTTCGAGACGATGATGTCGGCGTTGCGGGCGATGGCCCGCGCCACGCGCATGGGGCAGGCGCGCGCGTGCTGGCAGCCCGGCCCCAGGCACAGGGCGCGCTCGGAGCGCACCCGGCTGATGAGCCGGTGCAGGCCGCCGAAGACCTGATGCGCCTCCGACGGGATCATGTCGAGGTCGCAGCTCTCGCTCGCCGCCAGCCACGACACCAGGTAGGCGGCGGCGCGACGCTCCTCGTGCAGCAGGCCCATCTGCGCCTCGCGCACCGCGGTGATGAAGCGCCGCGCGCAGACGTAGTTGCTGCGCCCCTTGAGCAGCGCCGCGTCGAAGTCAACGGCCATGGTGGCGCGCAGCAGCGGCAGGTCCTTGTCGAGGAGCTGCTCCTGCAGGTTCTTGGTGTTCGTGGACACCACGACCGGCTCGGCGTTCGCGCGCGCCCACAGGATCGCCGGGGCCAGGTAGGCCAGCGACTTGCCCACTCCCGTCCCCGCCTCGACCATCAAGACCCCGCCGCCGTCGAGCACCTCGCCCACCGCCCCGGCCATCTCGATCTGCCCCGGCCGGTGCTCGTAGTGCGCCAGCGCACCCGCGATGGGCCCGTCGGCCTCGAGGAGCTGTGTCGCCAGGCTCGCCGGGGACAGCTCCAGCTCGATGCGGTCGCGCCGGCGCGGGGCCGGAGCCCTGGGACGGCCGGCTATGAGCATCTCCAGCGCCGCCGCCTCGAGGGCGGGCGCCTTCAGGTCATTCCACGGCAGCCAGTCGAATTCCGGGTCGGCGGCGAGCAGCTCGCGCGCCAGCGACAGCGCCGGCGGCGCCAGCTCCTGCAGTCGCGCGGGCAGCGCGGCGGCTACTCGCCGGCACAGCTCCGCGCCCGCCTCGGCATCCGCGGCCGCCTCACCGTCACCGGTCACGCCCAGCGCTCCGGCCACGCCTGCGAGTGTGCAGTCGCGCTGCGTGGGCAGGGCGATCAGCGACGCGGCCAGCAGGTCGCGCAGGCGGTCGCGCGCCCCGGCCGCCGCGTCCGCCACCTGTGGGCGCGACAGCAGCGCGGCTGTCGCCCGCGCGTCGTACACCAGGATGCGCTCCGCGTCCAGCTTACGCGTGAGCCCCAGCAGCAGCTCATCGATCTCCGCGGGTCGCGCCGTGGCGGCCCAGGTGACGCAGCACTCGCACGCCCCGGTTACGTGCAGGCGCGTGCCGGCGCCGTCGGAGCACAGGTACAGCCAGGCGTGCGTTCGGGGGTCGGCGCTCATGTCGCTCCATGTGACACGGCAACTGCTGCACACAACGCAAAGCGGCAGCCCGGAGCCGGGCTGCCGCGAAGTGCGCCTGTCACGAGCGGGCCGTTAACCGTTGACAGATTCGACCGCGTCGCTGCCGTCCGGGACCCCGTTCTCTTTGATCGCCTGCCCGATCATCGACACCGCCGCGAGCAGCAGGTCCTCATCCCACACATCCTGCTTGAGGCCCGACAGATGGTCAGTGCGCTCAGCCACTTCGCCGCCGGTCTTACGGATGTACTTGGCCTTGACGATGGTCATGTGCTCCCGGCACCCGTGGCTGTTGTAGCTTTCCTTGTTCAGGGTGCCCACGATCATCAGACGCGTTCCCGCCGTAACGTTGTCCATGACCCACTGACCCAGCTCCTGCCATGCGTCCACCAGGAACAGGTCCGAGACGGGCTCGCCATTCGCCCGCAGGAAGGGCCGGTCCACCTCGAAGCTGAACTCGGCCTTCACCTGGCCGGACGACTTCTGGCGAAGCGCCGGCTCACGGGTGGAGAAGCCGGTCAGGGCCACGAAGTTGAGATCCGCCACAACACCACACCTCCCACAGTCACGCCGAAGCCCGGCTGAAGGGAAGAGACCACACCAAGCCCCGCCGCATCGACAACAGAAGACGGCCACGGCAGATCGCCGCGCCCCACGGGTCAGTACTATAGCACGGCAGGAGGTTAAGTCAAGCGCACGGGGGCCGGCGGGAGGAATCGTTGCATTCACAATCACTTAAGCTGCGTCAGCCATCGGGTGCTCGCCAGAGGGCCTCTCCGCCACCCACTCTGGACCGCGGGCCCGTGGGGGGTGAGACCTGCGCGCGCGATGAGCGCCTATGAGCCCAGACGCTATCGCCGGCTCGCCGGCGCCGCCGACCTGGTCGCCTGCCAGGTGGCGGTGGGCGAGACCGACCTGATGGTGCTGGCGGCGCGGGACCTGCGCGCCGAAGCGCGTGCCGCGGCCCGCTCGGCTCGGAGCCGGATCGAGAGCCATCTGGCCCTGCATCCCGAGATGCTCGATGCGCGTCTCCCGTTGCCCTCGCCGCCCGATGCGCGCGGCATCGTGGCGGCGATGTACGACGCGGGGCGGGCGGCGGGCACCGGCCCGATGGCGGCGGTGGCCGGCGCCGTGGCCGAGGCCGTGGCGCGCGTCCTTGCGGACCACAGCCGGGAGGTGGTGGTCGAGAACGGGGGCGACCTCTTCCTGATCACCGCCTGTGAGCGTGTCGTGGGCATCGACGCGGGCGGGCCGCCCTGGGGGCACAGGCTTGCCCTCGTGGTGCCGCCGGGCGAGCGCGCCGTCTGCACCTCATCGGGCACCATGGGCCACTCGGCCAGCGGCGGGCGCGCCGACGCCGCGGTGATCGTCGCGCCCTCGGGCGCACTGGCCGATGCCCTGGCGACGGCGGTGGCCAACCGTGTCGGCGCGCCCGATGATGTCGCGGCGGCGGTCGAGTGGGCGAGCACGCGCGAGGGCGTTGAGCACGTGGTGGTCATCTGCGGCGAGACCATGGGCGCCTGGGGCGCGCTGGAACTGCGGCGCCTGGCGGATCGCGCCGAGTGAGATGACACCGCGCCGACGCGCTCACCACCCTGGGGATCGCGATTCACAACTTCCCCGAGGGCCTGGTGGTGCTGTCGCGAGCGGTGGAGTCGCCGAGCCTGGGGATGCTGCCCACCGCCCATCGCTACGGTCAGGAGCACGCCGCAACTGTTGGTGTCTTCGCCGGGATGGCGGTCATGGCGGCGACGCTAGTGATGCTGCGCTGAGCCAGCAAGCTGCCGGATAGTCACTCATAACGCGATTCTCAAGTATGATGGATTTACTCGGTGTGTTATTCACCTCACACCGGAAGCGCCGCTCTTGACCCCTGCGCCGGCTTGGCCTATAATGGGCTGTGCGCAGGTCCTGGACAGGCCTGTGGAGAATGCGCGAACATCCGCTCCGCATCAGACCGGGAGCGTTCAACTGACGGCCTGCCGGCCGACGGCCTTATCCTGACCATAGCGGTCGGATCACGGCTCTGCATTCGGCAGCGCGACTGCGCAGGTCCTCGCGCGAGCTGCCGGCACCCCGAGCATCACCACTTCCGAAAGGGGTCGTCTGATGTCCAGCGAAGAGCGCGATGACATGGTGGAGGACCAGTCCTCGGAGGAAGCCACCGACGAAGTCGAGGACTATGAGGAGATCTACGACGTAGAGGAGACCGAGGAGGAGGCCGCCGACAGCATCGACTATGACGCCGGCGGTTCCCGCCGCAGGGGCAGCAGCGCCGGCATCTGGGTGATCATCATCCTGGTGATCGCCGCCCTCGCCGCCCTGGCGGCGAACCAGGTCATGCAGAAGAGGGCCGCGGAGGAGCGCGAGCAGCAGGCGCAGGCGCGCAAGCAGATCCGCGAGCGCTCGGTCCAGTTGATCGCGGAGGATATCGGCGAGGCGGAGGCTGCTCTGCAGGCGGGCAACCTCGGCCGCATGCTCGAGGTGCTCACGCGCATGGATGAGCAGCTCAAGATCCAGGCCGATTCCGCCAACCAGGCGGGCGACACTGAAGAGGCCCAGCGTATCGCCGCCATGCGCAAGCCCATCCAGAGCACGATCAACCAGGTCCAGGCCGAGTACGAGGAAGTGCGGGCCCGGATGGAGGCCCTGGAGGCGGCCGCCGCCGAGAACATGCAGTCGGTGCGCCGTGTCTTCGCCGGCTACCGGCTCCCGGAGAGCCCGCTCGGCGCCGAGCAGCCCGCGGGCGATGAGGAGGCCGCCGCCGGCGAAGAGCCTGCCGCCGGCGAAGAGCCTGCCGCCGGCGAAGAGCCTGCCGGTGACGAAGCGGCTGCGGGCGACGAGGCCGCCGCCGGCGAGGAGGCCTCCGCCGAAGAGGCCCCGGCTGAGGAGGCCCCCGCCGAAGAGGCCCCGGCTGAGGAGGCCCCCGCCGAAGAGGCCCCGGCTGAGGAGGCCCCCGCCGAGGAGGCGGCCGAAGCGGCCGGGCCGGAGAGTGACGTCGTGGTCGCTCCACCCGAGGGGGAGCCCGCCGGCGTCCCCCCGGGCAACTGAGCCGGGAGCTGTCACGTTGTGCTCGCATGTGTGGGGCGCGATCCCGCCGAGGGGCAGGATCGTGCCCCGTGTTCATGGCCCTGATGGCCGACACGCCACCCGCACCCGCATCCCCGACGTTAGTGGCGGATGTGGCATGCCTCACCGGATCGTGAGGACAGCCCGCAGATGAGTTCTGCCAGCAAGAAGGCCACCAACCTGATCACCAAGCTACGCTCCAAGAGTTCGGCCTCGCGCGAAGCCGTCATAGCGGAGCTGGTCGAGCTGGGGCCGGCGGCCGTCACACCGCTGATCAATGCGCTCACCCACAAGGACTACAAGGTGCGCATGGCCGTGGCTGAGGCCCTGGGCCTGTTCCGGGATGAGCGCGCCATCCCGCCGCTGATCGAGGCGCTCAGCGATTCGAGCAAGAACACCCAGGAGGCGGCCGCGGGCGCGCTGGCGGAGATCGGCGATGCCGCGGTGCCCGCGCTGCTCGACGCGCTCATCGGCAGCGACCAGGCGGCGCGCAAGTGGGCCGCCGAGGCGCTGGGGAACATCGGCGACTCCTCCGTCGCCCAGGAACTGATGAAGCGGCTCAACGACCCCAACGTCGAGGTGCAGCGAGCCGCGGTGACCGCGCTGGGCGACCTGAAGAGCAAGCGCGCCATCGACCCGCTCATCGACGTGCTGCAGGACGACAACGTGGAGCTCGCCAAGGCCGCCGCCGAGGCGCTGGGCAAGATCCGCAGCGAGGTCGCCATCCATCCGCTCATCGGCGCCCTGCGCTCCCCCAGCATCGACGTGCGCAAGGCCGCCGCCGAGTCGCTGCGCCAGGTGGGCAGGGCCGCGGTGCCGGCGCTGGTGGATGCCGTGCGCGACGGCGACGCGCTCATGCGCCGCTGGGGCGTCGAGGTGCTGGGCGAGATCGCCGACGAGCGCGCCCTCGACGTGCTGGTCGACTCGCTGAACGACGAGGACGAGCGCGTGGTGCGCTACGCGGCGGTGGCGCTGGGCCGGCTGGGCAAGGAGTCCAGCATCAAGTACCTGGCGCCGCTGCTCAAGCATGAGAACAAGGACATCCGCTACGCCGCCGTCGAGGGCCTGTCCGGCACGTGCAGCTACAGGGCGGTGGAGCATATCGCCGCCTGCCTCAGCGACGAGGACTGGGTGGTGCGCATGACCGCCGCCTGCGGGCTGGGCGAGATCGGCAGCCGCACGTGCGTCGAGCCGCTGCTCGAGGCCCTGCGCGATCGCGAGTGGAGCGTGCGCCGCCACGCCGCCATCTCGCTGGGGCGCGTGGGCGTAAAGAAGCGCGCCATCGACGCGCTGCTGGAGATGCTGCACGACCCCAAGGAGCTGGTGCGCTCGGCCGCGGCCGAGGCGCTGGGCGAGCTGGGCGACGAGAGCGCCATCGAGCCGCTCGAGGCGCTGCTGAGCGACGACGACCCCAAGGTGCAGGCGGCGGCCGAAGAGGCGCTGATGGAGCTGGGCTACGAGTTCGAGTGAGGCGCGCCATCTGCCGACGCCTTCGTTGCCGCCGTTCCGGTCGTTGTGGTATAATCCGCGGACGTTGGCCGGGCCGTGGACAATCAGGCATTGTCACCATGCGCGTTCGGCCCTTCCTGCTGTGCGCTGTACGGGTGCGCGCAGCCATCCAGTCCGAGGGAAGGAGGTGAGCTCGAATGAGCGAGCCAACCCTGTACGAAGCGATGTATATCCTCGACCCCTCGCTGCCCGAAGACGAGGCGGCCGAGTTGATGAACAGCTTCGAGGAGGTCGTGCGCGAGGGCGGCGGCGAGGTCGTGGGCACGCGCGACTTCCGCACCCGCCGTCTCGCCTACGTCATCGACGGCCACACCCATGGCGCCTACAAGCTGCTGTACTTCCACGGTGAGGGCGAGGTCGTCGAGGCGCTCCGCAACGACATGGCGATGCGCCAGCCGGTGATCCGCTCCCGCGTCTTCGTCGCCAACCCCCAGGCCATCGTGGGCGGTCCGTCCGAGGAGGAAGAGGCGGCCGGGGCCGAAGAGGCCGTGGCGGCCGAGGAGCGCGCAGAGGCCGCGGAGGCGGCGGCGGAAGAGGCCCCCGAAGTGGAGGAGGCCCCCGAAGTGGAGGAGACCGCCGAGGCTGAGGAGACCGTCGAGGCCGAAGCGGCCGACGAGTCGGCCGGGCCCGAAGAGCAGCAGGCGCCGGAAGAGGGCGAGTGAGGCCGTCCCCGCGTGGGGGCGAGACGTGACCCCGCCGGGCGGCCATGGTCTACCCGGCATTGGCTAGCGGAGGGCTCCGGCCCTCCGCTATGTCGTACCGGGGTGCCCGCGCACCGAAGCGATGCGAGGAGGCCGGAGACTCATGATCAACAACGTCGTGCTGGTCGGCAGGCTTGGGAATGACCCGGAGTTGACCTACACCCAGAGCGGCACCGCCATCGCCAAGTTCCGCATCGCCGTCAACCGCCCGCCCCGACAGGGCTCCGATCAGGAGGAGACCGACTGGCTGAACGTCGTCACCTTCGGACGCACCGCCGAAACGTGCGCCCAGTACCTCGACAAGGGCGCGCTGGTGGGCATCGAGGGCCGCGTTGAGTCGAGCACCTGGGAGCGTCAGGATGGGACCAAAGGATATGCGGTGAACATCAACGCCTTCCGTGTGCAGTTCCTCGAGACTCGCCAGGAGCGCGAGCGGCGCCAGGCCGGCGGCGGTGGCGGACGTCCGCAGGGCGCTCCCCCGCCGGGGCAGCAGCAGCGCCCGGCGCAGGGCCCGCCGCCCCAGGAGGGAGCCCCGGAGAACATCGACTGGGCCATGGACGAGGAAGAGGACCCGTTCGGCGATCAGTGACGCGTAGTGGTGGAGGCGGATGGTGAGATGGCCAACGGGAAGAAGCGCACGGTCGCGGTGGGCGTGGACCTGGGCGGCACCACCTTCAGCGTGGGGCTGGTGGCGCCGGGGGGCGAGCTGATCGCCGAGCAGTCGCACGACACGCCGCGCTCCGACGACGAGCCACTGGCGCTCGCGGCGGCGGCATCGGCAGTGGGCGGACTCATGGAGCAGGCGGCGATCAAGCCCGACCAGCTCCTGGGCGTGGGCCTGGGCATCCCCGGGCCGGTCGATCCGGCCGCCGGGATCATCCGCCGCGCGCCCAACCTGCCCGAACTCGACGGCGTGAACGCCGTCGAGGCGATGGCCGAGGAGATCGACGCGCCGGTCCACATCGCCAACGACGCCTACTGCGCTACGCTGGCCGAGCTGCGCTGGGGCGCCGGGCGCGATGTCGAGAACCTGGTCATGTTCACCCTCGGCACCGGCGTGGGCGGTGGCATCGCCCTCGACAACGAGGTGCGCCGCGGCCCGCACGGGATCATGGGCGAGGTCGGGCACATCATCGTCGAGCCCGGAGGCCGACGCTGCGGCTGCGGCAACCACGGCTGCCTCGAGGCCATGGTCGGCCGCGACGGCATGGTGGACCGGGCCATCCGTCTCATGGAGCAGGGCCGCACCAGCGTGCTCAGCGAGCGCGGCGGGCGCAGGCACGAGAAGCTCTCCCCGAAGATGATCGCCGACGCCGCGCACGAGGGCGACCAGGTTGCGCTCGAGGTCATGGCCACCAGCGGTCACTACCTGGGCGTGGCGCTGTGCAGTTGCATCGTGCTTGCCGATCCCGACCTGATCGTCCTCGGCGGCGGCATCGCCGCGGCGGGCGATGTGCTCTTCGAACCGATCCGCCGCACGGTGCGCCATCGCTCGCTGATCAGCGGCTTCGACGTGGACCGGATCGTTCCCGCCGAGCTGGGCAACCAGGCGGGGATGTTCGGCGCGGCGGCGCTGGTCTTCGACGCGATCCAGTAGCAGGTTGCGCCGCGCACCCATTTCGGGTACACTTGAACCCGAAATGGGTACGAACCCGACGGCCAGCGACTCGGTAGGCACGACGCTCTTCGGGAGCGTGCGCGGTCAGGTGCTGGGGTTGCTCTACCGCAGCCCCGAGCGCGACTACTATCTGCGCGAGATCGTCGAGCGGCTGCGATCGGGCCACGGCGCCGTGCAGCGTGAGCTGGCGCGGCTCGAGGCCTGTGGCCTGATCACGAAGCGCCGCCGCGGCCGGCAGGTGTTCTACCAGGCGAACCAGGACGCTCCGGTGTTCCCGGAGTTGCGCGCGCTGCTTGTCAAGACCACGGGCATCGCCGACGTGCTGCGCACGGCGCTGGCGCCGGACGCGGACAGGATCGATGTCGCCTTCATCTTCGGCTCGATGGCGGCGGGCACCGACGATGAGCACAGCGATATCGACGTGATGATCATCGGGGATCTGGGCCTGTGGGACCGCTCAAGCTCGTTCCTTGAGGTCCAGCTTGAACTGGGCCGTGAGGTGAACCCGGTCTTCTGGCCGGCATCACGTCTTCGGGAGAAGCTGGCTGAGGGGCAACCGTTCGCGCGCAACCTATTGCGGGAACCCAAAGTGTTCATCGTCGGGGGCGAAGATGAACTTCGACGGGTTGCTCGGCAAGGGGCGCATGTGACCGGCTCAGGTGGCGAAGGAAAACATCGCCCTGCTGACCTCGCGAGCGCGGCTTCATCTGGCCGACGCGACGGTTGAGGCGACATCGCTCGATGGGCGCTTCGCTGCGGCCTATCATGCCGCGCTGAACCTGGCGATGATTCCGCTGGTGGCCTCCGGCTTCCGCTCCCGGGGCGCCGGGCATCACGTTACCGTCGTCGCGGCGCTGGGGCCGGCCGAGGATGACTTTGCGCGAGCCCTCGACAGATGCCGGGCGAAGCGCAATGAAGCGCTCTACGATAGTATCAACGTGGCAACCGAGAAAGATGTGCTGCGCCTGATCGAGGCCACGAAGCAGTTCGAGGCGCGCGTTCTGGCCTGGCTTGCCGAGCACCATCCGGACCTCCTGCCCGAACCGTGACCAAGTCGTCGCACCTTCGCGCGCCGGTGAGCGTCGGTAGAGGTGTGGAACGCTGCAGGGAACCAATTGGCGGCGATCGGTTGTCCAATAGACTAACATGCGCCAATCACCAGCCCGAGGTCCGAGAACTCGGGCGTGTGGCATATGCGCCCGCGCCTGCGCTCCCGGCGCCCGGGGCGCACCATCATGACCAGAGAGATATCCGGCGGGCTCTACGATAGACTGGAGGCGTCCGAGGAGTTCGCGGCGCTGACCGAGCGCGTTGAGGCGGCCATTCCCGTCTCCGTGACCGGTGTCAGCGGCGCGGGCTCGGCGCTGCTGGTGGCCGGGCTGTGCGCGCGCGGCGGCACGGCGCTGGTGGTCACGTATAGCGACGAGCGCGCCCGCCGCCTCGCCGATGACCTGCGCGCGCTGTTGGGCGACTCCGCCGAAACCAGCGCCGACGCTGAGGTGCTGGTCTACCCTTCGATCGCCTCCGCACTCTACGACGGCGTCACTCCGGACCGGCTTGAGGTCGCCGACCGGCTGACCGTGCTGGAGCGCCTGAGCGCCGGCCATCGTATCATCGTGGTGGCGTCGGTGCAGGCGCTGATGCTGCAGACCATCCCCCGGGCGGCCATGGAGGCGGCGCGCCGCGAAGTAGCCGTCGGCGACACCATCGATCGCGACGACCTGGCCCGCGCTCTGGCGGACCTGGGCTACGAGCACGTTGACCTGGTGGACGATGTCGGCCAGTTCTCGGTGCGCGGCGGCATCATCGACATCTCCCCGCCGACCATGTCGGGCCCGGTGCGCATTGAGCTGTTCGGCGACGAAGTCGAGTCGATCCGCTTCTTCAGCGCCCAGACGCAGGTGTCGCTGGGCGCCATCGAGCGCGCGGGCTTCGGCCCCGCGGGCGAGATCCTGCTCACGCGCGATGCCGTCGATCGCGCGCTGCCGCAGATCAAGCGCGCCTTCCGCAGGGAACTCGACCGGCTGATGGCCGACGACAAGCGGCGCGAGGCCGACCGGCTGCGCCAGCGCCGCGATGAGGACCTGGAGCTGCTCGACCACCTCCGCCCGGCCGACACGCTGGTGCACTACCTCCCCTACGTCTACTCCGAGCGCGCGACCCTCGGCGACTACCTGCCGGACGACTGCCTGGTGGTGGTCGATGAGCCGGTGCGCATCGCCTCACACGGCGAGGGCTTCGAGAGCGACGTCCAGGACAGCTACCGCAGCGGCGTGAAGCTCGGTCGCCATCTGCGCCTGCCCGAGACCGCGTGCATCCCGTTCGCACAGCTCTGTCAGACGCACCTGTCGGTGCCGCCCGACCTCGAGGGCGAGCGCCGCATCGTCTACCTGGGCATGCTGCGCCGCGAGGTGCCGTGGCGGCCGGACACCGAGACGCTGAGCTTCGCGACGCCACCGGTGGACAGCTTCGGCGGCAAGTTCGACCTGCTGGTCGAGGGCATCCAGCAGTGGCAGCGCGCGGGCGAGCACCTGCTGATCTGCTCAGGCGAGCCCGAACAGGCCGCCGACGCCCTGCGCGGGCGCGGCATCGGCGAGATCTCGGTCGCCAACGGCCGGCTCACACTCGAGCGCGGCAAAGTCAAGGTTGCGGCGCTGGAGCTGTCCGGCGGCTTCAAGCTGCCCTCGGCCGACCTGGTGGTGATGACCGGCGCCGAGATCTACGGCTGGCGCAAGGTGCGCCGGCCCACGGAGCCGCGCTACCGCCGAGGCTTCTCGTTGACCTCGCTCCAGGAGCTGGACGAGGGCGATCTGGTGGTGCACATCAGCCACGGCATCGGCCGCTACACAGGACTTTCGAAGCAGACCATCGGCGACATGGAGCGCGACTACCTGGTCATCGAGTACTCCGGCGGCGACAAGATCTACGTGCCGGTGACCCAGCTCGACCGCGTGCAGCGCTACGTCGGGCCCGGTGGCGGCGAGGCCCCGATGGACGCGCTCAAGGGCAAGCGCTGGGAGCGCGCCAAGAAGAGAGCGCGCGCCTCCACGCGCATGCTCGCGCGCGAGCTGATGAAGCTCTACCGGGAGCGCGAGCGCGCCCGGGGCTTCGCCTTCAGCGAGGACTCGCCGTGGCTGACCGAGCTGGAGGACTCGTTCCGCTACGAGGAGACCGCCGGGCAGTGGCAGGCGATCACCGACATCAAGCGTGACATGCAGACCGATCGCCCGGCCGACCGCCTCATCTGCGGCGACGTGGGCTTCGGCAAGACCGAGGTCGCCATCCGTGCCGCCTTCAAGGCGGTGCTTGACGGCAAACAGGTGGCGGTGCTCTGCCCCACCACGGTGCTGGCGCATCAGCACCTCAACAGCTTCCAGGAGCGGCTGGGGCGCTACCCCGTCGAGATCCGCATGCTCAGCCGCTTCCGCAGCCCCGCCGAGCAGCGCAAGACCGTCGAGCAGCTCAAGGCGGGCACCGTGGACATCGTCATCGGCACCCACCGGCTGCTGGCCTCGGACGTGGGCTTCAGCGACCTGGGACTGCTGATCATAGACGAGGAGCAGCGCTTCGGCGTCGAGCAGAAGGAGCGGCTTAAGCAGCTTCGCACCAACGTGGACGTGCTCACGCTCACCGCGACGCCCATCCCGCGCACGCTCAACATGGCGCTGTCGGGCATCCGCGACATCTCGGTGATCAACGACCCACCCGCGGGGCGCCTGCCCATCCGCACCTTCGTACGCGAGCGTGACGAGGACCTTATCCGCGAGGCGATCCTGCGCGAGCACGAGCGCAACGGCCAGGTCTACTTCGTACACAATCGTGTGCAATCGATCGGCCACGTGGCCGCGCAGGTGCAGCGGCTTGTGCCCGAGGCCACCGTGGCGGTCGCGCACGGGCAGATGGACGAAGACGAGTTGGAGCAGGTGATGATGGCGTTCTACCGCGAGGAGTTCGATGTCCTCGTGTGCACCACCATCATCGAGAACGGGCTGGACGTGGCCAACGCCAACACCATCATCGTCGACGACGCCGACCGCATGGGCCTTGCGCAGCTCTACCAGCTCCGCGGGCGCGTCGGCCGCGCCAGCCGCCAGGCCTACGCCTACCTGCTCTACAGGTACCCCGATCGCATGACCGAGGAGGCCGAGGAGCGCCTGCAGGCCATCGAGGAGTTCAGCGAGCTGGGCAGCGGCTTCAAGGTCGCGCTGCGCGACCTGGAGATCCGCGGCTCGGGAGACCTGCTCGGCGCCGAGCAGAGCGGCCATGTGAGTGCGGTGGGCCTCGACCTGTACGCGCAGATGCTCGCCGACTCGGTGCGAGCGCTCAAGGGCGAGACCGTGGGCGACGAGGACGAGGAGCACCCGTCCCTCGACCTGCCGCTCGAAGCGGTCATCCCGGCCGACTACGTGCCCGGTGAGAAGCATCGCATCACGCTCTACCGCCGGCTGTCGTCGTCGTGGGAGATCGACGAGGTGGACGCGCTCGCCGAGGAGATCGTGGACCGCTACGGGCCCATGCCCGTGCCGGTGCAGAACCTCATCGAGATCGCGCGGCTGCGCATCGGCTGCCGCGAGGTGGGCATCGTGGACGTGCGCGCGCGCACCGGCCGCGTGCACGTGCGGCTGAGCAAGGCCGTGGCGCTCTCGCGCCGCGAGCGTCTGATCCTCTCGGAGATCTACCGCGACACCGTGAAGGGCAAGCGCCGCGACGGCACGCCCGCGCTGGCCCGCCCGACCTTCGACGCCACCAACATTACCTTCGCCTACTCCGCGCGCGAGCCCGACAAGGTGCTCGCCGGCCTGCGGGAGATCATGAACCGGCTGCGCGACCGCCGCGAACATGCCCGCGGGCGTGGGCGTGAGGCCGTGGGTGAAACGGCATGACCGACGCCCCCCAGCCCCGCGATGACTGGCACATGGAGATCGGTGTCAGCTTCCGACATAATCCGAAGATATACAGCTTCGTCGCCACCGGCACACGCCTGAGCATCGGCGACAAGGTCCTGGTCCGCACCGAGAAGGGCGTGGACATGGGCGAGGTGATGGAACTCAGGGGCCGCATCGAGTCCGAGCGTGCCGAGGAACTCATGCCGGTGGTGCGCAAGGCCACCGCCGACGACCACCAGCACATCGCCGAGCAGCAGAAGCGCGAGAAGCAGGCGCTCAAGATCTGCGCCGAGGCCATCGAGAAGCACGGCCTGCCCATGAAGCTCATCGACGCCAACCTGAGCTTCGACAACACGCGGCTGGTGTTCTTCTTCAGCGCGGACGGGCGCGTGGACTTCCGCGAGCTGGTGCGCGACCTGGCGCGCACTTTCCGCATGCGTATCGAGCTGCGCCAGATCGGCGTGCGCGATGAAGCCAAGCTGCTGGGCGGCCTGGGCCCGTGCGGGCGGCGACTGTGCTGCAAGACCTTCATGCGCGAGTTCGAGCCGGTGGGCATCCGCGTCGCCAAGGACCAGGGCCTGGCGCTCAATCCCAGCAAGATCAGCGGCCTGTGCGACCGGCTGATGTGCTGCCTGCTCTTCGAGCACGACACCTACTGCGCGCTGCGCGCGGAGCTGCCCGAGCGCGGCGACCGCGTGCGCACCGAGCACGGGCCGGGAACCGTGCGCGAGGTCGCGCTGCTTAAAGAAGAGCTGCGCGTTGCCCTCGATGACGGCACCGAGACCATCGTGCCCGCCTCAGAGGCCGGCCCGCTCACGGCCGAGGCCGAGGCGGCCGACGGGGCGCATGAGCCCGCCGAGCGACGCGAGCCGCGAGATGCGCGGAGGCGGTCCGGCGCCGGCGGCGAACAGGAACCGCCCGCGAAGCAGGCCGAGCAGCGTGCCTCCGCTGAGGGCGAGCCCCAGCGTTCGAAGCGGAGCGGCCGCTCACGACACCGCCGCCCGCGGCGCAGGCGGTCGTCGAGCGGCGGGCAGCAGGAGCAGCAGGGCCGACAGCAGCCGCAGCAGAGCGGTGGGCAGCAGGGGCAGCAGGGGCAGCAGGGGCAGCAGAAGCAGCAGGCCCGGCAGCAGGACGGCCGGCCGGGCTCCGGCAAGAAGCGCTCGTCGCGCCGGCGCAGGGGTGGGCGACGCCGTTCGCGCCGCAAGAGCAGCGGGCAGGGCGGGCAGTCCGAGCAGGGCGGCGGACAGTCGAGACAGAGCCACGATGACGGAGGTAGCACCTGAGATGCCCATCTACGAGTACGAGTGCGGCTCGTGCGGGACGGTCTTCGACCTGATGGTGAACCGCTCGAAGGCGAAGCAGAAGCCGCCGTGCGCGAGCTGCGGCAGCAAGCGGACGCAGCGCATCATGTCCGGCTTCTTCGGCCGCCGCGCCTCGAACGACGGCGGCGAAAGCGGCAGCGTCGGCTCCGCCTGCGCCGGCTGCACGGCATCGAGCTGCGCAGGCTGCACCAAGTAACCGATCGTCGCGCGGGCTTCGGGCCCGCCGGTGCCGGTACGCAACACGCCCGGGGAGAGAACGATGGCGAGCGACAGCGCGCAGGACCAGGTCGTCTACATCACCACGCCGATCTACTACGTGACCGCCAAGCCGCACATCGGCACCACCTACACCACGACCGCGGCCGACGCGCTGGCACGCTACCATCGCCTGCGCGGTCGCGAAGTGCTGTTTGCCACGGGCAGCGACGAGCACGCGCAGAAGGTCGTCCGTGCCGCCCAGGCGGCCGGCCTCGACCCCCGTGCCTTCACCGACCGCGTGGTCACCGCCTACCTCGATGCCTGGGACCGCATGAAGATCTCCTACGACCGGTTCATCCGCACCAGCGAGCCCGAGCACGTGGAGGTCGTCAGTCACGTCTTCGCGCGGCTGCTGGAGAGCGGCGACATCTACAAGGACCGCTATGAGGGCTGGTACTGCGTGCCGTGCGAGACCTACTTCCCGGAGGATGAACTGCTCGAGGGCAATCTGTGCCCCGACTGCCACCGGGAGGTCGAGGTGCTCACCGAGGAGGCGTACTTCTTCCGCGCATCCCGCTACAGCAACGACCTGCTCCGCGAACTCGAAGCCAATCCCGAGCGCATCAAGCCCGACAGTCGCCGCAACGAGGTGCTGTCGTTCATCCGTCAGGGGCTGCAGGACAGTTGCGTGAGCCGCAGCAATCAGGGCTGGGGGGTGCCGGTGCCCGGCGACGAGGAGCACGTGGTCTACGTCTGGTTCGATGCGCTCATCAACTACCTCACCGTCGCCGGCTACACCGTGGACGACGCCAAGTTCGCGCGCGTGTGGCCGCCGACGATCCAGCTCATGGGCAAGGACATCATGACGCGCTTCCACGGCAGCATGTGGCCCGCGATGCTCATGGCGCTGGGCGTGGAGCTGCCCGAGCTGCTGTTCGCGCACGGCTTCTGGGTTGCCGCCGGTGGAGAGAAGATCAGCAAGTCGCGCGGCAACATCGTGGACCCCTGGGATGCGGTCGAACTGCTGGTCGAGGAGTCAGGCTGCACGACCGATGTCGCGGTGGACGCGGTGCGTTACTACCTGTTCCGCGAGGTCACCTTCGGGCTCGACGGCACCTTCTCATCCGGGGGGCTGCTGGCGCGCTTCAACGCCGACCTCGCCAACGACCTGGGCAACCTGCTCAACCGCACGCTGCCGCTGGTGGAGCGCTTCCTCGAGGGCAGCATCGAGACCCCCGGCCCGGGGGCGGGGGAGCTGTCCGAGGACGTGGCCCGCGCGGTCGCGCGCGCGGAGGAGGGCTACGAGACCCTCGACCTGCGCGGCATGCTCGAGGGCATCTGGGAGCTGCTCGCATCGGCCAACAAGTTCGTGGATGAGCGCGCCCCGTGGGACCTGCACAAGGCCGGCAAGAAGGTGGAGCTGGCCGCCGTGCTCTACGACGTGGTGGACACCATCCGCGTCGTCGCGCTGATGATCGCGCCGGTGATGCCCACGGTCGCCGAGGAGATCTGGCGCCAGCTCGGCCTCGAGGACCTGGCCCTGGAGATGCGCTGGGACGACTGCCAGGCGGGCAAGCTCCCCGCGGGCGCGAGCGTGCGCCGCGGGCGGCCCATCTTCCCGCGCATCGATCTCGACCGCGTGCGCCAGCGCAGCGCCGCCCGCGCGCAGCAGGAGGAGGCCGCCCGGCGGAAGGAAGAGGGCATGATCAGCTTCGACGAGTTCAAGAAGATGGACCTGCGCATCGCGCGGGTCGTGGACGCCGATCCGGTCGAGGGCGCCGACAAACTGCTCAAGCTGACGGTTGACTGCGGCGAGGACGAGCCGCGCCAGGTGGTGGCGGGCATCGCCGAGACCTTCTCGCCGCGGGAGCTGATCGGCGAGAGTGTGGTGCTGGTGGCCAACCTCGAGCCGGCGGAGATCCGCGGCGTGCAGTCGCAGGGGATGATCCTCGCCGCCGGCGAGAAGCAGCCGCTGGCTCTGATCGTGCCTGATCGTGACGTCGAGCCGGGGGAAAAGGTGCGCTGATGCGAGAGCGACACGAGCGTGGGGGCAACCTGTGAAGCTACGAGGCCGACGCAGAACCGCACTGCAGACGGTGCCCATCGTGCTGGCGGTGGTAGTCATCACCGTGCTGGTGGCGCTCACCGGCACCGACAGCATCGCGGTGCACTTCTACTACGTGCCGATCATCTACGCCGGCTTCATCTTCGGCGACTTCGGAGCCATCGTGACGGCCGTGGCCGCGGCTGTCGCGTGTGGACCGTGGATGCCGGCCAAACTGGTGGCCGAGGGCACTGAAACCGTGCGCGTCGCGCAGACCTGGTGGGACATCGGCCTGCGCACCGGCATCTTCTACGTCATGGGCATATTCGCCTCACGCGTGTCGTGGGCGATCGAGCGCCGCGCCACCCAGATGCGCACGCTCTATGAGGTCTCGCGCACCGTCTCATCGTCGCTACGCATCCGTCGGGTCCTCGACACCATCGCCCAGCAGGCCATCTCGGTCATGGATGCCCGCGCCTGCTCCATCCGCCTGCTCGACCCCGAGGGCGTTGAGCTGGAGCGCGCTGCGTCCTCGGGCCTGAGCGCGGAGTACTGGAACAAGGGCCCGGTTACGGTGGCCGACAGCCCCCTGGATCGGCGCGTGCTGGCCGGCGAGACCGTGGCGGTCCTCGACGCGCAGACCGACCCGCTCTTCCAGTACCCGCAGGCGGCGCGCCAGGAGGGCCTGACCTCGGTGCTCAGCCTGCCGCTGCGTTCGCGCGACGATGTCCTGGGCGTCATGCGCATCTACGCCCACCGCAAGCGCAGGTTCCACGAGGACGAGGTCGAGCTGCTCAGGGCATTCGCCAACGCCGCCGCCATCGCCATCGAGAACGCCGAACTCTACGAGGAGAGCCGGCGCGGCTACTTCGAGACCATCCGCGCGCTGACCATCGCCATCGAGGCCCGCGACTCGGCGACCTACAGCCACTCCGAGCGCGTGACCGAGCTGGCCGACGAGCTGGCCGTGGAGCTGGGCATGAGCGAGGCCGAGCGCGAGATCCTGCGCTTCGGCTGCATCCTGCACGACATCGGCAAGATCGGCATCGAGGAGCGCATGATGGACGCGCGCGACACCGACGATGCCGCGCACATCTTCTACCGCATGCATCCGCTCATCGGCCGCTCCATCCTGCGCCCGGTCACCTTCGCCCGGGAGTTCACGCCCATCGTCGTGCACCACCACGAGCGTTGGGACGGCTCAGGCTTCCCCGAAGGGCTGGAGGGTGAGGACATCCCGCTGATGGCGCGCCTGGTGGCGGTCGTCGACTCTTACGAGCGCGCGGTCAACCCCACCGAATCACCCATGCCCATCAGCCCCGAGGAGGCCCTGCGCGGCATCGTGCGCGGCGCCGGCACCGCCTACGATCCCAAGATGGTCGCGGCCTTCGAGCGCGTCATGCGGCGGCGCTTCGAGGAGGGCCTCGACGATCCCGAGCCCGTGGGCGTGGGGCCCGAGATCGATATCGACGCCCTCATCGAGGAGGCCATCAACGGCCTGTCGCTGCGCGACCCCGCCGACGACAACGCCTCGGCGGAGGCGGGGGAGGAGTGACGTCATGCACGCCCGACTCCGAGCGCTCATCCCCGTAGCGGCGGCGCTGATCGTGTTCACCCCCGCCTGCGCCACGCTGACCGTGGCGCCACCCACCCCCGAGGAGCTGGCGCAGTTGGTCGGCATCGAGTGGTACCGCGTTCAGGTGATGGGCCGGCCCAACGGCTACGCCTGCATCGAGACCGAGGTGCTGGACACCCCCGACGGGCCGCGACTGCGCGTCACCGAGGACGTGAAGATCCTCATCGCCCTCGCGGGCCGGCGGCTGGAGGCATCGAAGCATCAGGTCAGCGTGTTCGGCGAGGACCTGCGCCCGGTCACCATCGAGCTGGACAAGAACGAGATGGGCCGGGCCTCGCACCTGTCCGCGCACCTGGAGGGCGACACGCTCACCGTCGAGAGCGGCTCGGCAGAGCCGGGCGCGCCGCCGCCCGCGGTCAAGACCATCGACGTGCCCCCGGACCTGTCCTCCGATCTGGCCATCGCCATCGGAGTCGTGCGCGGCGAGCTGGACGTGGGCGACGGCCTGGAGTACTCCGTGTACGACGCCGAGCTTGACCTCATCGATCGCCACGTGGTCACCGTGGACCGGCGCGAGCCGCTCGACGGCGTCGATGCCCTGGTGATCTCCGCACGCAGCGAGAGCCTGGACATCGATGTGCTCAGTTGGGTCGATGACGCCGGGGTGATGCTGCGCCAGAGCGTGCCGGGGCTCATGGACCTCACCCTCGACCGCGTAAGCGAGGAGGAGGCGCTGGCGAGCCTCGTGCCCTTCGAGCTGGACAACAGGGTCGCGGTCGAGCACCATCTGCCCATCGTGCGCAGCCTCGCCGACGTGATGCTGCGCGTGCGTCGCGCCGCCGGACCAGCGGACGAGCTGATCCCGGTCAGCGACCGGCAGAGCGTGGTGCCCGAGGGCGAGGACGCGCTGGTGACCATCCACCGCGAGCGGCCGCCCGACGCCGGCCTGCCGCTGCCCATCACCGGCGAGTCGCTGGCCGAGTACCTGCAGCCCACCCGGGCGGCGCAGTCCGACGACCCGCGCATCGTGGACACCGCGCGCGAGATCATCGGCGATGAGACCGACGCCTGGGGCGCGGCGCAACTGCTGTGTGCCTGGGTGCACCGCTCCATGCACAAGGTCTCCAGCGAGCCGCGCCCGATCACCGCGCTCGAGATCCTCGACGCCATGCGCGGCGACTGCACCGAGCACGCCATCCTGCTGGCCACGCTGGCGCGCGCCGTCGGCCTGCCCACGAAGCTGGTCACCGGCCTGGCCTACGTCGGCGGCGGCTTCGGCTATCACGCCTGGACGCAGGTCTACGTCGGCCGCTGGGTGGAGATGGACCCGGCGTGGGGCGAGATGACCGCCGACGCCGGGCACCTGATGATCTACGCCAGCGCGCTGGATGACGCGTCCTACGCCCGCGCCGCGCTCGCCACCGGCCGCACCATCGGCGCCATCGAGATCGATCTGCTCGGCTACACCGCTGCCGACGGCCGCAAGGTCCGCTTCGGGGAGGAAGCGCCATGAGACACGTGACGGCCGCGCTGCTGCTGATCGCCGGCGCCGCTGCGGGCTTCTGCCAGGACCCGCCCCCCGAGCCCCCCGCGCCGCCCCTTACGCCCCGGGTCGGGGAGAGCGAGGCGCAGGGGGAGGGCCAGGTGGTGATGATGACGGCGCGCTGGCCCGGCCGCGACGACATGTCCAACACCGCCTTCCGCGTCTTCAGCGACCAGGCGCTCACCGAGCTGGTGGACGTCTTCCCCGCCGGCGGCGCCGGGGGCTCGGCCATCATGGCCCTGCGCCCGGGCGAGTACTACGTGATGGCCGTGGTTGACGCCAACGGCAACGGGCAGGCCGATCCGGGCGACGGCTTCGGCTTCTACGGCGTCACCGACCTGTCCCCCGAGTCCCGTCCGCAGCCGCTCGTCGTGCGCGATGATGCCATCAACGCCGGCAGGATTACCATCCTCATGACCATCGGCGAGGACGGTCGGCTCGTCCCCATCGCTGAGGCCATCGCCGCCGCGGATGGCTACGTGGCCGGCTCGGTCGTCGGCGCCGCGGCGCCCCTCTTCATCCTGCTCGTGCCGGTCGACGAGGCAGGCCACCCGGTCGCGGTGCTGGCGGACGAGGAGGGCGCGTGGCGCGCAACCGCCTCGCCCGGGCAGTACCGCCTGTGCGCGCTGTCCGACGCCAACGCCGACGGCATCCTCGGCGCGGGCGATCCCATCGCGCTCATCGGCTTCGGCGAGGACGAGCCCCTGACCGTAAAGCCGGGTGAGGAGCTGGCCGTCACCCCGCCGGCCCTCTCCCCTGCCGCCGAGCCGCCGGCGGGCATCCCGCCCGTCTGCGCCGGGCGCGTCACCGGCATCACGCCGCCCGAGGGCGCGATCATCCAGGTCGCGTTCTGCACCGATGCCGCGCTGCGCCGGCAGGCCTTCGCGGTCGCCGCCGATGCCTCAGGCCGCTTCGTGGCCGCGGCGGCGCCGGGAGCGTACTACCTGCGCGCGACCGTGGACCAGGCGGGCGACGGCACCCTCGGGGCCGGTGACATGCTCGGCTTCTACGGCGTCGCCGACCTGATGGGCGGCGACACGCCCCAGCCGCTGGCCATGGTCGCCGGCGCGCTGCGC
Source organism: Candidatus Zipacnadia bacterium (assembly GCA_029820295.1). Taxonomy (GTDB): domain Bacteria; phylum Armatimonadota; class Zipacnadia; order Zipacnadales; family UBA5352; genus JALGVA01. The sequence continues at coordinate 34,501 of JALGVA010000095.1, forward strand.
ACCGACGTGACCATCGCCATCACCGCGCGCATCGGCGAGGACGGCCGCCTCACCACCTACACCGCACCCGACCCGGATACCACCGCACCAGGAGACGCAGCAG
>JALGVA010000096.1 GCA_029820295.1 Candidatus Zipacnadia bacterium
ACGGACGAGGCGCCCTTCCACCTGCGCGCCGCCGAGCTGACCACCGCGGACGCCATCGTCACCGACGCCCAGGGCCGACCCGTGGTCACGCGCAACCGCTACGGCGATGGCGCCGTCATCGTGCTGCTGCCCGAGTACGCGGTGCAGGACGAGCAGTTCGAGGCGCGCGATGTGCGCGGTGTGCGCCAGCAGTACCGGCCGCTGCTGCGCTTCGTCCCGCATCTGCTTGAGCATCTCGCCGCCGGTGTCGCGCCCGTCGAGGTGCGCTGTCGCCCCGAGGACCGGCAGGACCTGTCATGGCACGTGGCGCGCACGGGCGACGGGTGGGTCGTGACCATGTACAACTTCTCGTGCGCGCGCGAGGAGATCGTGCCGGTGCGCCAGGGCACCGCCTCGGTGCACGCGACCTACCCCTACAGAGAGATCCCCTTCCAGATCGTCTGCCGTACGCCGGTGCAGGACGTGCTCGAGCGGTACGAGGACCGCGATGTGAACTGGACGCTGGTGAATGATCGGGCGGTCATCTCCGAGACCATGCACGGCGGCGAGATCCGCGTCTACGAGCTGCAGCCCGAGCCCATCGAGCTGCCGCCGCGCACGCGCAACGTGAACCACGCGCTCAACGCGCCCGTGACCGCGTCCTCCGCCCTGGCGAACTACCCGCCCGAGCTGGCGGTTGATGGCCGCATCGACAACGACGCCTTCTGGTGGTCGGACACCGACGCCGAGCGCCACTACGTCTTCGACATGCCGCAGTGGCTGCAGGTGGACCTCGAGCAGACGCGCACCATCGACCAGCTCTTCGTGCGCTTCCACACCTGGCAGGACGAGAGCCTCGACACGCGCCTGCGCGTCTACAAGTTCATCGTGGAGGCGTCCGAGGACGGCGAGGTCTGGGAGACGATCATCGACGAGAGCCGCAACGAGGACCCCGCAGAGCCCGAGGGCCTGCGCCGCTGGTTCGACCCGCTGCCGGCGCGCTACGTGCGCCTGACCGTGCAGCGCAACTCGGCCTTCGCGGGCGCGCAGGTGGTCGAGCTTGAGGTGCTCGGCCCCGAGACCGAGCAGTACCGGCCGGCGCGGCGCAGCATCGTGCCCGACTGGGAGGTGCAGTACCCTCCGGCCGTGCGCGCCATCCCCCCCGAGCGCATCACCTGGCTGATGGAGCTGCAGCCCGCGCAGCTTTCGCCCGGCTGGCTCCCCCCGGGAAAGACCTGGACGGAGATGAACGGGCCGGTGAAGCTGGTCACCGACAGCTCGGGGCAGGGGCGTGACTACGAGCACTCCATCTACGGCGAGTCGGTCTTCGATGCCACCTGGCACCTCGATGGGCGCTACCAGACCTTCGTGGCCGCCGCGGGCCTGGGCACTGCCAAGCCCGACGCCTCCGTCGAGTTCATCGTCTACGTCGATGGCGAGGAGCGCTTCAACTCGGGCGTCTATCGCATCGGCCGGCCGGTGCTGCCGGTGGTGGTGGACGTGACCGGCGCGGATGAGCTGCGCCTGGTGACTACCGACGCGGGCGACGGCATCATCAACGACTACGCGTGGTGGGGCGAGGCGCGGGTGATTGCGCAGTAGTGCCGGCAACCGGGAACCGGCAGTCGGCAATCGGGAACGGCTCACGGCAACGACACGAGCGCCATCCCACGGGACGGAGACAGCGCCCTCGCGTCACTGTACTGCCATTGTCCGCTCCGTGCTGACGCCGGTGGCGACGTCGCGGAAGACCAGCCGCCACTGCCCGCGCGCGTCGTTCAGGGCGAACGGGATCTCCGCGGGCGAGCCCTCGTCGCCCGCGACGAGGATGTTCTGCGAGTACTGCCGGTGCGGCCGGTCACTGTGGGGCGCGTAGACGTCCAGGCGTACCACGTGGTCGCCCGGCCGGCCCTCGGACACCCGCACCGCCACCAGCACAGAGGCAGTCCCGCCCCGATGTGCCTGATCCGGGCACTGCACCTCGACCGCGGTCACCTCGTAGGGCAGCAGCGAGAACACCTGCGGCTCACCGCGCGCGACCGTCGTGTCCCACTCGCCGACCGGGCCGTCGCCGACGCGCTCGCCTGCGCGCAGGTCGTAGACGATCGCCGGCTCGGGCAGCGTCACGCGCACCTGCTGCTCGGGGACCGTGCGCACCAGGATGTCCTCCTGCAGCGCCAGGTAGCGCGCCGGGCCGTCGCCGAAGAGCACCTGCTGCACGCACAGCGGCCGCTCGCCATCGGCGCGTGCGAGCTCCGCCGGCGGCGTGATCCCGGCGGCGCGCACCACCGCGTCGAGCACCGCCAGCCGGGGCTTGGGGCCCTCGGTGCTGCGCTCGCTGTTGTAGTCATTGAGCGCGAAGTTCAGCGTCACCACGCGCCCTGAGCCGAGTTCATTGACCGCAACGACCGGCGCGCCACCGACCTCGGCGAGAGCGGTCGCGGTCGTCGCGCGCGCCTCCGGCTCAAGCACCACCACGTCGAACTCCGGCGTGTCGATGGCCTGGTCGCCGATGCTGCCGCTGACCGCGACGTTCCCGGCCACCGCCGGGCGGGTGAGGCCGTCGAGGCCCGCCTCGCCGGCGAGGCCCAACACCTCGTCGAGCGCGCGCGCCTCGCGGATGCGCCCCTGGCCCGACAGCAGCCCCGCGCGCCCGTCCACGAGCAGCGTGCCGCCGGCCTCGACGAACTCGCGGATGGCCTCGACCTGCGCGTCCGACAGGCAGGTCGCCAGCGGCAGCACCAGCACGCGGTAGTCCTCGGTCGAGATGCCCGCCTCAAGCTGACCGGACGAGACATGGCGGTACTGATAGCCGAGGTCGCGCAGGGCGCGCAGCAGCCCCTGGTGCTCCTCGAGGAAGCGGTTGTCCGGGGCGAACGGCTGATTCTCGACCATCTGGCCCAAGACCGCCGCCGCGAAGAGGTCGCGCTGCGAATACAGCACCGCGATCGGCGACTCCTGGCGCCCGGCGTTCAGCAGCAGCCTCCCCGGCCCGGATGAGGTCTCGCGGACGGCCTCGAAGAACCAGCGGCCGAAGTTGCTCTGGCTCAGGTCCGGGTTGAACGGGATGTAGTCGCATCCCCACGAGGTCCACCACCACACCGAGTTGTCGCCTGCGAGCAGGCAGTCCCACGGATGTGCGTGGAAGCCCTCCTCGCTGTCGGCAACCGCATTGCCCCACTTGCCCGTGAGCGCGTCATCGCGCTTGAACGAGCGGTACAGCTCGCCCTCCAGCCACTGACCCGTGTAAGTCTGGTTGAGCGCGAGGTTGCGGGTGAGCGCCTCGAAGTCGTAACCCGCGCGCCACGAGTAGGACAACAGGCCGTCCCAGCCGACCTTCGCGCCCGGGTCCTGCGCCTGCACGTAGCCCGCGCACTCGTCATGCGCCCAGGCGAAAGTGCGGTCCATGAACAGCTTGTGGTCGATCCACGGCGCGAAGCTCGCGCTCTGCGCGGCCGCCTCCTCGAGGATCATCGGGCGCTCGATCTCCTCGAAGCTGCGGTAGCGCGTGGCCCACTCGGCGTTGAGCGCTTCGATGGCCCGGTAGCGCTCCTGCAGCCACCGGCGGTAGGTGGCGATCGACTCGGGCGTATGGCAGCACTCGAAACTGCCGCGGAAGAGGTAGTTCTCGTCGCCGAGGGTGTAGGCGGCGGGCGAGTAGGGCGCGGCCTGCCGGCAGGTGGTGGTCAGCGACTGGCTCAGCCGTGCCCACAGCTCCGGGTCGTGCAGGCAGGGAACGCGCTCGTTCTGCTCGTTGGCCTCTCCGGCGATGCGGGTGACGTAGGGGATCAGGCGCAGGCCCGAGCGGGCGCTCACCGAGTACTCGCGTGCCGCGCCCGCATCGGAGTAGCCGCCCATGTGGCACAGGTCGGACATGTCTGCGCCCCACTCGTAGCACATGCGGTCGGTGCGCTGCAGCACCGGGTCGCCGCCCGCGTAGCTCCACATCAGCGCGGTGAAGTCATCGTACCGGTAGGGCACGGTCATGGTGAAGCGCAGGCGCTCGAAGGCCAGCTCCTCGCCATCGCGCGTGAGCGCCACGTCCAGCACGTGCGCGGGCGTCAGCGGGCGGGGCAGCTCTACCGTGCTGGTCGCGTTCGTCTGTGCGGGAGTCGTCTGTCGGGCGACGACGCGGTCGAAGATGTCGCGGATGGTCCACTGCAGGCGCGCGCCCTCCGGCGGGTCCGCCACCGTGGCCGAGCACTGCACCTCGCCGCCCGCGGGCAGGTCCACCCACGGCGGCGCGGGTTCGGCGGTGACGGTCGAGGGCGAGATTGCGAGGTCGGTGATCTCGCTGGCCGGCTCTGGCTCCCGGAACTCGCTGGTGAAGCCGACCGTCTCGCCGGCGGCGTTGCGCAGGATCATGTCGATGAAGTGGGGGCGCGTGAGCTTCGTCACGTACCTCGCCGGCGACTCCTGCTCCTGCAACATGAGCACGCGCCCAAGGTCGTCCTGCATCCGCACCAGGAACGATGCCACACCGGCGGTGTCCGTGGTCATCTCACGGCCCGCAGCCGCCAGCGCCACGCGGGCGGCGATCGCCAGGCAGTGGTCGGTGGCGGCGTCGAGGCCCTCGAAGGCGTCGTTGCGCGGCACCAGCGACGAGTAGGTGTTCAGGTTGACGTTCAGGTGCACCACGCGCCCCTGGCCGTAGCGCCAGGCCTGCACCGGCGGGCCGGAGGTGCGACCGCGCTCGCCCTCGCGGTAGCCCGGGACCTGGTCCCACGCGAAGCCGCGCAGAGCGATCTCGGCCAGCCCCGGGTCCTCGTTGGCGAACAGCTCCTCGGGCCAACCGTTGCGCACACCGGCGTTGCCGACCAGCAGGAGGCCGGCGCCGTCCGCGACCCGCTCCGCCAGCCCGGCGCGTGCCACACCCGGGATGGCGTTGCCGGTCACGCCCGCGCACAGGAACAGCTCGGCGCCCTCGTCGCTCGCCAGCGTCGCCGCCTCGCGCGCGGCGATGCCGGCGGGCAACGGCCCGATGCCGGTCTGGTTGCGGTAGGGCCAGGCGGTGGCGTTGACCAGCACATCCGCGCCGTCGAAGTAGAGGTGGCGCGCGTCCATCTCCAGCCGCCGTGCCAGCTCCATGGTCTCCCATGCGCACCAGCGTCGGCAGAAGATCACGGTGTCGATGGGCTCGCCCGGGATGTTCGCCGCCCAGGGGAAGTCAAGCGGTTCGGGGTCAGGCCGCCAGGTCTCCGCGGGGCGGTCGAGCATATCGACGCCCTGCTCGAGCAGGGCGGCCAGCCGCTCGCGGTCCATGGGCATCGCGGGCAGCGGCTGATCGAGGTCGCCCGCGGCCATCTCGGCGATCTGCGCGGCCTCGGTGTCCGCCGAGCGCGCGAAGTAGGCGCGCGTCGCCATCGGGTCAGGCAACGTGGGGAAGTCGTAAAGGCCCAGCGCAAACGAGCCGCCGCCCGGCGGGAGGGCGATGGTGGGCACGATGCCGTACTCGCTGACCGGGATGGTGATGCTCTCGATGCTCTCGGGCGTGCCGATGAGCATGCCCGCGGAGCCCGACGCGGGCCGCCCCTCGGTTACGTCCTCGAACAGCACCCAGCGCTCCCGTTCGAGGTCGAGGTCGATGGTCGTACCCGGCTCGCGGGTAGCCAGGGCGGTGGTGACGCGGCGGTTGCGCGGCTCCTCGAAGGTCGCGGGGTAGATCGCGAATTGCAGGCGCACGTTCTCCACCGGCTGCTTTGGCTCGTAGCTGCCGAACATCAGCAGCTTGTCGGATCCGCTGACCATGGCGAAGCGCAGCGAGGCGCGCACCACCGGCGTGTCCCACGTATACTCGATCATCCCGTCCTGCCCGGACTCGCGAATCACGCGCATCTCGGCGGGCCGGGTGTGCAGGCTCTCGTCGTCGAAGGTCCAGCGGATGAAGCCCTGCCAGTAGAAGTTCGGGTTTGAGGGCCCGGTCATGCCCAGGGTCACGTAGCCCTGGTTCCACTGCCACCAGTGGGACGTGATCTCGCCGGGCGTGTCGGGGTTCACGATGATGTCGTAGTTGAGCGTGTAGGTCGCATTCTCGCTGGCGATGGTCACCGGTTGGATCACACGCGTGCCGGCGGGCGTGTCCTCGCGCTGCTCGTTCAGCACGGTCACGAACACCGCGGCCTGCAGCGGCGCGGCCAGCGCGGCGATGATCGCGGCGGTCAGCACAGTTCGCATGAGTCGCATCGCGGGACCTCCCCGAGTCGGTCATCGGCTCCCGTGTTACTTCACAGCCGGGGCCGACGAATCCTCCGTCGCGAGCCCCGGAAGGTCGCACCTGCGCCGCCGGGGAAGGCCTGAATTCCCGGCATGGATCCCATGGTGTGCCGTGGCTCATCATGAGAGGGTTGTGAACGAAGGTGACCGACAGGTACGACCGGCCGCCGACGCGCGTGGGCCTGATCGGCTGCGGCGGCATCGCCGGCAACCACCTCGCCGGCTATCGGCTGGTCGAGGAGGCCGAGCTGGTGGCCTGCTGCGACATCGATGCCGCGAAGGCCGAGGACTTCGCGCGGCGCGCGGGCATCATCGACGCGTACAGCGACTACCGCGAGCTGCTGGCGCACGATGACATCGAGATGGTGGACATCTGCGCCAACGACGAGGCGCACGCGGAGATCGCCGTCGCGGCGCTGTGGGCGGGCAAGCACGCGCTCATCGAGAAGCCCTTCGCCACGACCGCCGCCCAGGGGCGGGCGATCATCGACGCCGCGAAGGGCGCAGGCCGCCTCGCGATGTGCGCCCAAAGCCTGCGCTGGGATCCGAAGATGCGCGCCGCGAAGGGCCTGATCGATGCCGGGCGCATCGGCGAGCCGGTGTTCGTGCGCTTCTGCCAGCCCTCGTCGCCCTTCTGGTGCCGCGAGCAGGCCCGAGCCTACCGCGACCGTGCCCCGGACTGGCTACTCGTGCACAACGGCATGCACAGCTTCGACCTGCTGGCGTGGCTGCTGGGCAGTCTGCCGGTGCGCGTGCACGCGCGCTCGCATCCGGGCCAGGAGTGGCTGCCCGTGCACGAGTACGTGAGCTGCACCATCCGCTTCGCCTCGGGGGCGATCGCGCAGGCCGAGGAGAACCGCATCATGCAGCCGCCCGGCTACCCGTTCCACTGCGAACTCTACGTGGTCGGGAGTGAGGGCACGCTCGATCTGAGCGACCGGCTGACGCACGCGGCGAGCGTCTACAACGAGGCCGGCGTGAACCTGCTGGGGGCGCACACCACCTGGACGCCCGACCAGCCCGACCAGCCCTTCGCGTGCGAGATCCGCGAGTTCGTGCAGGCGATCCGCGAGGACCGGCCACCACCCATCCCGCTCGAGTTCTCGCTGACCATCCTGAAGGCGGTGCTGGCCGCCGCGGAGTCGATGCACACTGCAGAGGCGGTGGCGATCGATGGCTGAGGGCCCGCTGCGCTGCGGCATCATCGGCTTCGACTACGGCCACCAGGGCGCCTTCGCGGGCTCGCTGGCGAAGCATCCGGACACACGGATCGTGGGCGTCGCGGACCTGCCCGACGCGCCTGAGGTGGCCCGGCGGCGCGGGCGTGAGTTCGCGGCGGGTGCAGGGGTCCCGTACTTCGATGACCTCGCGGCGCTGCTGGACGCCGAGGCCGTGGAGGCCGTGTCGCTCTGTGCCCCGCCGACGCGCAATCCTGAGGTGGTGGCTGAGCTGGCGGCGCGCGACATCCACGTGATGAGCGAGAAACCGGTCGCGCAGGACCTGGCGGGCGCGCGACGCATCGCGGCTGCGGTGCGCGGGGCGGGCGTGGCCTTCACCTTCGGCTCCCACGCTGCGCGCTTCGCCACGCCCATCGCGCGCGCCATCGACGCGGTTCGGTCGGGGCGCATCGGCGACGTGCGGGTACTGAACGCAACCTTCCTGCAGCCCAGGGGTCCGCGCTACACCATCTCGGTCGAGGAGGCCGAGCGGCGCCGCGCGGCGGGCGAGCCCTCAGTGGGGGAGCTGGCCAACTTCGGCGGCTACGTCTTCCTCGCCTTCACCGCCTACGCCGGCGCGCGCGCGGCATCGGTCTACTGCGAGAGCGACGCGTTCTTCTACGAGAGCTACCGCATCGCCGGCATCGAGGACCTGGCGCTGGTGAGCCTGCAGTACGAGGGCGGGGCGGTCGCGAGCGCGGTCATCGGCCGCACGACCACGAAGTCGATGCCGACTACAGATGTGCGCCACGAGATCATCGGCTCGGCGGGTGTGCTGCATGTAAACGCGATGAGCGACCGGGCCTTCGTCTACGGCCCCTGGCGCGACGGCGACGAGTTCGAGCGCGGCGGCTTCGACACGCCGACCTTCGGCCGGCCTTCGTACGAACTGTACGTGGACGACTTCGTGCGCGCCATCCGCGAGGGACGCGACCCGGAGCTGACCGTCGCGGACGCGGTCGAGTTCCACGCGACCCTCGAGGCGGCGTACGAGTCCGCGCGCACGTATCGGCCGGTGGACGTGGCGCGCGACTAACCGGGGCACACGCCCCGCGCCATCTCCGCCCATGACAGGGGCCGGCCCCGGGCGCGGCGAACCTGCTCCCCGCGCGGAGCATCCCGCACGAGGGTGGTGTCACGATGAGAGCGCTCACACCCCTGCTCGGAGCGCTCGGCGCGCTTGCGATCGCGCTCCCCGCGCAGGGCGCCGAGAACCTGCTGACCAACCCGGGCTTCGAGGAGATCGATGAGGCCACCGGCTTCCCGGCGGGCTGGGAGCCCACCTACTGGAGCAACCCGCACGGAACCATCGAGGCGGCGGACGTGGCCCACTCGGGTCAGCGCTCGGTGGTGCTCAGGGGCCTCCCGCGCGAGCAGATCACCGACGCGGGCAAGGCCAACAACCACCTCGTCGCCCAGGAGCTGGGCGACCGCGTCATCGGCATGCGCCGCCTGACGCTGCGCGCCTGGGTGCGCACTGAGGGCGATGGCGCCGCGCGCCTGTCGGCCTTCACGTACGACGCCGAGGGCAATCGCCTGCAGTACGATTCCTCGCGCACGTGGACCGGCCTTGATGACTGGACCGAGGTCGCCATGACCATCACCACCGACCCCGCGACCGCGCGCCTGCTCATCTACCTGCGCAACGCCGGCGCGGGCGCCGTCTGGTACGATGACGTCGGCCTCACCAGCTCCGAGGACGTGCTGGACAGCGGCGCGGCGCAGATCATCGTCGATCCGCTGGTGGGCGGGCGCGTGCGCAGCTTCAACCCTGTGGGCGGCGCCGAGCGCACCGTGTGGTACGGCGTGCTCCCCGGCGGCTGGGGCGCCGAGATCGTCCCGGCGAACACCTACCCGGGCGTGCTGCGCGACGCGCCCTACCAGGCGGCGGTGCTCGAGCCCAACCGCCGCCTGCTGCTGCGCCACGAGATCGCCGACCCCGAGCTGGCAGGCCTGGTGGTCGAGAAGACCTACGCGCTCCCCGAGGGCTCGGCGACGCTCGAGGTCTCACTCAAGGTCACCAACGCCGGCGACCGGCCGCGCGAGTGGGCGCTACGCGCCCAGCAGTGTCTGCCCCCGACCGGCGGCATCTGCACCTGGCCGACCCAGCAGGGTCTGCGCGTTTACCGCCACCCCGAGTACGTGATGAAGACCGAGGTACCGATCGACGACCTCGCCGGCGGCTGGATCGGCCATGCTCCGCCCGAGGGCGACGCAGGCACGGTCATGCTCTTCGACGGCGCGCGCGTCACGAAGGCGCTGCTCTACTTCGCCTATGACCTGCAGACCATCGAGTGGTACTACCGACCGGTGCAGCTTGCGCCCGGCGATACCTGGGAGACCACCTACCGCGTCGCGTCGCTCGGTCCCGGCGGGCCGGTCGTCTACGCCGATGATCAGGTCGCGCTCGCGCTGGCCCCGCTGCAGTTCGGCGCGGAGGGCGATTATGCGCTGTCGCTGCACGCGCTCGGCGCCGAGCACTCGCGCGAGCTGACCGTCGCCGGGACGCTGGGCACCGGCGACCGCGAGGCCTTCGAGGACACCCTCAAAGCCCGGGCGCTGCAGCCGGCGCGGCTGGATCTGCCGTGGACCGGGCTGGGTGTGCAGCGCGTCGAGGTCGAGCTGCGGGGGCCCGGCGAGCCGCAGCGCATCGACCTGGCACAGGCCACGGTGAACGATGAGCCGCTGCGCGACCTGCCCCCGCCGCCCTCTGACGCCGAGCGCTATGCAGGGACGCCCGGCTTCTTCGTCTACGGCGAGTACTACCGCGGCTATCGCGGCGAGACCGGGTCGCTCGAAGAGTTCGTGGACTACAACCTGCGCGAGTACCGTCGCTGCTACCTCAACACCTATATCATCGGCGAGGGCTCCCTGCTCGGGCAGTTCCGCGACGCGGGGGAGTCGTGGATGGCCGAGACGGCGCGGGAGTTCGACATGCGCCTGTTCCCCAAAGGCGAGTTCCTGCGCGTCTTCGACAGAACCGGCGAGGCGTTGCGCGAGATCTTCCCGGGCAACTACACCCGTGAGCAGGCCGTCGAGCGCATCGAGGCGACCGGCTACGACCTGGCGCTGCGCAAGGCCTTCCAGGAGCGCTACGGCGATAACGTGGTCGCCTGGGACGTGAGCGATGAGCCCGGCGCCGAGCACATCCCCAACTACGTGATGGTGCAGAGCGTCTTCGACGAGATCGATCCCGACCTGCCTGCGCTGACGATCCTGAACCTGTCGCGCACCGAGTTCCTGCCCTACATGCCGATCTACTACGGGGACGAGTACCCCATCCGCAACACCGGCCGCAGGCCGTGGCAGGTCTACGACCTGGTGCGCTTCTGCGCGACTCACACCCGTGCGCCGGTGTGGGTGATGCTGCAGGCCTTCGGCGGGCGCGAGGGCTACTCATGGTACCTGCCCACCGGCCCGGAGATGCGCATGATGGTCTACTCGGTGCTCGCTGCGGGGGGCAAGGGCATCACCTTCCACGGCTCGTTCTCGCCGCCGTGCTGGCGTTTCGACCACCACTACTTCTACACCGCCTGTGACTCCTGGGGCGCCGCGACGCCCGCATGGGAGGCCATGCGCGAGGCCGGGCGCTTTGTCACGGCCATCGGCGCGGTGATGCAGGACACCGAGGTCGATGAGGGCGAGCCCTTCACCGTGCGCTGCGAGCAGCTCGAGACCGAGGGCGGCTACGCGGGTCCGGGCGTGCGACTGGGTATCCTTCGCGAGCGCGGCGGCGGCTCGGGGCGCTTCATCGTGGCGGTCAGCCAGGACATGAACGGCCCGCAGCAGGCCGCCCTCATGGCCGACCCCAAGGCCATCGCCGAGGACGCGCTGCTCTTCGACCTGTTCGACCTGGCGGAGATCGGGCCGGCGCGCTCCGAGCACGCCTTCGACCTGGCCGCGGGGGACGCGCGCATCTTCTTCTGCGGCTCGCGCGAGGCCGGGGAAGCCGTCATGGACGCCGTTCACGGCGCGCACTACCGCAACGAGCTGCCGCTGTTCCGCATCGACGCCGCGCTGGCCGAGGCGAACGGGCTCGATGTCACTGAGGCCCGGGCCCTCGCCGAGGCCGCCGGCCAGGCGCACGCCGCCGGCTCCGGCACACAGGCCGCCCGGCGCATCCTGGAGGCACATGGCATGGTCCAGCAGGCACTCGAGGCCGATCCGGCGGTCGGGCCGGCGCAGGCCGGGCTGGCGGAGGCGCTGGAGCTGCTCACGCCCATCGCGCACACCTTCCGCGACAACTTCGACGTGGTGGTGCCGCCGAAAGACCGCGAGGGCCATCAGCGCTACGAGCCCTGGCAGAACACCCAGGACCCGCGCATGCAGCAGTTCACCGAGGAGACCGTGCAGTGCTTCATCGACCGCCTCGCGCTCGAGCGTCGGCTCTACGCGGGCGAGGCGGCGGCCATCGCGCCGGAGGTCGCCGATCTGCTGGAGCGGGCCCGGCGGCTCAACGCCCAAGCGATCCCCTACGTGCTGACCCAGGCGGAGGAGGCTCGGGGACAATGACGATGCGGATGGCGGCGACCGTGCTGATGGCATTGCTGGTTGCGGGCACCGCGCAGGCCCGGCCGATCGAGGCCGGGGCGGTGCTGGCCGCCGATGACTTCGCGCGCTTCGGTGAGGCGACGACCGAGATCGGCGCCCTGCCCAAAGGCGGGCAGGCGTGGGGCAAGGACGTGACGGCGCCCGATGGCACGGTGATGGAGGGGCTCATCCACGGCACGAACGGGCAGCTCTGGGTCGGCTACGCGTCCGGCACCGTTGATCGGCCGGCGATCTGGCCCGAGGGCCTGCGTGTCGCCGACGGCGTCATCGAGCTGACCGTGGGGCCGTCAACGATGGGCGAGCGGCCGCACACCGCGATCATCAGCTACCGCGCGCCCGACGGCCCGGCGGTCAGGGCGCGCGGCGGCGGCGCCTATCACCTCTGGCTGGTGCAGGACTGGGCGGGCAGCCGCGACCTGGAGCTGCGCTATGGCGACCGGCTGCTCGCCGCCGCGGATGTTGCCGACGTGCACGACCCGACGGCCTCCTACCACGTGCGGGTGGCGTTCTCCGGCGACCATCACCTGGTCAGCGTGGACGATCGGCTGCTCATCGACTTCTGGGAGTGGGAGCCCGGGCGCGCGGAGGCGGGCCTGGTCGGTTTCGGCGCGTGGTACTCGCAGGGCCTGTTCGACGACTTCGTGGTGTGCGCGGCCGGGCCTCCGGGGCAGCCGGTCTACGACACCTCGACCGGGCGCATCCCGCCGCTGGTCTACCAGGGCCGCCCCTTCCTGCCGGTGGGCGTCTACGGTCGTCCGGGCGAGGAGGACATCGGCGAGTTCCTGGCGGCCGGGGGCAACTGCACGATTGTGCCGACCTTCACCGGTAGTGCCCCGCGCGAGGAGCGACTGGCCCAGGTGCGCGAGGTGGCGCAGTGGGGCGCCGACCACGGCATCGCCATCTCCTACTTCCCCGGCATCGACTTCTACAGCCACGAGGGCGACCTGACCATCCCCACCCGCCCCGAGGAGATCCCGGCCAAGGTTGCGCTCATCAACGAGATGCTTTCGGTCACCGCGGACCACCCGAACACGCTGGGCTACTGGACCTTCGATGAGCCCGAGAACGTGATCTATCCGGCCTACCGCGACTGGGAGGAGCGCAAGGACCTGGGGCTGGCGGAGTGGCTGGCGGAGACCATGAGCTGGACCTTCGAAGCCCTCAAGGCCGGCGACCCGGACGGCTACGTCATGCCCACCATCGCCTGGTGGACCACCTACGAGGCGCTGGCGCCGCTGTATGACGTGAACGTGCCCAACACCTACCGCATGGGCGACGAGAGCTACATGGTGATCTACGACTGCGCGCTGGCCGCGGACGCCATCCGCGCCACCGACGCGTACTGCTACGTATTCATGCCCGCGATCTACGAGATCATGGAGGGCTGGGAGGCGCACACCCGGTCGGAGATGCGTTACTCGTTCATCGCGCCCTTCACGCAGGGCGCGATGGGCATCCTCGGCTGGCGCATCGGGCGTGCGTCACTCGACTACCGGCGCGCGGTCATCTACCCGAGCCTGCGCGAGGTCAGCCTGCTGACCCCGTGGCTGCTGGGCGAATGGCACGACGAACTCGTCACCAGCGACCACGATACCGCGACCGCCGACTACCTGCAGGAGCTGCCGGTACGCGTGCGCATGGTGCCCGGTGAGGAGGACGGGGAGACCGTTCGGGTCGAGGACAACGTGGTGCCCGACTGCTCGCACTGCCTGCGCCGCGCCGCCGACAACACCTGGCTGCTGATCGCGGTGAGCAACCGCCGGGAGCCGATGACCGTGACCTTCACGCTCGACATCCCGGGCCTGCCCGAGACGGCGCTGGACCTGCTTGACTGGCGCGAGGTCGGCATCGACAACGGGCAGATCACCGAGGAGTTCGAGCCCTTCGGCGTGCGCACCTGGCGCATCGTGCCCGACTGACGCGGCCCTCGCCGCCCCTCTCCCGGGCGCGCCTGCGGGGCGCCGTCGGCAGAGCGCGGAGCGGTCGCTCACGCGAACCACAGCAGATAGCGCCTGGCGACCTCCTCGTTGAAGGCGCCGACGATCCCCCAGATGCCGCCCGCGATCAGAAAGTGGCCGATCGCGATCCCCAGGAAGACCGGCGTGAGGTGCCGGTAGCTGTGCGCGCCACCCAGGCGCAGGATCAGCGACTTGGCCAGCCACGCCAGGAAGATCGGGAACCAGATGGGGCTGCCGAAGGTCCCCGCCAGGGCCAGCCCGACCGGATTGAGCGGGAAGCGCAGGAAGCGCGAGCGCAGCCACAGCATCAGCAGCGACAGCCCGAAGCCGACGCCGCGGGCGATGGTGGTGTTGAGCCTGAGCGGCTCGCCCGGGTCGATGCGCGCCTCGGCGCGCGCGTACTGCAGGAGCGCCTGGGCGGTGCGGTAGCCGCCCTGGGTGCTGCCGCCGTCGATGATGTTCCAGCCGTAGTTGTAGGCGTCCACGATGTGGATGACATACGCCAGCACCAGCCCGCCGATCAGGCCGATGACCACGGCGGTCATCAGGTGTGAGCGGCGGATGTGCGACCGGCGCGCGATGCGGATGCCCTCCATCTGGAAGGCGCCGATCTGGCCGAAGATCATGCGCCCGATCACGCGGAAGACCGCGAAGACGCTCTCGGCGCGGATGGCCACCGGTGAGGTCAGGCCCTCGCGCGTCGGCTGCACCGCCAGGATGGTGTCGAACATCTCTTCGCGCGGGATGCCGTAGGTGATAGGCAGGCCGGTCTGGGCACGGATGCGGGCGTAGACCAGCGAGCAGACGTAGATGATGAGCACGTAGGCCAGCGCCGTGCCCCAGGCCATGCCCGCGACGACCATGAACGCGGTCAGGCCGACGATCCCCGCAATCACGCCCCAGAACGCGAGCGCGGTGGGGATGGCCTCTCCGCCCTCGACCCCCGAGCGGTCGCCGATGGCGGCGCGCAGCACGCCGCGCAGGTGCTCACGGGCGGTGTAGATGGTGAAGATGGCGAGCGCGAAGTAGGCGCCGATGCCCTGCGGCCGATCATAGGGGAAGCCGCGACCGCCGCCGCCGAACACTCCGGCCGCGAAGTTCTCGAAGCGCAGCAGCAGGTAGAACACCCACACCGACAGCAGCACGTCGGTCGGGACCAGGTAGCCCAGGCCCACGATCTCGGGGCGGAAGGTCAGGTTGATCGGGCGCAGGCCGGTCCACGGGCGCTCGCTCAGCAGTGGGCTCAGGTCGTAGTTCTGGCCGATGGCGGCAATGCCCGGTGAGAACGCGTGGGCGATGTTGGAGCCGTCGTAGATGGCCGCGATGCCCACGCCGATCCAGAACAGCCAGGAGCGCAGGAGCTGGGCCTGGCCGGGGCGGTCGGGCGGGTCGGGCGCAAGCTGCAGGGCCAGCTCCGCCAGCGGGAAGGTCAGGTGCTCCTGCTCTGCCCACGGCTTGCGGAACAGCGACACCAGGCAGCCGAGCGAGAGACTCAGCACCAGGAACATGCCGCCCCAGACCACCAGGATCGGCAGCCACTGACCCCACGGGATGGGACTGCCCTCGATGCCCTCGTAGAAGCCGCGGAGCAGCTCGTCATCGGCGGGCATCAGCCATGGCGGGACGGTCTGTGCGAGCGCCGCGTAGTCATTGCCGGAGGCGGCGAAGTAGCGCAGGCTGGTGATGGTTGCCAGGAGCTGGCGGATGCCGTTGGCGTCGATGGTGATGAAGCCGCAGGTGAGCAGCACGTAGACCAGCAGCGCCTCGCGCCGCCAGCGCCGGGTGACGGTCAGACGCCCGACGACCATGCCCAGCGCGGTCATCAGCGCCAGCGCCGTGAGCGCCGGCACCGGCGGCGTGCCCTCGCCCACCAGGATGGTGAAGGCGATCAGCGAGGCCTTGCGGATCCACAGCGCCCCGACCACCAGGAAGATGACGGCCAGCGCCAGCGAGCGCACCGACAGCGCGCCACCGTCGGACGAGGGTTCGGCGGAGGCGCCCGCGACGTCAGCCATCCGCTCGGCCCCCGAAGACCGGCGAACTCCACGCCCACGGGCCCTCGGCCGGGGCGATGTTCGAAGGGTACTTCGGGAAGCCGCCGGGCATGGTGACCCTGGCGTAGTACCAGGCGCAGGCGGGCAGGCCATCGATCTGCAGGTCGAAGCTCGCGGGCAGGCCCTCGCGAGCGGCGATGACCTGGCCATCGCCGAAGATCTCGAGGCGCTCGATCGCGCGCGGCGCATCGACGGCGACGCGCGCGACGTATGAGTCGGCGGGAGCGACGCGCCGGCCCATGAAGGCCTCGTTGATCCAGAAGCGCAGGCCGATGCGCGCGCCCGCGGTGGCGTAGCAGCGGTGCTCGCGCATGGCGTCGATGATGCCCGCGAGCGTGAACTCGCGCACCCACAGGCCGGTCAGGCCCCCGCCCAGGCCGGGCGTGCGCCGGTGGCCGTCGGATGTGCCCACGAAGCCGACCTCGAAGCCGCGGTCGAGGTGTTCGTGGAAGCACTCGGAGGTGTTGATGTAATCGCCCCAGCCGCACACGACCTCCATGTTGGCCTCGCGGTCGCTGTTCGAGAGGGTGAAGCGCGCGTGCTGGGTGTTCATGATGCCGTTGGTGCTGCCGATCCACGACAGCAGCGCCTCAAAGCAATCGTGGGCCTGGCCGATGCCGGCGTCGGCCCAGCGCAGCATAGGCTGGTCGTAGGAGGCGAACAGGATCGAACGGTGCTGTGGCGTCACCGGCCCCCACCTGGCCTGGGTCCACTCGTAGGCGGGGATGACGATGAAGCGCCCGTCCTCCGACCACGCCTGCGCGGCGGACATGGTCTTGCGCCAGCCCTCATCGGAGAGCCGCCCGCCGTAGATGTAGTCGTTGTCGGTGATGGCGACGAAGTCCACCTGCGCCTTGTCGCGGGCGTAGGCGATCATCTCGATCAGGTCGCCCTCGGCGTCCTCGGAGAGCGTGGTGTGCGTGTGCGGGTCGCCGAAGATGAGCCGGAACTGCTCGCCGTCAAGCTCGACTTCGCGGGTAGCGGGTGAGAAGAACTCGCGGCGGGCCAGGTCGATGGTGGTCCAGCCGTCGAAGCCGGTGTCGGCAGGCTGGGCGGGACAGTCATCCACGCTCACGGACAGCAGCACGACCTCGCCGCGGCCGGGGTGCGCCAGCGGCACGCCGCGCTGGGCGGTGACGATCAGCCGGCCATCGGCGACGCCCGAGGGCACGGGGGCGTAGTCGAGGTAGGCCTCCTCGATGATGCGCACGGGCTCGGCCCACTGCCCGTCCACGAACCGGCGGCCCAGCAGCACGCCGTGGCAGGTGTTGGTGTTGCCGTCATGCGGCTCCTTGCGCTCCCACATCAGCCAGACGCCGCCGCGGTCGTCGGGCAGCAAGAAGGGCATACGCCGCCGGCCTGGATAGCCCCACACGCCCGCGCGCGGGAGCAGTCCGTAGGCCAGGTCGGCGACCTTCTCGATCTCCCAGCCGTCGCCGGCTCGCCGCGCGACCACCACCGTGTTGTGCTGGTCGATGACGCCATCGGCGTTCTCGACGTCCTCGGTGCGCACCATAGCGACGAAGGGCGCTCCCTCGCCGTCGAAGCAAACCGCCGGGAAGAGCAGCGAGACGCCCGGCTCGGCGAACTCCACGACCTCCTCGCCCAGCCGGCAGCGCACGCCCCAGTTGGCGTCATCGCCGCCGACGCCCAGGCAGCTCTCGGCGAAGAGCCGCGTGTCGCCATCGGCCGCGACCGCCCACAGCTCGTGCGCCTCGCCGGGCGTCCACGGCACCGCCACCGGGTGCAGCTCCCCGTGGGTGTCGAGGCACCAGGAGCGGTTGCCGCCCGCGGCGGTCTGCCAGCCGAACAGCACCGCATCGCCGCGGCGCCGGGCCCACAGGTCGTAGACATCGTGTGCGGTATGCCGCCCGGCGAGGTCGGCGAGGATCGTCAGGTCGCTCATGGCATCGGCTCCAGTGCGTCGATGTCAGTCGAGCTTCACCTTCGCGAGGTAGATGCACGTCTTCTCCTCGTGTGACGAGTAGTACGCCACCCACAGCAGGCCCTCGTGCCAGACCATCCCGGCGTAGCTGGTGTCGCCGCCGGAGGGGAGTGTCAGGAACTCGGTGAGCGTGGCCTGTTCGATGTCCAGCCACATCAGCGAGGTGCGCACCGTCTCATCGTAGAGCCGCACGCAGGCCACGAAGCGGCCGTCGGGCAGGCGCAGCATCTCGGGCCCGCCGATCTTTACGCCGAGGTCGCGCCAGTGCCAGTCGGTGTACGGGGGCGCGGCGCGGCCAAGCTTGCCCGTGGCGCCCTCGCCATCCATGCGCAGCAGGCACAGGGCGGTGTCGTCCTCGAGGAAGAGGATGCGCGTCTCGTTCGGGTAGCCCTCGGTGTATATGTCGGGTTCGATGCGCTCGAAGCGCATGCCGCAGTGGCTGCGGTAGAGGCGCGCTAATTCCCCCGCCTGGCATCCGTAGCCGACGCCCCACGCGACGCCCTCGTGCCAGGTGACGCGCCACAGCCACACGCCGTCCTCGGCGACGATGAAGGGTCCGTGCCAGGCCTTGCCGTCGGCGGAGAACCAGGTCATGGAGGTGTTGAGGTCGCCGCCCTCCACCGGGCGGCGCTCGCCCGCGAGGAGCATGAGCGTGCCATCGGGCGTGACCTCGAGCTTGGGGTCGCGCAGGTCCGAGCCCTCGATGGCGATGAGGGCCGCGGAGCGCCAGCTCTCGCCATCGTCGGAGACGATCACGCGCAGCGCGCCGTCGCAAGAAACATGACTGGCGCCCTCGCGGAAGGTGCACCACCAGCGCCCCTCATGGCGCACGACGCCACAGAAGGCGTTGTGTTGCGCCTCGTCCCAGATGCGTTGTACGCGGAGAATCTCGCCGCCGGTCTCGGACATGGCGACCACTCCCATCGACAGCGGTGGCCCTGCGTGGGG
>JALGVA010000253.1 GCA_029820295.1 Candidatus Zipacnadia bacterium
GCCGGCGGTGGGCCTGGGCGAGTGGCAGATCGACGCCGACTGGCTGGCGCGTGAGGTGCTCGAGGGCTACGCCGCCGAGATGGCGGACGTGGACCTCGCGACCTGCAAGGTGCGGGGGGTGCCGTGATGCCGTCGAATGACATCGGAGCGCTGGAGGAGACCGACACCTCGCTGCGGGCGCCGCTGGCCGAGATATTCACCTCCATCCAGGGTGAGGCGCTGTTCGCGGGCCTGCAGCAGATCTTCGTGCGCCTGCGCGGCTGCGACCTGAACTGCCCGTGGTGCGACACGCCGGCCGCGCGCGAGATGGAGGGCGACTGCTCGTGCCAGACGAGGCCGGGGGCGCGCGCCTGGACCATCCCGAACCCGCTCTCGGTGGCGGACGTCGAGGACGCGATCAAGCGCATCATCGCGGCCAACGAACCGACCGCGATCCACTCGATCTCGATCACCGGCGGCGAGCCGCTGCTCTACCCGGAGTTCGTGGCGGCGCTGGCGGCGACGCTGCAGCCGCTGCACCTGCCGATCATGCTCGAGACCAACGGCCAGCGCCCGCGCGAGCTGCACCAGGTCCTGCGCTACATCGACTGGGTGGCCGCCGACTACAAGCTCGACAGCGCCATGGGCCGGCCGCTCGACGGTGACGCGCGCGAGGAGTTCCTGCGCATGGCCCAGCGCAAGCGCGCCTTCGTCAAGATCGTGATCACCGACGCCGCCACCGAGGAGGAGCTGGAGGAGGTCTTCGCGCTGATCGCGTCGGTCGATGCCGCCTGCCCGGTCTTCCTGCAGCCGGTCACGCCCAACGGCGGCGCCCGCCCGCCGCGCGGCATCGATCTCATGCGCTTCCGGGCCCTGGCCACGCGCTCCCTGCGCGACGTGCGCATCATGCCGCAGATCCACAGGCTGCTGAAGCTGCCATGAGCAGCTACGAGCAACGAGCTACGAGCTGCGAGCCGACGGCGACGGCGGCGGCCATCGGGCTGCCCGCCGTTCCCAATGCCCTATGCCCCATCCCCGATGCCCCATGCGAATCGGCCTGACGACCACAATCCCGGTCGAGGTCATCCTCGCCGCCGGCGCCGAGCCGGTGGACCTGAATAACATCTTCATCACCGACCCCGAGCCCGACCGCCTGGTCTCGCGCGCGGAGATCGCCGGCTACCCACGCACCGCCTGCGCATGGATCAAGGGCATCTACTCGGCCACGCTCCAGCACCAGATCCCGGTGGTCATCGCGGTGACCCAGGGCGATTGCGCGCAGACTCACGCCATGATCGAGACCCTCAGCGAAGAGGGCGTGCGCATCATCCCCTTCGCCTACCCCTACGACCGCGACCCCGATCTGTTGCGCATGCAGATCCAGCGCCTGTGCGACCACTTCGGCGTGAGCTGGGACGAGGCGGAACGCCAGCGCGAGCAGTTGCGTCCAATACGTGCGAAGGTGGCCGCGATCGACCGCCTGACCTGGCGCGAAGGCCTTGTCAAGGGCTGGGAGAATCACTATTATCAGGTGTGTTGCAGCGACTTCAACTCCAGCCCCACGCGCTTCGAGCGCGAGATCGACGAGTTCCTGGACACCGCGCGCCGCCGTACGCCGGCCGATCAGGGCGTGCGCATCGGCGTGGCCGGCGTGCCCACCATCTTCAGCGACCTCTACCAGGTGTTGGAGGAACTCGGCGCGCGGGTCGTGTTCAACGAGATCCA
The DNA here is from genome assembly GCA_029820295.1 of Candidatus Zipacnadia bacterium. Taxonomy (GTDB): domain Bacteria; phylum Armatimonadota; class Zipacnadia; order Zipacnadales; family UBA5352; genus JALGVA01. The sequence continues at coordinate 1,705 of JALGVA010000253.1, forward strand.
GCGCCAGTTCACCATGGCCGACAGTCTCGACTGCGACCTGCTGGAGCAGTACCGGCGCTATACCTATCCGTACCGGCTCGCCGGGCGCCTCGATGACCTGCGCGCCCAGATCGAGCTGCGCCGCATCGACGGCCTGATCCACTACACGCAGGCCTTCTGCTTCCGGCAGATCCAGGACCTGCTCATCAAGCGGCACCTGGACCTGCCCGTGCTCTCGCTCGAGGGCGAGGGGCCGGGGCCGCTGGACGCACGCACACGTCTGCGCGTCGAGGCCTTCATCGAGACCCTGCAGGCGCGCAGTGCACACTGAGCGCGTCCGCCCCGCGGCGCGCCGACGCAGTTCATCGACGCCCAACGAGGTGAGTGACATGTCCGCGACGAGCAAGCTGCTGACCGCGGCCCTGCTGACGCTGCTGGCGGGGACGGCCCTCGCGGCCGACTACGCCGGCCCGACCCTCGACGGCTCCGTCACGCTGCGCAGCGGTGAGACCATCAGCGGGATCATCCTGGCCGCGCAACTGGGGATCGTGGACGGCGCCGAGATCGGCTCGAGCCTGCGCGATGGCGGCTACATCGCCGTGCGCGTGGACGGCGAGGAGCGGCGCATCGACGCCACGGAGGTCGCGGCCATCGATGCCGAGTGGGCTGAGGTGGGCACGGACAACATGGTCCGATGGAAGATCACCAGCCTGGTGGTGACCACCACCTCCGGCGAGGTCATCACCGGTACGCCCGCGTGGCTGGTCCACGCCACCCGCCTGGAGATCGAGCAGCCCGACGGCTCGGTGCGCAAGGTCTACGCCTTCCCGATGGCCAGCAGCAACTTCTCGCCCGATAACCTCCTGACCCACCTGACCGTCGGCGAGGGTGCGCCTGCTCCTGCCGAGGAGGCCGCCGCTCCCGCTGAGGAGGCCACCGCCCCGGCAGAGGAGGCCGCCGCTCCCGCCGAGGAGGCCGCCGCTCCCGCCGAGGAGGCTGCCGCTCCCGCCGAGGAGGCCGCCGCTCCCGCCGAGGAGGCCGCCGCCCCGGCCGAGGAGGCCGCCGCTCCGGCCGAGGAGGCCGCCGCTCCGGCCGAGGAGACCGCTGCCCCGGCCGAGGAGGCCGCCGCTCCGGCCGAGGAGACCGCTGCTCCCGCGGAGGGGGCGCCCGAAGCAACGGTCGCGGTGGTGGCGGCGCCGACCGTCGAACCGGTGCCCGAGGGCTCGGTGTTCGCCAGCGGCCAGCCGGCCGTGGTGACCTTCGAGCTGATCAACCCGGAGACCGGCAACCCGATGAAGGTGCGCTTCCTGATCGTTCCGCTGCCGGCCGGCGAGTAGGCGCCCGGCGGCGCACAGCATATGCCCGTGCGGCGGGCGGCGCTCGGCGAGCCGCCCGCCGCGCCATGCCTGAAGCCGGCGCAACCGGCGGTGATGAGATGGCTTCGGAGGCGCCGACCGCGCGCGTCCGCTTCGTCTGGTTCGACCAGGACGACACCCTCTACGACTACAGTCGCGCGATGTCTCGTTCCATCGCGGCGGTCCTGCGTATCATGCACGAACGCCTTCCCGACACGCGCGATACGATCGATGCGGAGGCGCTCGTCGCGGCGCGCCGCGACGTCTCCGAGCGCTGCGGGCGTGCGGGCATAGACCTCTTCCAGGCTCGGCGCGACAGCTTCGCCGAGGCCATGGCGCGCTGCTCACGGTCCGACGACGGCCTGGCCGACGAGCTGACCGACGTGTACTACGACGAGCTGCAGACCAACATCCGGCCCTTCGCGGACACCGTCCCGTGCCTGCGCGCCCTGCGTCGTGACTACGTGCTCGGCGTGCTGTCCAACGGCATGGACCTGACCGGGACGCTGGGCATCAGCGACCTGTTCGAGCACCGGCTGCACACCGCCGACACCGGCCTCGAGAAGCCCGCTGTCGAGTTCTTCCGACTCGCCGAGCGGGTCGCGGGCGCGAGAGCCGACGAGTGCCTGCTGGTCGGCGACTCCGAACTCGCCGACGTGACCGGCGCCGTGCGCGCGGGCTGGCGCGCCATCTGGCTCAACCGCAGCGGCCGGCCGCCACGGCCGGAGTGTCCACCGGCCCACGCCACCGTCCGCGACCTGCGCGACCTCCCGCGGCTCGTGCGAGGCCTCGGCGCGCCCACCGCCGCATCCGGAGCATAGGGAGCCGCCATGAGGCTCACCGCCACCGACTACCGACATCCGGCCGAGATGCCCGCCCTGGTCGCGGGTGCGTGGTTCGCCGTCACGCTGCTGCTGGCGGCGCACGTGCTCGCCATCTGGCTGCTGGCGGCGCGCCCGCTGTCGCCGTGGGCCGCGATCGTGCTCGGCATCGCCATCCTGCTCCTGCTCGACCTCGGCCTGGCGGCCGCGCTGGCGCGCATCGGCCCGCACCTGGCCGGCCTGCGCGCCTCGGCCCGGCCCGCGGGGCCCTCGACCTTCGCGCGCGTGCACGAGGCGGCGGAGCGCGTGGCCGAG
>JALGVA010000097.1 GCA_029820295.1 Candidatus Zipacnadia bacterium
CGCCCGCCCTCACAGGGAGATGTTTTAGCATTTCCCTGGCTTAACGGCATATCCGGGCTGTTCAGTGTGCCTGCCCCGCCACGCGCTATTTGAAGATCAGGTAGCCGGTCAGAATCCCCGTGATCGCCGACATGATGCGGTCGAAGGTGTCCGGCGGATTCACCTCGCGAAAGATGTAGTCCGACGGCACCAGAATGACGTCGCCGGCGTAGACCGGAGCCTTCATCGCGTGAGCCACGACCTCGCCGTTGGCGCGCACCACTACGGTCTGCTCCTGCCGCGCATCGGTGGTCAGGCCGCCGGCCTGCTGGATATAGTCGATGGCCCTTTGATCGGGCTTCCAGGGCAGTGCGCCCGCCCGCACAACTGCGCCCATGACGGTCGCGGTGGTGGGCGTGGTCGGGACCACCAGGACGTCGCCGTTGGTGAGCGGAAAGTCGCCCTCGCGGCCCTCGCTCTCAATGACCGCCTGGCCGTCGATGGGGACCGCGCGCACCCAGGCGCGCTCGCTCAGCCGCCGCGGCGGAATGACGACTGTCGTCCCGCCCTCTGAGAGCGCGGCCTGCAGGCTCTCGGCGACTTGGCCGGCGACCCCCGCCGCCACTTGCTCCTGACCCTCGACCGTGGCGGAGACCAGCTCGCGGTTGAAGGTGGCGATCAACTGGTGCAGATCGGCCCCCTGGCGGTCGCTGATGATCTCCTCGCGCAGGCGGTAGAGGACCATGCCGCGCGGGTTGGCGTCGGGCAGCAGGCCGCCGGCTCGCTCAATCAGTTCGTAGACGGTGTCAGGATCGCCGGCGGTCTCCTGCAACGCGTAGGTGGCCGGATGCCGCACCCGCCCGGCAATGGCGACCTGCGGCGGCTCGGAGATCAGCTCGCCCGTGCCGAGCACGGAGATGAGGTCATTGTCATTGATGATGGGATCGGGCTCGACGACGAAGTGCTCGCCCTCGCGGCGCAGCATGAGGTAGAGCGGCTGCACGCGCCCGACCACACCGGCGGCGGTGTACTCGACCTGATCGCCGGCGGTGCGGGACAGCCCGCCCGCCGCCAGGATGGCGTCGGACACACGCATCCCCTGCAGGCGCGGGTAGTAGCCCGGCAGGTTGACCTCGCCCGCGACGTTCACCTCGCTGGGCGCGCACACCATCTCGCGCAGCAGTACCTCCAGCACGTCTCCGCGCTCAATGACCACGTCGGCGTCCGGGTCACCGGCCAGTGCGGCGTCGAGATCTACGGCGATGACCTGGCGCCGCTGGTTGGGGCCGATGCGCAGCAGGTTAGCCTGGGGAGTGTACGCCCCCTCGGCCAGCCCGCCGACGCGCAGCACCAGATCGGAGACGCGCATGCCCCGCACCCATGGCACCACGCCCGGGCGCGCCACCGCGCCGGTCGCCTCGACCTCCATCGCACGCTCGACTTCTTGCTCGGAGAGGACTTCGATGCGATCACGCGGCTGCAGCACGAGATCGCTCGTCGGGTCGCCCGCCAGCGCCGCGGCGAGATCGAACGGGGTCAGCTCGTAGTCCAGGTCCGGGCCCAGGCGCCACAGCTCGGCCTGTTCGGTATGCGCGTCGTCGCTGAGGCCCTGCGCCAGCGTGATCAGGTCGCTGACGGTCATGCCCGGGCGCACCTCGTACACGCCGGGACGCATGACCGCACCCGCCAGCTCGACGATGTTCTCGGGCTCCTCGAGCACCGGGGTGAGTACGATGAGGTCGCCGTCGCGCACGGTCATCTCGCCGCTGGTGGCGACATCGAGGTTGATGAGTTCACGGCGGCCGCTCTCCCCCACTCGCCACAGCTCCAGGTTGTGAGCATAGCCGGTCGCGCGCACGCCGGCGGCCATCTCGAGTGCCTGCGTCAGCGTGGTGTCCTGGCCGAGCACCTCATAGCGGGCCGGCCGACGCACCTCGCCATCCACACCGATGGTGGCGCCGGCCGGCGGGATGAAGATGGTGTCCTCGGCCAGCAAGGCCACATCAGCGCTCACGTCGCCGTAGAGCAGATACTGGTACAGATCTATGACACGCGGCTCCTGACCGCGGCGCGCCAGTCGGATGGTACGTAGGCTGCCGATCTCGCTGGGGCCGCCCGCGGCGTAGAGGGCGGAGAACAGCGTAGCATCGCCCGACAGCAGGTACTTGCCCGGGTACATGGCGTCGCCGGTGACGCGCACCTCGATTACGCGCGTGCGCGCCAGGCCAACGCTGATCTCCGCCCGCGTGAAGAACACGCGGTAGCGCCGGGTGATCGCCTGACGCACCTCGGCGATGCTCTCCCCCGCCACGGTCACCTCGCCCAGTAGCTCAAGGTATACGCGCCCGTCGGCATCCACCGTGGGTGAAGCCTTGATATGCTCGATGGCGTCGGTCCACACGCGCACCAGCAGCTCATCGCCCGGACCGATGATGTAGGTGGGCGGCACGGCCTCGGTGACCACGCCCGCCTGTCTCACGACCCGTGGCCGCGCCTGAGCCTGCTGCAGTTGCTGATCGTCCTGCTCGCCGGCCTCGGGTTCCGGCTCTTCTTTCTCGGGATATTCGAGTTGGCCGAAGACGGCGGCGCCGAAGCGCGGCAGGGCCGCGAAGCGCTCCGCTGCGGTCGGGGGCGGGGGCTCCTCGACCGGCTCCGTCGGCGCCTCCTCCAGGGGCACCTCGCCCTCAGGCGGTACCTCGCCCGCTACGGGCTCCTCCTCCTCCTCAACCGCGGGCGCCGCAGTCCCCTGCTCCCCGGTGAGCCCAGTCGTGGGGGTGCGTTGAGCGCTCGTCTGGGCAGCGCCGGGCAGCCAGGCCAGCAGGCACAAAAGGCAGGCAATCGATGCGATCAGGCGCGGATCCGTGCGCGCGGTCATAGGCATCTCTCCAGGCGGTGTGCGGCCGCCAGTGTCACATACGAAGCGCGGGAGGTCCACAAACCGCTCAGTCGCGGCGCAGGTCCTCGGCCGCCGCAGCCAGGTCGGCCAGCCCGGCGCGCAGACCGAAGTCCGCGATCGCCGATTTGCTGGTCTTCACCCCGTGCTCGGTCAGTAGCAGATAGCGCGCCTCCTCGAGCAGATGCGCCACCGGTTCGGTCAGGTAGAGCGTCACCGCCACCTTCGGCCCCTCCTGCGCCGGTGGTCGGCCGACTCGCGCAGGCTCCTCCGGCTCCTGTCGCCTCTCCTCCGACGATCGCCGGTAGCTGCGCGGGCCGCTGCCGACTCTGCGGCTGCGGGCGAGTTGGTCATTTCGCTGCACGTCCTCGCTCTCCCTGTCGGCGCGTGACTCGTCGAAGAACACGTCTTCAGGAATCTGCGGTCGCCTGGCCACGCTCGAGCACCTCCTGTGCGAGCTTACGGTAGGCCTGTGCGCCGGGGCTGTCGGGGCGGTAGTGCACCAGCGGCGTCGCGGCCACCGTCGCGTAGTCGAAGGCGACGGTGCGCGGGATGACCACCTCGAACACCTCGTCGCCGAAGTGCTCGCGTAGGCGATCCCGCACCTGTTCGCCATGAATGGTGCGCGCGTCGAACATCGTCAGGAGCATGCCCAGCACCCGCAGCTCGGGATTGGCGCGCTCTCGCACACTCTCGACGGTGCGCAGAAGCTGCTGCAGGCCCTTCATCGCCAGGTACGAGCACTGCACCGGGATGAGGACCTCTGTCGCGGCGGTAAGGGCGTTGATCGTGAGGTGACCCAGGCTGGGGGGCGTGTCGATGATCACGATGATGTCGTCCGCGAGCCCGACCAGCTTGTCCGCGAGGCGCCACTGCCGCCGTTCACCGCTCGACAGCGCCGCCTCGGCAGCGGCCAGCGCGTACTCTGACGGCGCGACCAGCAGGCCCTCGATCGGGCTGGCCTGCACGATCTCGCGTAGCGCGACATCCGGCGACAGCAGCAGGTCATGCATCGACAGCTCGACTTCGTCCGCGCCGGAGATGGCCGTGAGGTTCGCCTGTGGGTCGAGGTCCAGAAGGAGCACCTTCTCCCCCACCTCGGCCAGCGCTGCGCCCAGGTTGAGGACCGTGGCCGTCTTGCCCACCCCGCCCTTCTGGTTTGCGACCGCAATCGTGCGCATGATCGCACCGCCTTCGCTGCTTCGCCCCCACGCCGGTCCGTGCTGCAGACATTGCTGCGTCGTCAGCGGTCCACGGCAGCTTACCATCATGCCCGCCTAACGTCAACCCGCTGTCCACACTTACCGTTATCTCACTACCCCGTCTTTGCAGCATCCATTTATGCTGGCATCCCAGCATTCCTGCGCCATGACCGACCGCGCCCGGCCATGCCCCAAGGCCAAACGCCATTATGCCATTATCCTGCTTCCCTGCGGACCACGACCGCCCCTCAGGCCAATCCACCCTCGCGGCGTACCGGCACACGGCCCTCTGCAGAGGATGACATATCATTAAGCTGGCAGAAGTCGTCGTCGGTGGAGCGATGGCGCGCGGCTCGCTGGCGATGGGGATCGGCACTCGGCCTGCTTGCTTAACTGCAAACACCCTTGCCCGTATCATGTAGAAACGGGAGGCCGTTAGGCCAGGATAATGGTGAGCCGACGTGCGGTCGATGGCCGACGGAGGAGCGCATCACCAGGAGCGCGAAGAGCACAGCCCGCTGAGTGGGCGTTGCCGGCACGCAGATGGAGTGAACCACATGAGAGCCGATCGCATCCTGTCGCTGGAGAAGACCGCCGTCTACCCCGGGCGGCCGTTCGTGGACATGGTCATCTTCCTGGGCTGCTTCAACCGCGCCACTGTGCGGCTGTGGCTGCACACGGACGCCGCTGAGCCTGTCGTGCGGATCGATGACCTGGAGTTCGTACCCACGCCGCGCGAGAGAGGGGGGGAGAGGGGGGCGAGCTGGCTGGATCTGGGGGTGACCGATCGTCTGTGCGGGCGGTTCGGGCAGCTTCGTATCGAGGGCATGACGGCGATGCAGGCGCGGCAGGCGCTGCTGCTGGTGACGCGCGACTTGGAGTTCGTCCCCGAAGGCGGCCGTGCCGAGGTCGAGGAGGCCCTGTTCGGGCTGTCGCGAGAGAATGCAGGGCGCACGCTGCTGACACCGGCGCGCGTGGCGGTCGGTACGCCGACGCACTTCGAGGCCACGTACATCGCCGGACCGCACGGACTGCCGCGCGGGGCGCGCGTGCGCTTTGCGGTGCCGCGCGCGTTCTCGCCGCCGCAGAATGAGGACCCGGCGGCGCCCGGCTACACCAGTAGCCGCGCGACTGCACCGGACGGGGCCGAGGCGCCGGTCGAGCTGGAGTCGCTGGCCCTCTCGGACGAATCGCATGAGCAGTTCGACATCATCTGCCGACTGCCGCAGGGGCTGGAGGCGGGCGGGCGGCTGGTAGTGCGTTACCGCACGGACGAGATGTTTATCTTCCCATGGCTGCGCCACGAAGTCGAGCGGCCGGTGTGGTACGCACACCTCGTGCCATTCGCCGCTGCGGTGGCGGTGGATGATCGCCTGCTCTGGGTGGAGCTGGCGGCGGAGCACAGTCACACCTTCGAGACCGTCGCGCTGCCGGCGGAGCGCCTGCACCTGTTCCTGCCCGGCCGCGTGCACGAAGATGAGGAGGTCTGCCTGCGCGGGATCTTCACCGACCGCTACCGCAACGTGCCGGCGACGCGTGGCGTACCCACCGATATCCGTCTGCGCATCGTGGACGAGGCGGGGGAGAGGGACCTGGGGCGACCGCGCGGGCGCTTTGAGGCGCCGCACCGCTTCCGCGTCGACCTGGGCCGGCTGGAGGAGGGCCTCTACCGCGTGCGTGCCTACGACGTGGCCACCGGCGAGCTGCTGGCGCAGAGCAATCCGCTCGAGGTGCTCGACGACGACAGCGATGACCTCAACGTCTACTGGGGGGAGATCCACGGGCATACGGAAATGAGCGACGGCTTCGGCGGCTTTGAGCAGATGTTCATCCACGCGCGCGATGAAGGCTGCCAGGACTTCGCGGCCGCCGCCGACCACGCCTGCTACTTCACCGACAATGAGTGGGAGTGGATGCAGGATGTGGCCAACTCGCTGAACGAACGCGGCGGCTTCGTGACCCTGCTGGGCTACGAGTGGGCCGGCCGCCAGGGCCATCGGTGCATCTACGCGCGCGGGCGAAGGCTGCGGCTGTTCCGCGGCATGTACGAGCCCGAGAGCACGCTGGACGTGGTGTACCAGCACTTCCACGATGACACCGACATCGTCGCCGGGCCGCATCACACCGGGGCCAACGGGCGCATGGAGCATCACGACCCGAGCATCGAGCGCTTTATCGAGGTATACTCGATGTGGGGCGCGAGCGATCGCGTCGGTGCCCCGAAGGCGCCGCTGTTCCCAGGCGCACATCCTCTGCCCGCGCATGACTGGCTCAACGCCGGCGCGATGCTCGGCTTCACCGGGGGCGGTGACTGCCACGAGGGCAAGAGCGCCTGGACGCCCGATGATCCTGACGGCCAGGGCAGCGCGCTGCATGGCTTCGCCCATCAGCTTCGCTACCGGTGCGGACTGACCGCGGCGCTTATGCCGGAGCTGCGGCGGCGCGCACTGGTGGAAGCGCTGCGCGAGCGACGCACCTGGGCCACCACCGGCGCGCGCATCCTGCTGGACTTCGAGGTCTCGGATGTCGAGATGGGGCAGGAGGGCAAGGCGAAGCGGGCCGAAGTGGAGGCGACAGTGCACGGTGCCGGGGAGCTGGCGCGGCTGGAGATCATCCGCGACGGCGCGGTGGTGCACGCGGTCGAGGTCGAGGGGCTCGACGTGGAGATCAAGTGGGAGGATCCCAAAGAGGTGGGGGAGAGGGCCTGGTACTACCTGCACGTGATTCAACGTGACGGTGAGGAGGCGTGGTCCTCGCCGGTGTGGCTGCGGGGCAGATGAGCCCGCGAGCGCGGGAACCAGAGGGCGGTCACACGACGTTAACCCACGCGAACCACACGGAAGCCCGTGCGGACGATGTGAGGTGCCCTCATCATGAGCAGACAGGTCATCACCGCGCTGGTCGTCATCGTCCTGCTGGCGGCCATTGCGGTCATCAACTACATCAACAACATGGACCCGACGCAGCTCGCCGCCCGCGGCGTCGGGCGCGATCCGCACTCACACGGCCACGAGCACGAGGAAGAGCAGCCACCGCCGCCAACCGACGAGGCCCTGACCGAGCCGATCGGGCCCGCGGACGCGCCGGTTAAGATCATCGTGTGCTACCAGAGCATCGGCTACGTGCGCGACGAGTACCGGCGCATTGCGAACGGGATCGCGAACGACTACGGTGACCTGGTGCGCATCGAGTTCATGGACAGCACGAAGCCGGAGAACCGCGAGTTCATCAACACGATCTCCGAGAACCTGTACAACGGCCTGATCATCAACGGCGAGGTGGTCAAGCAGATCCCGGGCTCGACCTTCGGCATGGTCTCTTTCAGCGGATCGCCGCAGTTCGAGGAGTGGTCCGTGCCCGAGTTGCGTATGGCGATCGAGCATGATCTCAAGCAGAAGGGCGTGGAGTTCACCTCGCGCGTGGACGATGCCCCCCCGCCGCCGGCGCACATGGGCCACGCACACCAGCACGAGTACGACGAGAACGATCGTATCCCGCACTGAGCGAGGAGAACGCGGCGGCGGAGAGGAAATCGAGGGTCGACCGGCCGATGCGCCGGTCGGCATTGTGTTGTACGCGCCGACCGCCGGGCCGGGCGCATGCCCGAGACTGAGGATGGGAGGACGATGATGGTGGCAACGACTGCGCGCAGCGTGACAGCCATCGTGGTGATCGCCCTGGTGGGCGGGGTGTGCGCCGCGCAACCCTTGACGCGCCACGACCTGGGACGCACGGTCAAGTTCAGGATCCTGGTGGACAAGGTAATGCAGCCGGTGGCCGGCTGGCACACCGAGGAGTGGATGGTGCGCGAGACCGCCGAGGCGGGCTTCAATGTTTACTCGCCGCGCCACGCCAACGACCTGGACGAGGTGCGGCAGGTGACGCAGTGGTGCGAGCAGTACGGCATCCTGCACCTGCCGTGGATGCGCGGCACGCTGTCGGCGAGCCTTGACGACGCCAACGCCGACGGCAAGCGCATGGTGTGGGCGTCCGGCCTGGAGGACGAGTTGTGGAGCCCCAACTCCGACGAGTTCTGGGCCTGGACCAACGGCCTGATCACCGAGTACGCCAAGATCAGCGCAGAGATGCCGGCACTGTTCGGCGTCTTCCTTGATTACGAGAATTATGCGCTCGGGCCGAACGGCTACTCGCTGTCCTACGATGACCTGATCATGGGCAAGTTCGCGCAGGCGCAGGGCATCGAGCTGCCCGAGCTGGAGCTGGACGAGCGCGCCGACTGGGTGGCGGCGCAGGGCCTTGAGGAGGAGTTCGAAGCCTTCCAGATCGCGCACTGGCGCCAGCGCTGTCGCACGCTGCGCGAGGCCGTGGACGCCATCGATCCGACCTTCCAGTTCTGCATCTACCCCGCGCCGGGCACGCCCTTCATGGTCGAGGCGACCTATCCCGAGTGGGCCACGGAGCAGGCGCCGCTGATCCTGGCCGACGCCATCACCTATGGCCGGTCGGCGCTGCTGCCCCACGAGGAGGCGCTGGAGGCCAACCGCAATGCGCTGGCTGAGCGGCAGCAGTTCGCCGAGGACACCGGCATCCCCATGTTCTACACCGGCGGCATTGACCCGGCGGTCAAGGGCGCCGACCCCGAGTTCTCCGGGCGTAACGCGGCGATGATCTCGGAAGTCACCGACGGCTACTGGATCTTCTACGAGGGGCCCGAGTACACCACCACGCACCAGGATTACTTCAGGTGGTTCGCCGCCGCGAATGCCGCCATCGATGCAGGCGACTGGGAGTGGGCGTGGCAGCCGCGCGAGACCCCCGATACCTGGGGCCTCGACGAGCTGGTGGTCGAGAATCCGGAGCGCAGGCAGCTCGTGGTCTACGGTGCGAAGACGCCGTTCATGCAGACGCTGCAGGCCAACGAGGAGTACGAGGTGCACGACATGGCCGGCAGCGCGCTGAGCTATCTGTCGGGCGCCGACGTGGTGATCCTGCAGAACTTCAATCAGTCACTGCCGCGCAGTTCACCTTTCACCCAGACGCTCATCGCCTACGTGGAGGCGGGTGGCGGGCTGATGCTGGTGCACGACACGGCGTGGTTCATGGATAGCCCGTTCCCGGAGATTGCGCGGCGCGGCTACCCGACACAGCGCGTGGAGGCTGAGCGCCATGTCGTGGAGACCGACCTGATCACCGAGGACGTGCGCCATCCGGCGCTGCGCGGCATCGAGCCGGGCATGCAGTTCGCCACCGAGTTCCGCGACCACATGATCTTCGAGCCGGGCGAGGCGGGGACGGTGCTGATGCGCAACGAGTTTGGCGATCCGGTGTATGTGGCGGGCCAGGCGGGGGAGGGGCGTGTGATCTTCTCGGGCTGCTACTACGGCTACACCAACCCGCTCAGCGGCGGGGAGGCCGAGGTGTTCTGGCGTGCGGTAGACTGGCTCGCGGGAGAGGGTCCGAACTACCGGCCGCCGATCCAGAGGCGCGGCAACGGTGCGGAGGCGGCCATCCGATGGCCCGACCGCCCCATGTTCGAGTGAGCCGACACGCACAGGCCGACCGTGGCGGACGGCCGGGGTGGTGACGGTCGTCCGCCGCTGCTTCTGGCGGCGATGCTCGGCGGGCCGTTAGCCGACGCCCATGGTGCGCTTCATGGTGGCGTGGTGCACGCCCTCATCCACCAGCGCGATTGAGCTGAATGGGATGCGAACCTCACCCTTGCCCGCGCCCTCCGCCTGGTAGAACAGAACGAGGGAGTTCTCCTGAGGGCGGGACTCCCCGGCGCCCGTGATCAGCCCCTCACCTGCCGAGACTCCCTGCAGCGCGTCGATCGCCGTCAGGGCTGCCTCGGGCACTGCACTGGTCACGTAGATCCGCATATTCTCCATCGCCGGCCCTCCTGAAGTACCGCGTTCGTGCCGACGTCATATCACTACTCGTGCTCGTTCCTCCTCAATGACCGCGTTTCCTCCAAATGCCGCCGAACAGATTCCCGAGAATACGCGGCCGGCGCGGCAGTCACACGCCCGATGATCACCTGGGGTCCTTGACGCGATGGCACCCGGCAACGGATAATGCCCTTGTCCGACGAGGTGGCTCGCAGGGCGCCTCACACGCGTGAATCACAAGAAGCGCCTGGGAGGCGAGAGCATGCGTATCGGTTCGGTCACGCTGGGATGTCTGGCCGTTGTCGCGCTGCTGCTGATCGGGGTCATGGCCGGATGCGGAGAGAAGCCGGACACAGGTGAGGTGAGCATCCCCACGCCGGAGACTGCACCGGGCACCGTGCCGGACGAGGGCTCCGCGCAGGCACCGGCGGCGGACATCCCGGAGAGCGCCGAGACCATGGCGGATGTACTGGAGACATTCCAGATTCCCTCGAGCTTTGTGATGACAGTGACCACTCAGGCCGAAGGCGAAGAGCCCGAACAGAGCGGCACCATGACCGTGATGATGGATGGGCCGCAGATGGCGAAGATGCGCATGGAGGAAGAGGGCGAAGAGGGTTCCGAGGTCATGATCATGGACTTCGAGGGCAACGTCATGATCTCGTACAACACTGCCACCAAGGAAGGCTTCCAGTTCCCCCTCAATGAGGACGAGGCCGAAAACGTGCCTGACGTCACCGAGGGCTACAACCCCGACTACAGGATCCTCGGCAGTGAGACCGTCGACGGCGTGGACTGCTGGATCGTCGAGGTCACCGGCGAGGAGGGCGAGGGGAAGATGTGGATCGGGAAGGCCGATGGGCTGATGCGCAAGGCCGAGGCCCCCGAGGGCACGCAGATCATGAGCTACACCGACATCAATGAGGTGTCCGAAAGCGTCTTCGACGTGCCCGAGGACATTGAGCTGGCGGACATGTCCGACATGCAGATACCCGACATGCCCGAAGACGAAGGCGGGGAGTAGCGACTACGGGAGGGAGCTGACCGGCCGATGGCACATCTGGGGTCGAATGCGCCCGCGCGCAAGTGGCGCGCGGGCGCGGGGATGGGCTGCCTGGCCGGCGGCCTGCTGACGCTGCTGATACTCACGGGGCTGGGGATTGCGGTGCGGCGCTCGCCGGACCGCTTCCCTGGCCTCGTGCGTGCGTGGTTCGGCGCGCGATCGACCATTACCGCCGCTGAGGGCGGCGGCAGCCTCACCCTCGAACAGCTCAAGGCCATCCGCGGCGTGCGCCCCACCGTGCAGGTCACCCTGACCGACGACGAGATCAACTCCTACCTCGACGAGCACCCCGAGGCGGTGGGCCTGCCGCGGGGCTTCGCCGCGCCGCGCGTGCACTTCCGCGACGGCCAGGTGCACATGGCCATGCGCACCAGGGTCCTCCTGATCCCGGTGCGCGTGACCGTGTCGATGGCGCCACGCATCGAATCCGGCGAACTCAAGCTCTCGGTCACGAAGGTGGACGCGGGCGGGGTCTCACTCCCCGGCGAGCTGCGCGGCATCGCCGAGCGACAGGCAAGCAGGCTGATCTCCGAGCGCCTGCTGTCGGCGGGCCTCGAGCCCGAGTCGGTCGAGGTGGGGGAGGGCACACTGATCGTCGCGGCGGAGCTGGTGCCCGTTCCCGTGCCGGAAGACGAGGTGGGCGACTCGGAGGACACGGACGGCTGAGGGGGCTGTGCGCGCATGCGGCGCAGACTCGCCATCGTCTTCGCAGTCATGCTCGTGCCGGGGGTGGCCTTCGGCGTTCGGCAAGCCATGCGCGGCCCGGCGCGCCGGAAGGTGACGCGCGCATCCTGGGACGCCGGACCGCGGACGGCGCGGACTGCTGGATCGTGCACCCGCCCGATGACAGCACGCGCTTCTGGATCGGCCGGGAGGATGGGCTCGTGCGCTGCGTCGAGGGCGACCTCGGTTCCCTGAGCCTCACGCATACGGACCTGAACGCGGTGCCCGCCGAGGAGTTCGAACTGCCCGAAGGGACGACCGTGCGCGAGATGAACGAAGCCTCCGGGGAGGTGGTGCCATCTGACGGGCTCGACGACGACATGTAGACAAGACGCACGTCGGTCCGAGCGACAATGGCAACGACTGGCGGGACACAGCTCCCCGCCCTGTAAGACGACCACGGGGCAACGACAACGGCAACGGCTCGAGAGCCGTTGCCGTTCGCTGTCTGATGTTCGCTGGTGGCTGCCGGCTGATAGCCGACAGCCGCTGTTACAGCTTGAAGGCGTTGATGATGTCCGGGTGCAGGCCGTCGAACTTCTCCAGGTGCTTGATGCGCCCCGCGCGCAGCTCGCTGACATACTCGTCGATCTGCTCCTGTGAGTAGAAATGCGCGGGGTTGAAGCGATCCAGGTTCACGCCCTCGACGGCGACCGGGACCTGCGTGCCCCAGACGGGTTCATCCTCCCACTCGATCTCCTCGCGCACGATGCCCCGGATGATAGCCGCCATCTCCGCGATGGCCACCCGCTCGACCTTCTGCACGGCGTTGCGCTCCCCGGTGCGTTCGTCGATCTCCAGGATCTCACCCACGCCGCCGGTGTTGAGCTGGTAGCAGTCGATATTGCCCTCGTGGGCGCGCAGGATCTCGTAGAAGCGATTACCCTCGAAGGCCTCGTCGCCGACGATGAACGGGTTGGTGCCGACCACGCGGATGGACTCGCCCGCGCGCAGCGGGTTGGAGCCGGAGGTATGCACCGACTCGCCGAGCATGAATGCGGCCGCTCCCTGGGCCGCGGTGAGCTTCGCCGCCGGCGGGAGGATGGTATTGCGCCGCGTGATGAAGGCGATGATCAGCCGGTCCAGTTCCTCGAGCGGGGGCAGGTCGATGCTGTCCGACGCCAGCGCGCCCAGGTCCTCGCGGCGCACCACCGCGCGGCCATTGCCGGTCAACACCTCGTCGCCCATGTAAACCCGGCCGAGATAGTCAACCATGACATTCTCGAAGACCGTGCGCGGCGATTGGGCCGCCTCGTAGAGCACCGGCTGCGAGCCGTCTTCGAGCGAGTCGGTCTTGATGAACAGGCCGGCCTCGGCGCCCAGGGCGCTGCCGTCCTCGCGCAGGAAGACCACGTCGTCCTGCACGAGCTGGACCTCCTCACCTGGCCGGTCGAGGTCGTGAGTGTGCGCCGAGTGCGTGGTCTTGCCGGTGGCGGTGAGGCCCAGCAGCAGCATGCCGTAGCGCTTGAGCTTGCCCGACGCGGTACGGGCGGTGATGAGCTTGCTGCCCGCGTGCAGGCCCAGCATGCCATGCGCCTTGGCGAACCACATGGCCATGCGCAGGAAGCCCTTCTTGGCCTCGCCGAAGTAGTCGGTGCCGAGCACGTAGGTGACGCCGATCTCGGGGAAGACCAGCGCCTGCCGGTCCTTCTCCTGCCACTCGGGGATGTAGACCAGATTCATCTCCGGCCCGGTGGCGTGCTTGGGGTCGAAGAGGGTCTGATACCACATGTAGGGGATGCGGATACAGTCCTTGCGGTGGGTGGACACGTACATGGTGCAGTGCGGAGCGAAGTCCTGATTCTGGCCCATGGTGCGCGCGACGCCCACCAGGGGAGCCTGCTGGATGTAGCGGTGGATCTTCTTGAGGGTGTCGGGGAGCTGGCGGATGATACGCTGCTGGTCGGCGTTGAGATTCGGCTCCATGACCTCGGGGCCGCCGAGGATGACGGTCAGGTCCTTGCTGCGGTTGCGGACGCAGGTAGAGTAGTTGACGTTGCCGAAGTGGGTGCGCACGCCGTAGGGCTCGGCCATTCGCCGCAACTGATCGCCGTCGGGCCGCGCCACATTGTCCTGGTCGCGCAGTTGCTCGATGGCGCGGTTGATGTCTTCGTAATACGAGCGCATAGTCGCTGTCCTCGCTGCGTCGTGTTATTGATCAACCGGGCCATGCCCGGAGGCGCACAGTCGTCGGTCGCGGTCTGCCGATGCGGGAAACGCTGCTCGGCTCGGAATCGCCGATGAGCCCCGCGCAGCCGCGTCTCAGGACGTGAGGTCCGACACCTCACCCCCGTCGCACCGGACACGGCCGCTACTTCTCAGAAGTTAGTATATTCGTGTGCCCTTGTGCGCCCACCTCCTCGCTCTCAAGATTGCTGTCCGGATCACACACCTCGCGCACCTCGAAGGCGCCACACACAGGCGCAGGTGAAGGCGCCTCCGGGGAACAAATGACGCCACCGGGGTTTCCTACATCTGGAGCACACCTGGCGCACACGCGGGATGTGCCGTCGCCACACGCACTCTCTGCCAGACGAAGGGATGCCCATGCGTTCGCCCGTTCTCGCCGGATGGTCGCTTGCCGCCCTCTTGCTCAGCGCCGTCCATGTTCCGGCCGACCAGCCGGCTCCCGTCGCCCACTTTGACTTCGAGCAGGCGGAGCCGGCCGCGTGCTGGACGAGCACCGCGCATGAAGCAAAGCTGGCGATCAGCAATGAGCCGGAGCTGGTGCGCAACGGCACAGGCGCGCTCCAGCTCACGTGGACGCCGCTGGACGGCCGTCTCGCCTTCCTCGAGCTGGGGCCGGTGGCGCTGGCGGGGCGAGCGAGGTCACTGTCACTGAGCATTCGCATGTCGGAGCCGTCGCCACTGATGTACGCGGTGCGTGAGAGCGACGGCTCGGAGTACCAGGGCTACATGTACACGCCGGGCGGGCGCTGGCATGATCTGGCGGTGGACCTGGACGAGCTGATGCTGTCGGAGGTGTCCCACGACGAGAACGGCCGCCTGGATGTGGGGGAGATCAACGCCATCGTGGTGGCGGACATCAGCAACCTGCCGGGCGAGGCGGGCAAGTCGCTGGGGATCAAGCATGGCGAGCAGCACATGTGGCTCGACGATGTCGCCATCAGCGAGCGGCTGGCGCCGCATCGCTCGACGCGCGGTCCTGAAGGCGAGATAATCATCGACGACTTCGACTATGATCCGCTGCGCTGCCTGCCCATCGGAGGCCCGACGCTGGAGTTGGCCGCCGGCCCCGGTGGCGGCGATCCCTCGGCGATGCGCGTGGGCTATGACCACGAGGGCTACCGCTGGGCGGGCTTCGTGGCGGCGGTGGGCTACCTCAACCTGGCGGATTGTACTCAGATCGGGCTACGCGTGCAGGCCGACTGCGAGGCGCCGCTCACCGTGGTGCTGGAGGAGCGTGACGGTTCGAAATACGTGACGCGCCACCGCCTCGACCCGGCGGCCGGCTGGTATGACGTGGCACTCGACTTCGCGTGCTTCAAGCTCGATGACGCCACACAGGATGAGAACGGGCACCTCGATCTCGATCAGCTCCGCGTGATCATTCCGGTGGTGAATGCGCACCGGGCGCAGGTGGGGGAGGGCGGGGCGGGGGCGTGGCTGGTCAGCCGCATCTGGTGCCGCTGAGACCGACGTGTCGCGCTACTGCGATGGCACGGCGCCGCGCCGCAGCGCGGCGGTGGTGATGGCGTCGCGGATCGCGACGCACCAGCGATCCGCCAGCTCCTGCGGCTGCAGGCTCTCGGCGCGCGCGTCCCCGTCGGTCACCACCAGCAGCTCGCGCTCGCCCGCCAGCACCGCGACTCCGTCCTCGACGCGTGCGGTGCTGAGCTGATTCGGGGTGAAGGGGCGCTGCAGCACCTCGGCCAGCGTGTCGGCGGCCGCGGACACGCGCTGTCCGGGCGCGAGGTCACCCCGTGACTGCGTCACTTCGAGCACGATTGCAGCGTCCACGACAAGCTGCCCGGTCTCATCCCCGGCCGCACCGATACGCACCGACTGCGCGCGCACCGAGACGTCCACGAGGCGCACGGCTTCCGCCTCGGCCGGCTCAGCCGGGACGAGGCGACCCGCGCGCGCAGCATGCACGGCCTCGCGCAGATCGGCGTGCTTCCAGGCAAAGCCCGGGGGGTGCAGGAAGCTGATGGTGCGGCGCTCGATATCATCGCCCCAGGCGACGGTCGCACTGCCGTTGATAAGGATGGCGACGCTGTCGAAGCCGGCCTCGCGCCAGCGCCGCTCGCCCTGTTCGTCGTCGATGTTTATGATCTCGACCTGCAGTTCGCCGGGGGCCTCCGCCTGCAGCTCGCGCAGCAGCTCGACGGTCGGCTGCTGGCAGGCTGCGTCGGCGTGCAGATAGGCGGTGATGTTCACGCCGGCGCCGGGAGGCGGGGGAGGGGGAGGGGGCGGGGTGGGGCACGACCGCAGCAGGCAGCCGGGCCCGGCAAGCAGGCCCACGATCAGGATGGCGATCAGGCGAGTCGCCATCGGGCGTGGCACGACCGGCACGAGCGCGCGCGTCACGAGGTCGATCACCCCTCGGGCAGGTGCAACACTGCGCAGGCCGGCGCATCGACCTCTCGGTACCCGAGCGCGGGCGTCAATCGGTCGTGGTGATGGTCACCGTGCGCGTCGGGGCGTCCCATCCCACCTGGGCGTTGAGCGCCCCTGCGACCCGGCGGATGCCCACCAGCAGCCGACCGTCCACCGTGATGCCATCGCTCTGCATGACGATAGTGCACACCGGGCCCCGGCAGATGGTGACCCGCTTGGAGGCGGCATCGTACTCCACCTTGCCGCCCACCGCCTCGGCGGCGGCGCGCAGAGGCACGTACACGTGGTCGTTGTACAGGGCCGGCGCGGGATCGCACACGATGATCTTGCCGTTGGCGACCAGCGAAATGCCCGTCTGCGCCCAGCAGGCGAGAGCGAGCAAGCCGATGACAAGCGCAATGATACTCGTTCGCATCTCAACCCCTCCTCTGATTCCCATGCGCACCATCGTACCGACCGGCGCCGCCCGCGTCAAGTGCGGGCGGCGTCGGAGGACAAGCGTCGATTGTGTTTCGGCCACCCCACTGCCCGCCGCGCGAACGCCGGTCAGAGCGCCGAAGCCTCCCGGCCCTCCGCCTGGTGCGGGGCTCGCGGGCTAGGTATCCGCGCCCGCGATGCCCGCCAGAGCGAGATGCAGCGTCGCCATCAGCTCCGCACCAACCGGCGGAATCGGCTCGTTGATGCGGATGAGGATGCCCCACTTGCGTGCGCTCTCCGAAAGCGCTATCAACTCCTGCTCGGCGGCATGATCAGCGGCGGGAATGCCGTACACGCCGCCCGGCTCTGGCTCCTGCTCGGCCTCGCTGAGGCGCATCTGGCGCCCCAGCAACTCCCCGATGGTGATGTCAAGCCGGTCCTGCATGGTCTGCTCGCCCAGGAACCACGCCTGCGAGTGCTCGGTGAGCATGCTGATCACGTAGAGCATGTCGTACCTGGGCTGGCTCTTCCCCGACTCCCAGGAGCGCACAGTCCACACGCTGATGCCGAGGGCATCGGCGAAGTCCTGTGCGGTCCGGTAGCCTGCCTCGCGGCGCGCCTGGGCAATGCGGTTGCCCATGGCCCGTGCGAGTTCGGCGCGATCAACGTCGTACTGCCTGGTCGTCTCCTCGTGACTCGACATCAGGAGATCTCCTCCGCCCGGCGAAGCCCGTCGCCGCCTCACCCTGGGATCACGTGCCCGATGCGGGCACGAACTGCCCCCTTGGCTGCGTCGGCGTTCGCCCTGAATGATAACATTCTCCTACGAATATGCAAGAGTCGGCGGCATTACCCGAGCCGCCCTCGGTGACACAGCACGCCGGCTGGAAGAAACTCACGGAATCCGCGTGAGCGTTGAGGCGTCCGGAGTCATGCAGCAGCTTATGCCAACAAGCGACCGCGGGCCGTCGCGGCACGATGAAGGAGCGAGACCGATGACCGTGAGCAGCAGGCTCAAGATCACACTGGGCGTCCTTGCAGGCCTGGCGTTGATCGCGGTGACCGTGATCGCGGCAACGGGACCGGGGGCCGAAGTCGCGGCCACCGGCCAGGCGTCCGGTTGCACTGGATCGTGCGTGGAGAGCACCGCGCAGTGCGCCGACTGCCCGGCGGCGAAGAGCTCCACCACGGGCGCGTCTGAGGCATACACATGCGCCACAGTGGTAGCCGGCCGGTGCATTGGCTGCGGGAGGTGTGTGGCGGCGGCGCCGGAGGCCTTCAGCATGAACCCACAGACCGGCAAGGCGGAGATCAAGCCCGGCGCACCCGCGGACGCAATCGCCCGCGGCGCAAAGGCCTGTCCCGTGGGGGCCATCACACAGTAGACGCAAGCGGGTTGAGTCGAGGCGGCGGAGCCGGACGGCTCCGCCGCCTATACGTCTGCCCACCGCCGGGCACTGTTCCCTTACCTCTGACTGCTCGCCGGTTACATCTCCGTACGCTTGCGCAACTCTTCTCAAGAACCCCGCGCGCCACGCCGATACTGTGTTCACCGCGACAGCGCTACCACCCAGCGCCGGAGGTGCTGCCATGAGCGAGCCCGTTCGCGCGGAACATCAGCCACGCACGCCGCTGCGCCGCCTGGCTGGCGAGAATGAGCCGCGGGTTCTGTGCCGGCACCCGCTGGCGGCGTCGCGCCTTGCGGGTGAGTATGAGTGGCTGATCGACCGTGTCGCCGACCGCCTGGCGGCATGCTGGCCCGCGCAGGCAGAGGTCGAGCGCCTGCGCCGCGAGGCGTGGATCGCCCTGCAGCAGACCGCGGCCTGTGT
>JALGVA010000254.1 GCA_029820295.1 Candidatus Zipacnadia bacterium
GGGTCGATGTTCAGGCCGACGTGGATCAGAGTCGAGACCGGCGAGAGCGTCGCGATGGAGACAGACAGCTTGCGTTCGGCGGCGTAGAGGTCATCACCGTCGCGGCGCAGCTCAGGCACACGCTCGCCGGCGGCCAGGCGCTCGGCGATGATGCAGATGAGCAGGCGCTGGCGCAGCACGGCGCGGTGGAGATCGTGGTCGAAGTGCTCGGCGATCAGGTGCAGCATCTGCGCGGCCTCGATGGCCTCCCCCGCGGCCACGTCGGCCAGGTCCACCATCTCCGAGAGTGCCACGTGGCAGGGGCCGGTGAAGGCGACAATGGCGTCGCCCTGCAGCCCGAAGGTGTCGAGGATCCAGTGCGAGCGAAGCTGGTGGCCGGTGTAGGCGATGGTCTGCTCGGCGATGAGCGTGTGCATGGCTGGACCCATGATACGCGCGCGGGCGTGGAGCGTCAACCGCGGGGAGTTCGCGTCCCACTTGTGCGCAGGAATCACTGGCGGAACGGGGAAACTATCACTGTCCTGCGGCAACCGAGGCGGGGAGGTGCGCAGTGCGATACGGGCTGGCGGCCGGGCCGACGAAGGCAGACGCCGACGCGCTGGTAGCTTTACCCAAGTTCATGAAGCGCATGCCCCGCGTGCGCGTCGTCAACGGCACTCGCCGGCTTAAGTCTGACTACATCTATGACTCCGCCGGGCGGCAGATTGGGATCACGATTGACGCACACTGCTCGGACCCGCCCACTCCGGGTGAGACCATCTCGGCGGCCCTCATCTGGCGCCGGAAACCAATTCGCCGGATCGACTGGAAGGCCAGCGAGACCTTCGCGGATGGGCATGTTGTGTCGGGGTGGCATGAGCACCTCTGGGATGAGCGGTTTGAGGACCGGATAGGCCGTGCCTTTGAGCCTCCCGCCCACGGCTGGGACCATCTGGAGGACATGTTTGTTTATGTGTGTCAGCACTGGAACATCACAGTGCTCACGAAGCAAGACCGCCCGTTTAGGCTGGTGAGTAACGATGGCGACAGCGAGTGACCTAGTAGCCCCATTCCTAGACGCGCTCGGCCAGGGGTTTGTGCTGGCTGCTGCCCCGGATGGTACGCCGGTGCTATCGACGCCGTGTCGTTTCTTCACTGGTGATCCGGTCGAGATTGCCTGGTGGGAGGAGGCGGGAGCCCTACATCTCAGTGATCGCGGCGGGCTTGTCCAGTCGCTCCTACTCAAGGGGCTGGATGTGTTAGAGCCCGGGCCAAACAGAGAGCGGCTCCAGGGCCTTCTGCAGACGCAGGGGCTACGGCTTCACGGCGGTGCAATCGTGGCGTCCGCGACCAGGGAACGGCTTGGGAGTGATATCGAAGGGCTCATGCAGGCACTGATGGACGGACAGGTCGCTGTCCGTGAGTCGGCAGCCGCCCAAGTCGCGGGGGAGCCTGTGATCTACAATGCGGTGCGACGTACGCTGGACGCCAGTGGAGCACGCTACCGTGAGGGAATGCGGATCACCGGCCACTTGGGCCGTCGCTACACGGTTGACTTCGAGTTGGCTTTCAGAACGGAGGACATCATCAGGGCCATCATGGTGGTAGCCACTGATCGAACGCTTGAGATGGCGGAACGGTGGAATTTCCGGTTCCACGACATCAGGCGCGCTCGGCCTGCCCTACACCGCCTATTCCTCGTTGCGGAGGACGCGACTTGGAGTGACGACGCACATCGCACAATCGTGGAGGCGTGTGAGCAGGTCATCGCGCCCGGCGAGCAAGATGCTCTCTCGGAGTACCTTCGGACCGCCAGGCGCATAGCTTGACAGCGCGGCGTGCGAGTGGTACGCTTGGCGCAATCGGTCACAGACAGACACCTCGCTGGGGGAGCCACAGGCTGAGATGGCGGGCCATGGGTCCGTCGACCCCGGAACCTGATCCGGTTAGCACCGGCGGAGGAAAGCGAGGGTTCCGCGGTCATCACGAGCCGCCGGCCCGCGCATCAGGTCGGCGGCTTCGCAGCATCTGAGCCGGCCGGATCGCTCACCCCGACGAGGGCGTGGAGGAGGAGACACACATGTCACTTGACCCGGGCAAGCTGCGCTTCGACGAACTGACCGTCACCCGCGGCATCGTCCAGACCTTCATGGAGGATTTCCTCGACTCGCTCGACGTCGATGTGGCCGTGGCGGGCGCCGGGCCCTCGGGCCTGACCGCCGCGCGGCTGCTGGCCGCCGACGGCCTGCAGGTCGCGGTGTTCGAGCGCAACCTGCACATCGGCGGCGGCATCTGGGGCGGCGGCATGCTGTTCCCGCGCATCGTCATCGAGGAGCAGGCCGCCGAGCTGATGACCGACGTGGGCATCCGCCTGCGTCCGTGGCAGGACGGCACGCTCGTTGCCGACGCGGTCGAGTCGGCCACCAAGATGACGGCCGCGGCCATCGACGCCGGCGTCCGCGTCTTTGTGGGCATCGAGGTCGAGGACGTGGTCATCAACAATGACAACCGCGTCTGCGGCGTCGTCATCAACTGGGGCGCGGTAACCGCGGCGAAGCTGCACGTCGATCCGCTCGCGGTGCATTCGAAGGCGCTCATCGAGAGCACCGGCCATCCGTGCGAGATCGCGGACCTGCTGCTGCGCAAGATCCCGGGTGCGCGCCTCGACACCGGCGACGACTGCGTGCCGGGCGAGTCGTCGATGAACGCCGTGCAGGGCGAGGCCGCGCTGATTGCGAACACGCGCGAGATCTACCCGGGCGTGGTGGCCTGCGGCATGGCCGCCAACGCCGTCGGTGCCTCGCCGCGCATGGGCGCGATCTTCGGTGGCATGCTGCTGTCGGGCCAGGTCGCGGCGCAGGTGGCGCGCGACATCATCGCGTCGGCGTAGACGCCGGCTCGCAGGGAGGCACATCCCGATGCAGACCGTGATCGGTCGGCCGATCGAGGCCGTGGACACGCCGGCGCTGCTGGTGGACCTGGATGTGCTCGAGGACAACATCGGGCGCATCCACGAGGCGACTTTCGCGGCCGGGCTGCAGATGCGCCCGCATATCAAGTCGCACAAGACGCCGGAGATCGCGCAGATGCAGGCACGCGCGGGCGCGTGCGGCGTCACCTGCGCCAAGATCGGTGAGGCGGAGGTGATGGCCAGCGCCGGCATCGAGGACCTGTTCATCGCCAACTGCCTGGTGGGCGAGACCAAGATGCGGCGGCTGGTGGCGCTGGCGAAGCGCACGCCGGCGCTGTCGATCGCGGTCGAGGGCATCGAGGCCGCCCGCCAGGCCTCGGACGCCTTCGTTGCCGCGGGGATGACGCTGCCGGTGCTGATCGAGGTGGACGCGGGCGCCGGCCGGACGGGCGTGCAGCCTGAGGCGGCGGTCGAGTTCGCCGACCAGGTGGCGGCCATGCCGGGCCTGCGCATCGTGGGCATGATGAGCTACGCCTCGCACTTCGCCTACCCGAAGCGCGGCCCCGACGAGCTGGCTGAGGGCGCGGCGCAGGAGGCGCGGGTGATCGCGCAGATCGCCGGGACGCTCGCCGACGCCGGACACGAGATGACGCGCATCTCCGGGGGCAGCACGCCGACCGCGGGCCGCTACCGCGCGGGCTGCGGTCTGACCGAGATCCGCGCCGGGACCTACTGCATCAACGATCGCAACCAGGTGGACATCGGCTCGTGCACCATGGAGCAGGTGGCGCTGAGCGTGCTGGCGACGGTGGTCGCGCACCCGACGGCCGAGCGCGCGATCATCGACGCAGGCAGCAAGGGCCTCGACCAGCAGGTGGGCACGACTTCGGACGGCTACGGCTGGCTGCCGGAGGTGCCGGGGGCGCTGGTCTACAAGATCAACGACGAGCACGGCTTCGTGGACGTGAGCGAGGCGGAGCGCGACCTGACAATCGGGGAGAAGGTGCGGGTCATTCCGCCGCGCGCGCCGACCTGCGTGAACCTCTACGACTGGATACACGCCACGCGCGGCGGCCTCGTGGAGGACGTCTGGCGCATCGCCGCGCGCGGGCGCAATACCTGACGCGCGCTACGCCCGCGTCAGCTCGATGACCGCCAGCTCCGGGCGGCTGCCCATGCGGAAGGGCACCGTGGCCATGCCCAGCCCCCGGCAGATGTAGACCTGCGACACGTCGGTCGGCACCAGCC
>JALGVA010000098.1 GCA_029820295.1 Candidatus Zipacnadia bacterium
GCCGACTTCGGGGTCGGGGGCATGGTGCAGGCGAAGGCCCCGCAGTACGCCGGGGCCGACTGGACGCGCACCATCTTCTGGGACCCGGACCTCTTCGTGGTCTTCGACGAGCTGACCGCGCTCGATCCCGGCGACTTCCGCGCCACCTGCGTCTGGCGCACCCTGGGCGACGTGACCCTCAACGGGAACCGCCTGGACGTGGAGCAGCAGGGCGAGTTCTTTCATATCACCAACGCGGACGGCGCGCGGCTGTCGCTGCGCGAGACCTGGGACCGCGGCCACGGCGGCGACCGCGGCTACTACGCGAACTACCCCTATGCCGGGAAAATGACGCAGGTGCTGCACCAGGATCGGCAGGCGACGCTGGCGGCGGGCGAGAGCATCCGCTTCGTCAACCTCTTCCAGGCCGACCAGGACGCCGAGCCGCGCGGGTCGCTGCGGACGGTCGCACCAGGGGTGGTTGCGCTCTTCCGGGACGGCGAGTTCGAGGTACTGCTCGGCCTCGGCCCGTGGCAGCACGGCGAGGCGCGCATCGATGCAGCGGCCTTCTTCATGGCGCCGGGCCTGGCAGCTTTCGCTGACCTCCGTGAGCTGTCGCTGCCCGGCCTGCAGGAATCGCGTGATGGCGCGGATGTCGAGCTGGATACTCCCCCTGAGCTTGACGCTTGGCTGCAAGAGCTGGTCGCCGAGGCCACCGCGCCGCCCGCCCCCGCCGCGCTCGACCGCCCGGAGCTGCCGCGCGAGCTTGAGGTCGCGTGGCGTGCGGAGCTGGGCAGCCCCGTGATCTGCACCGACCTGTGGGGCATCAGTTCGCCCGCGCTCATCGCCGCAGGGACCGAGGATGGGCGCACGGTGCTGCTCGATGCCGATGGGCGCACGGTGTGGGAGCGCCCGGCTGAGGGCATGGTGCGCGCGGTGCGCTTCATCGACATCCACGGCGATGGAACGCCCGAACTGCTCTCGGGCGCCGACGACGCCAGGCTGCGCGCCTTCGATCTCGCGGGCGACCTGCTGTGGGAGGTCGAGATCCAGCGCTACCACGGCCGGTCCGGATCGGTGGCATCGATCTGTGGCGCACGTCTCGACGACGACCCCGGCATGGAAGTCGTCATCGGCTCGGACAACTGGCACCACTACGGCTTCGACGGCGACGGCGCCGAGCTGTGGCGCACCGACACCACGCACGCCTGCACGGTCTGCGCTGCCGGCGACATCGACGGCGATGGCTACGACGAGGTGCTCGCGGGCAGCGAGTACTACGGCTCGAAGGTCCTCGATCAGGACGGGCGCGCGATCGGCTCGGTCGGCGGCGGGCCCAACTGGCCGGCCTGCGCGGCCATCGACCTCGATGGCGACGGGCTACCCGAGGTGCTCTTCGGCGCCGATGACGCCATCATCCGCGCGCAGGACGCCGGTAACGAGAGCCTGTGGCAGGCCAACGTGGGCGGCGCCCCGACGGCCATCGTCGGCCTGTCGCCCAACGAGGCGGGCGCGGTGGTCGCGGCGTCCTCGGAGTCAGGCAGCGTGTACGCGTGGGATGGCGCGGGCGAGCT
This sequence comes from Candidatus Zipacnadia bacterium, assembly GCA_029820295.1. Lineage (GTDB taxonomy): Bacteria > Armatimonadota > Zipacnadia > Zipacnadales > UBA5352 > JALGVA01. Next base: position 1,554 of record JALGVA010000098.1, read on the forward strand.
GCGCTGGCGCACGGAGTTGCCTGAGCAGGTGAGCGACCTGGCGACCCTCAACATCGAGCTGGCCGCCGCCTGTGACGATGGCACAGTCTATCTCCTCGGCGCGGACGGGAGCATCCTCGGCGGCTATCGTGCCGACGGCCGACCGCGGGCGCTGAGCGTGGGAGACCTGCGCGGCGCGGGCTCGGCCGCCATCATCGCGGCGTGGGGCGCGGAGCTGCTGGCGCTGAAGGTGGATTGAGGACGGCCACCGCAACGACACAGGCCGGAGCGGGGTCCGGCCTCTCCATCAACGACAGCGACCGGCGGCAAACAGCGGGGCCCCGGGCGGTCATGGAGCGGCACCGGGAGAATCGGCCCGATCAGGGCGGCTAGCCGACGCTCTCCCAGTGGTAGATTCCCGGCCTGCTGTCCGCGATGGGCTCGGCGCCGCACACCTTCGTGTAGAAGTCCTCGGGCCCGGCCGCGCCGATGATGGCGTAGCCGTAGCCCATCTCCCGCAGCGCGTGCAGGCACGCGAGCGTCAGCGCCGCGCCTATGCCGCGCTTGCGGTAGGCCTCATCGACGCCCATCGGTCCGAAGAAGTTGCGGGCGGTGCACTCGTAGGCTGCGAAGCCAACCATGCGCTTGCCGTCCTGCGCGATGAACACCGAGATCGGCTGACGGGCGAAGCCCAGGATCGCCTCGTCCGCCCACCCGCGCGAGAAGTGCTCCTCGATGAACCGGCGTACCGCGGTCAGTTCCCACGGCTGCGCGCGCCGCACCACGATGCCCTCCGCAGCGAGTTCGTCGAGCGTTCCCCGCACCTCGGGCAGGTTGTAGAGCCGCACCAGCATGTCGGCCATCAGCGATCGCTCCTCAATCGAACAGCCGTCCCGCGCCGATGTGATCGGTCGGCCCGTGCCCGGCGCCCAGCGGCAGCCCGCGCCGGATCGCCTCGGTCACGAAGCGCTTGGCCCAGCCCACCGCCGCCTCCAGCCGCCGGCCACGCGCCAGGAAGGCGGCGATCGCCGACGCGAAGGTGCAGCCGGTGCCATGGGTGCTGCTGGTGTCGATGCGCGGGGCGCTGAAGCTCGTCAGCGTGTCGGTCGCAGCATCGTAGAGCACGTCCGTGGACCGCTTGCCCCCGGCGTGGCCGCCCTTGACGACCGCCGCGCCGGCGCCCAGCGCGCAGAGCTCGCGCGCGGCGTCCGCCATCTCCCCCGGTGCGATCGTCCGCCCCAGCAGCGCCTCGGCCTCGGGAAGGTTCGGCGTCACGATGCGCGCGACCGGCAGCAGCCGCTCGACCACGGCCGCGCGCGCGTCCTCGTCCAGCAGCCGATCACCGCTCTTGGCGACCATCACCGGATCGACGACCACCTTGCCCACGCCGTGGTGCGCCAGCCGCCCGGCGACGGCGGTGACCACCTCGGCGGTGCCCAGCATCCCGGTCTTGGCGGCGTCGCAGCCGATGTCTTCGAGCACCGCGTCGATCTGCGCCGCCACCAGCCCGGGCTCAAGCACCAGCGCATCCCGCACGCCGACGGTGTTCTGCACGGTGATGGCGGTGATGGCGCTCATGCCGTAGACGCCCAGCGCCGCGAAGGTCTTCAGGTCGGCCTGAATGCCCGCCCCGCCACCCGCGTCCGAGCCGGCGATGGTCAGCGCCACCGGTGGTCGCGCGCTCATGCCCGCCCCTCCAGCAGCTCGAGGGCCCGCTCGGGGTGGTTGCTCACCAGCGCATCGACGCGCAGGTCGATCATGCGCCGCAGGTCGGCCGGCTCGTCCATGGTCCACGCCATGATCGCGAGGCCCGCCAGCCGACACTCGCACACCAGCGTGGCCGTCAGCTTCGGGTGCGCGCAGGAGATGAAGTTGGCCCCCGCCGCCAACGCCGACGCGATCAGCTCCCGGATGGCCTCAGGCGCGTCGTCGGCCGGCCCGGAGGTGATGAGGCCGCAGGCGAGCGCAGGCTCGACATCCTTCGCCGCGCGCAAGTCGCCCGCGTCGAAGGAGACGATGGTCACCCGGCGCAGCGCGTTCGCCTCGCGGATGAGATCGACCACCTGCGGTGCGATGCCCCGGTCCTTGATCTCGATGTCCACGACCATGCGCGGCGCGATCGTTTCCAGCACCTCGCGCAGCAGCGGGATGCGCTGCCCCGCAAAGGCCGCGCCCTTCCACGAGCCGGCGTCGAGCGCGCGCACCTGCGCGAGGGTCATCTCGGCCACGAGCCCCGAGCCGTCGGTGGTGCGATCGACGGTCGCGTCGTGGATGCACACGATCTCGCCGTCGGCGGTGCGGCGCACGTCGAGTTCGAGGAAGTCCGCGCCGATCGCGATCGCGGCCTCGAAGGCGGCCATGGTGTTCTCGGGCGCGACCCCCGAGCGCCCGCGATGGGCGCACACCAGCGGGTGCAGGCGCATCATCATCGACCTCCGTATCACCGGTCAGGCCGGCGGGAAAACGGTGGGCAGCACGTCGAGCAGCGCCGGTGCGACCAACCCGCGCCGCCCCGGCTGGGCCGCGACATCGGCGGCGCGGCCGTGGTAGAACACCCCGGCGACCGCGGCGTGAAGCGCCGGCGCGCCCCCGGCCAGGAAGGCGCCGATCATCCCTGAAAGCACGTCGCCGCTGCCGCCGCCGGCCAGGCCTTCGTTACCGGTGGCGTTAACCCACGCCTCGCCGTCGGGCGCCGCGATCACGGTCCCGGCGCCTTTGAGCACGACGACGGCGTTGGCGGCCCCGGCGACTCCGCGCGCGGCGGAGACGCGGTCGGCCTGGATGTCGCCGATCGAGCGCCCGGTCAGCCGCGCCATCTCCCCGGGGTGCGGCGTGATGATCGCCGGGACGTCGCGCGCCGACAGCTCCTCGACGCGCCCGGCGAAGGCATTGAGCCCGTCGGCGTCGATGATCATGGGCAGCTCGAGCCGCGTCGCCAGCCGCCGCGCCAGCTCGGCGGTCTCCTCGTGCTGCGACAGCCCCGGCCCGAGCACGACCGCGTCCATCTCGGCGCCCATCTGCACGATCGACTCCTCGGCCGACAGCGCAAGCGAGCGCGCCTCAGTCTCGGGCATCGGCCGCGTGAGCGCCTCGGTGCACTTGACCTCCAGGATGTCGTTGAGGCTCTCCGGGCAGGCGACGTACACGAGCCCGGCCCCCGACCGCGTCGCGGCCAGTGCTGCGAGCGCCGCCGCCCCGGTCATGCCGACCGATCCGGCGACCACCAGCAGACGCCCGGCGTCGCCCTTATGCATGTCCGGAGCGCGGCCGGGCAGCATCCACGCGGCGTCATCGTCGAGCGTGAGGTTCGTGCGCAGCTCGTCGGCCTCGATCAACTGGGGCGCCATGCCGATGGGCGCCACGATGATCTGCCCGCAGCGCTCGCGGCCGGGATACTGGTAGAGGCCGATCTTGGGGAGCGCGAAGGTGACGGTGGTGTGCGCCCAGGTGGCGTCGCCGAGGATGGCGCCGGTGTCGGAGTCCACGCCGGAGGGGATGTCGATGGCGATCACCGGCGCGGGCGCGGCGTTCATCGCCGCGATGGCCTCGCGTGCGGAGCCGCGCACCTGGCCGGAGATGCCCGTGCCGAGCACGCCGTCGATGATCAGCGCGGCGCGGCGGAGGCGCTCGTCGAGCAACGCGCGCCCGGCCTGCTCGTAGATGGGCACGCCCATGCGCGCGGCGATGGCAAAGTTGGCGGCCGCGTTGCCGCTCAGCTCGTCGCCCGCGGCGAGCAGGCATACCTCAGCATCCACCCCCGCGCAATGCAGCCAGCGCGCGGCCACGAAGCCGTCGCCGCCGTTGTTGCCCTTACCGGCGACGATCACGACCGGGCCCCGGCCGACCTCATCGAACAACTCGGCCGCCGCCTGCACCACCGCCCGGCCGGCGTTCTCCATCAGCACCTGCCCGGGCAGGCCCCACTGTTCGATGGTGCGCCGGTCCAGCTCGCGCATCTCGGACGCCGTCACCAGCTTCATCGCGCCTCACCACCACGCGCGGCGTTGCGGCTCGCGCGTCACCTGAACGGTATGTGCAGCGGCCGGCCCTCCGTGGCCAGCGCGGCTTCGTGGATGGCCTCACCCAGCGTCGGGTGCGCGTGCATGACCTCGATGATCGCCTCCGCGGGCAGCCCGTGCTGCACCGCCAGCGTCAGCTCCGGGATCATCTCCGTGGTGTAGGTGCCGCACACGGTGGCGCCCAGTACGCGCCCGGACTGCGCGTCACTGACGATCTTGGCGAAGCCCTCGCGCGCCCCCGAACACACCGCGCGGGCGTTGGCCGCGAACGGGAACCTGCCCACGCTGACCTCGACGCCCAACTCCCGCGCGCGCTCCTCGATCAGCCCGACCGACGCTATCTCGGGGTGGCAGTAGAGCGCCGCCGGCACGGCGTTGTAGTCGATGTAGGTCTCGATCCCGGCGATACTCTCGGCCGCCGCCACGCCCTCGTGCATGGCGACGTGCGCCAGGCCGATGCCGCGGATGCAGTCGCCGATGGCGTAGATATGGTCCATGGAGGTGCGCAGTTGCTCGCCCGGACACATCGCCTCGGGCGGCCGCGAGGCGGCGGCGGGGGTGTCCACGCCCTCGCGCACACAGATGCCCTGGCGCTCGATGTCGAGGCCGATGTCGTCGGCGCCCAGGCCGCCCAGGTAGGCGCGCCGCCCCGCGGCGATCAGCACGACCTCAGCCTCGAGGTGGCCCTCCTCGTCGCCGCGCTCGAAGATCACGCGCTTGCCTTCGTCGGCATCCTCGATGCGCACCACGCGCGCGTGGGTCTCAATGCGGCCACCCCGGCGCTGGAAGGTGCGTGTCACCACCTCGCCGGCGTCGCGGTCCTCGCGCGGCAGAGCGCGATCGAACATCTCCACCACCGTGACCTGGCAGCCGAAGTGCAGGTAGGCCGCCGCCATCTCCATGCCCGTGGCGCCTGAGCCGATGACGATCATCGATGCGGGGATGCGCGGCAGATCAAGCGCGACATCGCTGGTCCATACGTTCTCGCCGCCGTAGCCCTCGAAATACTCCACCACCGGCTCGGAGCCGGTCGCGACGATGGTGTACTCGGCCTCCAGGCGCCGGCGCTTCCCGCCCGCGCTCACCTCGATCTCGTTGGGGGTAACGAAGCGTCCGTGGCCGGTGTACACGTCCACGCCCGCCTCATCGAGCAGCGTCTGCACGCCCGAGACGAGCTGCTTGACCGCGCGCTCCTTGTGACGGCGCACCTTGTCCACGTCGAGGCCGAAGTCGCCTACCGTGACGCCGAAGCGGCCCGCCTTCTCGCAGGTCTCCAGCACGTGCGCGGTGTAGAGCAGCGCCTTGGAGGGGATGCAGCCGCGGTTGAGGCAGGTCCCGCCCAGCTCGCGCTCCTCCACCAGCCCGACCGACATCTCGAGCTGAGCGGCGCGCAGGGCGGCGACGTAGCCCCCGGGCCCGCCGCCGATGACGACAACGTCGTACGACTTACTCGGACTCATGTAACGCCCCTTCTCCGGTCCGGACCCGCGCCTACCCCGCCGCGGCCTCTCGCGCGCGCGGCCGCGGCCGCCACAGCACGCCCGGCCAACTCGTCTCAGGCAGGCCCGCGCGCGTGAGGATCTCGACGTGGTAGCTGAAGTCGCCAAACTCCGACCAGCGGTGCGTGTCGGTGCCGACGGCCAGCGGCACGCCGGCCTCGACCGCCGCCCGGACCATCGCCAGGTCGTGCTCCGCGTAGGTCTTGTGCGAGTTGATCTCCAGCGCGAAGCCCCGCTCGGCCGCGCAGCGCACCGTCCACTCGATCAGCTCAGCTCCGACCGGCACGTCGGCGGCGAGCAGCAGCCGGTAGGGGTGCACCAGCACCTCCATGCCGTGGTCCGCCAGCGCCTCGACCTGGAAGCGGAACTCGGCGCGGATCTCATCGAGCGGGCGCTCGTGACGGAGCGTGGGCATGGCGTGCACAGCGCCGAGCACAACGTCGAGCGAGCCCAGGACGCCCTCGGGGAAGACTATGCGCCCGTCGGGGAGCACGTCCAGTTCGGTCCCGACCAGCATGTTGCCGCGCTGGGCCGCGCGCACGGCCGCCACGTACTCAATGATGCGCCGGCGGCCCTGCGGCCGGCAGCGCTCGAAGATCTCGACCGCGTCGTCGCTCCAGAACCCCCAGCGCTGGTCCGGCGGGTAGAACACCTGGGCGCTGTGGTCGGTGATCGCGAAGTGCAGCGAGGTATCGCGTGCGCGCTCGGCGTAGCCCGCGAGGGTCACGTCCTCGGCGCAGGCGGAAAACTCGCTGTGGGTGTGGCAGTCGCAGAACTGGTAGCCCATCCTCATCTCCCGTTGCGTGGGTGGGTGTGGCCGCTGGGTGCGGTGAGTTGGCGCCATGGTACCACCGACCGCGCCCACGAATCAAGCTGAGGGGGCGCCCGGTACCGTCGGCGCCCCCGTGGTGTCACGCCCATGGGCGAGCGTGCTCAGTCGATGCCCGGGCCGTCGTCCACGTAGGACAGGGGCAACTCCACCGTCGCGCCGCCCTCGCGGCTCGACTTGTAGATGGCCTTGATCAGCTCGACCGCGCGACGCGCCTCGCGGCCGGGGATCGCCGGCTCGCGGTCCTCGACGATCGCCTGGCACAGGTCCTGGACGTGCGCCACGTGACCGGTCGCCGCCAGCGCGGTCGGGTCGGAGGCCGTGCCCTCGGTCTCGGCCTCCCCCGTCTCCTCCTCGGCACCGGGGATCTTCCACGTGGTGATGGTGTCGCCCGACAGGCCGATGGTGCCGTCGTCGCCCGAGATCTGGACTTCGCAGCCCGAGCCCGGGGTGACGCTGGTGGTACCCTCGATCACGCCCAGGGCGCCGTTCTCGTACTCGACAACGGCAACCGCGGTGTCCTCGACCGCGATGTTGCGCACCAGCCGCCGGCAGTAGGCCGAGACGCGCTTAACCGGCCCCATCAGATGCATGATCAGGTCGATGCCGTGCACGCCCTGATTCATCAGCGCGCCGCCGCCGTCCAGCTCCCAGGTGGCGCGCCAGTCGCCGCTGGCGTAGTACTCGTGCGAGCGGAAGTACTTCTGGTAGCAGTCGCCCAGCACCAGCTTACCCAGCTTGCCGGTGCGCACCGCCTCGCGCACGCGCCGGGTGGACTCGTAGGTGCGGCGCTGGAAGACGCCCGCCAGCTTCACGTCGTTGCGCTCGGCGGCCGCTATCATGTCATCGATCTTGCGCAGGGTCACGTCCAGCGGCTTCTCGCACAGGATATGCTTGCCCGCCTGTGCCGCCATGATGGCGTGCTCGGAGTGCATGCCGCTGGGCGTGCACACGCACACCGCCTGGATGTCGTCGCGGGCGAGCATGTCCTCGAGGTCGCGGTGGTAGTTGCCGCCCAGCCCCGCCTCCTCGGCCCACGCCCTGGCCTTGTCCTCGATGATGTCACAGCAGGCAACCAGCTCGGCCATCTCCACGGTCTCGATGGCCTTGCGGTGGGTGCCGGATATGACCCCGCACCCAATGATCCCGAACCCGATCTTCTCCATCGCAGTGTTCCCTCCGTCCTTTTCGCTCACACCGTCACGGCGCTGGGCCGCCGGGCGCGACGGTTTGATCCCCGGAGCCTACGCGGTGATGGCCTCGAGGTTGTCCAGCATCTCCAGTGCCAGGATCAGCCCCTCGGCGGTCGCATCCGTCTGAGCCGAGGGCAGGCTACTGGGCAGCATCGGCTCCAGCCAGCTCCCGTCGGGGTTCTGGCGTGCCACCAACGCCTCCAGCACCGCCTCGGTGATGCGCGCGTAGTTGACGTTGCCGGTCTGCGCGTAGAGCATCGACGCCGCCCAGCCGAACAGACCGCTACGCGGGCTGCTGTAGCGGTCATCGGCGCCTGAGTCGCAGAAGCTCACGTATTCCTGGGCGATGCGCAGGTAGCTGCGCTCGTCGGTGGCCTCGGCCAGCTTCACCAGGAAGCCCGCGGCCAGGCCGGGCACGAAGTACCACTGGCCGGGCTCGCCGAGCTGCAGGATGTACTCCTCGTCGAGGCCATCGCCGAAGACGCGCACCGGCTCCTCGCCACGGCGCACCATCAGGTACATGCGGTCGCCGGTGTGCGGCATGGTCTCCCAGCGCCGCACCAGGAACTCGCCCACCGCCACCGCCACGTCCTCGTCACCCATGTACAGCGCCGCAAGCCCCGCCGCGGCCGTGCCCAGCATGTCCTGCTCGTCGTCCAGCCCGGCGTCGGGTCCGTCGCGCAGGAAGCCGCCGGTGTCGGGGTGCTGCAGGCTCGACAGGAAGGCCCATGCGCGCATGGACAGCGCGAACTGCCCCAGTTTCTGCCCCCCGGCGACCACCCACGCCGGCGCGTAGCCGTAGTAGCGCTCCAGCGGGCCCTGTCGCCCGAAGGTCACACCCAGGTCGCCATCCTCGTCCAGGCTGTTGTCCACGATCCAGGTGCACAGGCGCACCCCGCGCCCGCTCTGTCCGCTCAGGGCGAACGCGTACGGCGCCTTGGCGAATCCCGCCATGCCCTCGGCCAGCGGCTGCAGGGAGCCGTCCTCGTTCTGCTGTCGGATCAGCCACTTCACGGCGTCGATGGCCGCGCGCTTCACTGCTGCTCTGTCCGTCGGTATCACTCCCGCTACTCTCGGGCGCGCCGCGCGAAGGCCGGCGGCGCGCCCGGTGTCGGCTGCTTGTCGAAGCCCCGTTCAGGTCACGACCGTGCCGTGCGCCACGGCTTCCTCGCCGCGGTCGGCATAGGCCACCTTCTCGCCCTGCGGCACGGTGCGCCAGATCAGGAACTGCTTGCGGATCGATGACAGGAACAGCGAGTTGGTCTTCTTCCACGAGGTGATGTCCCCCGCCAGTCGCTGCAGGCGGATCTCGATGGCGAAGATCTCCTCGTCCTCGGTGGGCAGGCAGGCCAGCTCGAAGTCCTGGCTCACGCCCAGGTCGTAGGGCGCCAGCCACATGCGCAGCTTCACCGAGATGCCGTCGGCCACGGTCTCGCCCAGCGGCTCCAGGCGCACGTTCTCCGCCAGGAACTCACCGCCGGCGTAGCCCACGTACTCGGAGAAGAACTCCTGCAGGAACGATGCCACCCCGAGTGCATCGCGACCCGTCACCGTGAAGGGCAGGCGCACCACGAGCCGATCGCCCTCCGGCTCGGGCAGCTCCCACTTGCGCGCGATGCCCGGCGAGGCGATCTCCGAGGCCTTGCGGCTCGGGTAGACCGTGGACAGCAGCACGATGATGACCACCAGGATGGTCACGCCCACCGCCGACATCGACGAGTAGTTCAGCTCGATGCCGAGGTTGAGGTCGAAGGCGTGGATGGCCTTGGCCAGCACCTGTCCGATCAGGTAGCCCACGATGGCGCCCAGGTTGGCGAACACCGAGGCCTCGGCCAGGAACAAGGTGGCGATGTGCACCGGTGCCAGGCCCAGCGAGCTGTAGATACCGATCTCCTTGGTGCGCTCGTAGACCGCGCCCAGCATGGTGTTGAGCACGATCAGGGCCGCGATCAGGATCGGGATGACCATGGTCTCCAGCCCGCTGGCGCTGGTCATGCCCACCGAGCTGAACAGGTAGGAGCCGTTGCCCACGCCCGCGTACAGGCTGAGCGCAAAGCGCTTCATCATGGTGGTGACGGCCTCGGCGACCTCCTCGGCCTCGTCGAAGCGCACACCGATCGAGCGCAGCGTGCCGCCCAGCTCCAGCGCGGTGGAGTAAGGGATGACCGCAAGCTTCTCCGGCCCGTAGTGCTTGTACTCCTGCAGCAGCGACTGCGCGCCCGATGAGCCTAGCTGCGAGCGCCGTTGCGCCTGGCGCTTGAGTTCCTCGATGACCTCCGGCCGCAGCATCGCGTAGTTCACCGGCGTCATCGGCTCGCCGTCAAGATCGATCATGTTACGCATCTGGTCTTCGCTGAGGATGCCGATGACCGTGAAGTCGGTGCCGAACATCTTCACCTCGACGCGGCCCACGTCGCCGGTGCCGATGTCCAGCTCCTCGGCGATCGAATCGGGCAGCAGGATGGCGTCCTTCTCGCCGGGCTGGAACCAGCGGCCCGCGACCAGCAGCCGCTCGGTGTCCATGACCTCGGTCTCCTGCGGCGACAGCCCCAGGATGCCGTTGACGGTGTAGGTGTGCGACAGATCATGCACCGGCGAGATGTCCACCATCAGCTCCTTCTCAAGATCCGCGCTGGTGTACCACGCACGCGGCGACACCACCGCGTCGTCGCGCAGCTCGTTGGCTATGATCTCGGCGGTGGGCGCCTCCAGCGACAGCCACGAGCGGTCGCGCAACATGATGCCCTGGTAGCTGGGCTTGTGCGCCAGCCCGATCTTGTTCTCACGCAGGAACGACTTCACCGAGGTGAACGACAGCACGGTGAAGGTGAGCAGGATGAGCGTGGCCGCCGTCAGCCCGGTGCGCGCCTTGCGCCGGCGCATGTTGGCGATGCCCAGGCCGAAGGCCGCGCCCGCGACCGACAGCCGGCCCACATCGGCCTCGTGCACGCCCCCGCGCGACTGCTTCATCGACTTGAGTTCCTGGTTGAACTTCATGGTCACGATGCTGATGACCAGCACCGCCAGGGCCATGACGATGAACGCCAGCAGGATGATGGGCGGGCTGGTGGTCAGCGCGAAGGCCGGGTGCACCAGCGCCAACGCGATGAACACGATGGTGAACACCACCACCGTGCCGATGATCTGCAGGATGATGGTGCGCGCGTGGACGAACAGGCGCTCGCCGAAGTAGGCGAAGGGCAGCAGGATGGCCAGGTAGAACAGCACGCCCTTCACCACGTCCTCAGCGGTCTTCTGCACGTCGGGGTAGGCGCGCGATTCGTAGCCCCAGGCGTGGCGCGCGGTCGCCACCGCCGCGTCGTAACGCTGTTCCTTGAGTGCCGCACGTGCGGCCTGCAGCGCCTCCCGCGCGGTCTCGTGCAGTTCCAGCACGCGCTGGTTGGCGATGCCGTGCCGCTCCAGCCGGTTGATGCGGTAGTCGTCGATCAGCCACATATCATTGGCGATCTGCAGCGGCGTCATGGGGATGATCGAGGTCTCCCCCGCGGGGAAGCCGATGCCGGTCGGATTCTGGGGGGTGGCGTTGATGCAGATCATGCGGATGCCCACCAGCCCCATGGACATGGTCACCTGCATGTCCAGGTCGGGCATCGAGTAGACCACCGCGCACGGCTCCACGTAGGAGGGGAACTCGGCCGCCACCTTGATCTCGTTGATCGAGTAGCCGTAGGAGATCGGCTCCGAGTAGTCCTCGGCGTCGTACACGAACACCTTCTCGAGGGTCTGGAAGTAGCGCTCGTCCATCAGGTCGAACAGGCCGGTGGCGGCGCAGCGGAACACGATCACCGGCCGCTTGAGCCCCTGGCGGCCATAGACATCACGCGGGTACTTCTTGTCGCCGTCGGTGCCGCGGTCGGGGGCGTAGATGATGTTGCCGGTGGCCTCGTCGAAGCCGTAGGCCTCCAGCCGGCCGCCACGGCTGTCCATCTCGCCGCGCACCAGGAACTCGCTGGTCTCGTTGGCCATCGACCACACCGTGGTGTGCACGCCCATCATGACGCGGTACGGCCCCTGGATGAGCACGAGCGCATCGCGTACCGGCGTGTTGGGCACGAAGCTCTCGCGCCGCTGGAACTCCAGCACCGTGCCCTCCACGTCCACCAGGTCGTCCATCTTCTTGAGCGCCTCAACGCGCTTGAGCGCTCGCTCGCTCAGTGTGCGATCGGCCAGGAAGCGGTAGAGCAGATTGGCGAGCATCTGGTTCTGCGTGACCAGATTGTCGAGGTTCACCCGCTCGGGGGTGTCCAGCGGCGTGTCCACCAGATTGCGGGCGTCGTTGACCGTGGTGAAGGTGATGCCCGCTCGCCCGCCGCGGATGATCATCTCGTGATCGAAGGCGATCTTGCCCGGGAAGAAGGTGTGCCACTCGCGGCCCTTGATCGGGTTGATGCCGTCCACGAAGTACTGCGCAAACGCCTCCGCATGTGCCTCCTTCAGCTCCTGCTGTTCCTCTTCGCTGAGGGTGGGGGCGATCCGCAGGGGCTCGATCCAGCCCAGATCCTCGCCGACGTCGAGGCCCTCCTCGGTCAACTGCTTGCCCAGCGGCGAGTAGAAGCGCAGCAGATGGGCCTGGGCGTAGTACCAGCCCACCTGGAAGGCGCCCAGCGTGGGCGTGGCGGTGCTCAGGTCGAGGCCGATGAACAGGTGAATCTTGTCGAACTGGTCGATGGCCTCCCAGATGCGCATGTACTCCCGCTTGCGCTCGATGTCGTCCTGCAGCCGCGCCACGCGCTCATTGGCCACATCCCCCGAGAGTTCGAGCTGGCCCACATTGATGCGCTCGGCCAACTGCGCCTGGCGCTCGCGCTGCTTCGGGGACAGTGTGCCCTCGATCGCCTCGAACTGCGCGCGGCGCTGCTCCATCTTCTCGATCTCTTCGCGGGTATCCTCGAGCGCCCGCTCCAGCCGCGCCAGCTCACGCTCCAGCTCCTGGTAGCGCTCGCGGCGCAGGCGCGTCTTGCGTGGCTCCTTGCCCCACAGCGCGATGAACTCGCGGGCGCCGCTGAGCGCCTCGAAGTGCCCGCTGCAGGCGAGGAAGATCACGCTGCGCTCAGGCGGATTCTCGGCGAACATCTCGGCGAACTCGAGCAGCGTCGCGATGGACACCGCGTTCTCGGCGCCCGGCGACACCGCGGGCACCACCGAGATCGAGTCGTAGTAGGCCTCGAGGATGATGGCTTCGTTGCGCAGCGACGGATCGCTGCCGGGCAGGATGCCGATGATGTTGCGGTTGACCTTGTCCTCCCAGGTCACCTTGCTGTGCACCGTGCCCGGCGTGTAGCTCTCCGCGGCCGCGATCACCGCCGGGGCGTCTTCGCGCGCGAGCCAGAAGCGCGGCACGTTGACCGGCACGCGCAGCCACTTCATCTCGGCCTCGCCGCGCGTGGTCGTCTCCGGCTCCACCAGCACCACCGCGCTGGCATCGAGCAGCGGCACGTTCAGCCAGTTCTGGCTGTTGTTGAAGTCCATCACCACGATGGCGTTCTCCACCGGCTTGCCGTTGAAGTCCGAGAGGTCGCCGTCCTCCACGTAGATGACCGGCCCGGACAGGCCCTCCTCGGGCACGCAGGTCGTGCGGCACAGGTTGGGCCACAGCCCGGCCAGCTCGTAGGTCGTCCCGCCGACCTCCAGCGACGCCGACTCCTCCACCGGCGAAGGCAGGTTGAACTCCTGCACATAGGTCTGCATGCCCAGCCGGTCGAAGGTGTCGAGGATTATCTCCGCCGCCTGCTCGTTGCCCGGGTAGCCCGACACCCGGGAGCCCAGGGCCGCGAACTGTTCGATACGCGACCGCAGCCGGTCGGGCGAGACGCGGTCCGCGATCTCGCGCGCGTTCATTGCGCAGTAGCCCGCGTCGGTGGCGACCAGCCACAGCATCATGCCCACTGCCATGGTCGCACACAGGCCGCGGAGCACGGTGCGCCGTCCGGAGAGTGTCATTGTCGCAGGTCCTCCTCGCCGGTCACTGCGGCCCGGGGCCGGTGGCCCGCGCTCAGCCGAAGTGCACTACATAGCGACGATACATTTCATTGATGATGCTCAGCCAGCCCCACACCAGCCCCGCGGTGAAGAAGTGCCCCACCACGATGCCCAGGAAGAACGGGATCAGACGCCGGTACATCCCCATCCCGCCCAGGCGCAGCACCAGGGTCTTCACCACCCACACGATGAAGAACGGCCCCCACAGCGGCCCGCCGTAGGCGGTGACCATGGCGTAACCGAGGGGGTGCAGGGGGAAGCGCAGGAAGACGGTGCGCAACCCGATCAATGCGGTGGTGACCAGCACCCCGGCCACGGCCGCCCCCGTGCGGCCGCGATCGGGCTCGGTGTGCCCGCGCATGAAGCTCGACAGTTCCTCGTACTCGGTGACCGCCAGCCGTGTGCGGTAGCCGCCCTGGGTGGTCCCGCCCTCCAGGATGTTCGCGCCGTGCATGTAGTACGCCTGCAAGTGTATCACATACGCGCCGGCCAGTCCAAGAACAAGCGCCGCCACCAGCCACCAGGTCATCACCCGCTGGCGGATGTGCCCCACCTCGGCGATACGCGTCGCCTCGATCTGGTAGGCCATCATCGACTGGAAGTAGCCGCGGGAGAGGAACATCAGCAGCGAGAAGATGGTCAGGTTGCTCCAGCCTCCGTGGCGGTAGAACACCTCCGAGCCACCCACGTAGATCATCATCTTCTTGTGCTGATAAAACGGGAACAGCCAGATCATGGCCGCACCCGCCTCGGCGCGCGCCCGCGCGTAGACCAGCGCGAACAGCAGGAACAGGAAAAAGTAGATGCCCGCGGTCCACCACGCCATGCCCGCGGCCAGCGCCCACCACATCATGCCGCCGACGCCGATCACCAGGCCGATGAGCGCGCCGCGGTAGCTCATCGGCTCAGCGGAGTCCTCCACCGATCGGTCGCCCAGGATGCCGCGGCGCCAGACGTGGCGCAGGTGCTCACGAGCCACGAAGATCAGGAAGACGCCCAGCGCCAGGTAGGCCCCGAAAGACTGCTCCTGCACGTAGGGGAAGCCCGCCGGTTCGTAGCCGATGGCGGTGGCCATCACGTTGGCCAGGCGCAGCAGCAGGTAGAACACCCACACCGACAGCGTGATCTCGGTCGGCACCAGGTAGCCCAGGCCGATGTTCTCGGGCCGCCAGGCGATGCCCAGCGGCTGGATCGCCGACCACGGCCGCTCGGTGAACAGCGCGCCGAGGTCGTACTGGCGCCCCATCGCCGGCACCGCCGGGTTCCAGGCGTTGAGGATGTTCATGACGTTGTACAGCGCCGCAATGCCGAAGCCCACCCACATCGCGGAGTTCTTGAAGAAGCTCAGGGCCGTCGCCGGCTGGTCGCCGCCCGACATCTCCATGACCAGGTGCACGATGGGGAAGGTCAGCCGCTCGCGCTCCACCCACTGCCGGCGGAACATGGTCATCAGCGACATCATGGCGATGAACGCCGCCAGCAGCAGCAGCGTCCACATCGTGAGCGGCACGAGCCACGCGCTCCACGGCACCACCAGCCACGAGACCACCCAGCCGGGCACGTCGGTGGGCTCGTTGTCGGTGGCCTCGTACATCTGCCGGATGATCTCGGGGTCCTGCCCCGGGATCAACCACTTCGGGATGTACTGCTGGAACTCGGAGAAGTTGTTCTCGGTGGTGTCGAAGTAGAACAGCGCGGTGGAGTTGGGGAAGAGCATGCGCGCCACGCCGACCGAGGACATGGAGACCGCGACCGCCAGGAAGGCGTAGATGAGCAGCACGCCGGGGCGAGTCAGGCGCAGCCAGCGGGGCAGCAGGCGGAAGAGCGGCAGCAGCAGCGTGAGCACCAGCAGTGCGCCCACCGCCGGCACCACCGGCACGCTCTCCCCGAGCTGCGCGCCGTGGCCGACCAGCCCGGCGATCTTGATCCAGATCAGCGACAGGACCAGGAAAAGCCCCGCCAGGATCACCGCCCGCCACGATAGCCCGTACAGCTCCTCCGCGCCCTCTGTGCCCTCCTGCAAGCCCGTAGTTGTCTGCCGATTCGCCGCCACGATCAGTACCCTTCACGGCCGGTGTGGAGCTTGACTTCCTCGAAGGAAGTCTGCTATTCTCCCCCCGCCCGAACCACACCTCCGCGGGGCCAGAATTTCCGACGGTGGCACCATGCGCACCCGCCCGCCCGCGTCATGCCACATGCTCACCCACGCACTCATCCATTCCTGGCCCCGGGAGCAGCATACGGAAGAGAGAGAGCGCCATGGGCGTAACCATCTGCCCCAAGTGCGGCGCCATGGTGCGCCAGACCGACACGCACTGCATGGAGTGCGGCGTGGACCTCGCCGAGGCCGAGCGGGAGATCGCGCGGCGCGAGAAGGAGAGCCGCGGCGGCGGCCCGCTGGTGGGCGATGCGCAAACCGTGCAGGGCGCGGCTGCGGGCATGGCCGCCCCCGGCGAGACCTCCGAAAAAGTCCGCATCAAGGAGTTCGACCGGCACCTGGCCGACAAGCTCCAGCGCGAGCGCACCGCAGTCATCGTCACCGCGGTGATCGCACTCATCGCCGGCGCGGCCGTGCTGCTGCTGGGGCTCAGCGCGCTCAGCCAGGCCGGCGGCCTGCAGGTGCTGCGCGAACTCAGCTACGGTGACCTGCGCGAGCGCGGGCTGGGGGCCTTCGCCGATCGCGGCTTCCAGTCGGCGCTGATGATCCTGCTGGGGCTGGCCGGCCTCTTGTGTGCGGTCGGGCAGATCCACCGCATCGTAATGGCCGGGCGGGCGATCGCGCAGGTCAAGCGGGCCGAACGCCCGGACCTGGTCGGGATCAGCTCGCTCACCTGGTACGGCCTGCTCATCGCCTCGTTCGTGTGCCCCCCGCTCGGCATCATTCTGGGGATCATCTTCAAGTTCGGCCAGGACGACGACACCAGGGCCCTGGGGGGATCGATGATCAGGAGCGCGCTGATCGCCATCGCGGTGGTGGGGGCGCACCTGATCTGGAACGCGCTGGCGGGCTTCGCCGCCGAGCACGGCGCCACCCCGACCAACACCGCCACCAACGCCGCGGTACACTAAGCCCGGCTACCCTCACCAAGCCAACTCACGAGCCACCGGCGACGAACGCCGGTGGCTCGTTGCGCTCCTGCCTGGCCGGCCAACGGACCGCCGCCACGAAGGCGCGAGTCATCTCTCCCAACGACATCCGTCGCAGTCGTGCCCTCCTGCGCCCGCGAGCGCCGACGGCGCAGCGGCGCGGACGCCGTGCCGACCGCAGGGAGGCGCAAGGTCGCGCCGCCACCGGCGAGGCGCGCGCAGGTCCGTCCGCAGGACGGGA